>DATMPC010000011.1 GCA_035567895.1 Terriglobales bacterium | reverse complement strand
ACTGTTCGCGTCGAGCTGGGTTCGGTAATTGATGATCAAACGCTGGTTCTGGCTGATGGTGGCGGCCGCCGTGAGCATGGTTAGCGTGAGCTCGCAGGTGGGCTTGCTGTAGTTGAGCGAAAAATCGGTACCCGCAACCAGAGGCCCCTTGCCGACAACCGGAGTGACTCCATCCGCCTGGAAGACCTGTGCGCTGAGCACCTGGGGTGTCGTGTTGCACATACCGCCGCTCGGACCGCTGGGGAGCCGATCAAGGATCGTGGCGTTCCATGCGTCGCTCGCGCCGGTATTCTGGACGTCAAGACCAAACTGCCCTAACTGCCCGGGGCTCATCGTCGCTGGTCCCGTTTTGGTCAGTACAAGATTGGGTGCGGCAATGGTCAACGGTGGCGTGACACCCGACTCGCCCGGCAGGGGCTGATAGAACACGCCGTCGATGAGCCGCCCGAACTGCCAGTTGGCGGTGTTGATGAACTGCTTCCCCGGGGCGTTCACCGGGGTGTTGTTCAGGACGACCGTGAGGTTGATGATGAACTGTCGACCAGCCGTAACGATGGGGATGTTGTCGAACGTGAGCACGTTGCCGACGTTGGTGAACGTGTGCGGCACCGGCGTGCCGTTGTCGAGCCAGGTGATGGTGTGGCTCACGTATGTGAGGTCCACGCCCGTGGCGTTGAGGTCGTCGATGACCTTGATGCTGTGCAGATCGTTCGGTGACCCTTGGAAGTCGACGACCGTGCCGGTGGCCGGGTCGAACAAGACCGGGATCGTCAGCTTCCAAGTGAAGGGGACGCCGACTGTGACGAAGGGCGGGCCCGGCGGATTCGCCTTCTCGATCTTCTCAACGGGGATCAGCAGGTTCTGGCAGCTCTGCTTGAGCGTGCTAGACGAGCCGTTGACGAACCAGAGCTTGTTTTGGTGAACGGCGTCGCAAGACATGTTGCCCGTGTAAACGACGTTGTCGAAGATGACCAGCACCCCCCTGAGGGTGCCAACGAAGCTGATGTTGCTGGTCAGCGGGTTGGACGCCGGAAAATTCCGGATCGTGCAATTGCCGTCGATGTTGATCTGCGAGGGAGGAGCAGGGTTGACAAAGCCATCTATCACGCCGCCGAAATTGGCGACACAACCGCCGACGGACTGCGCCCGCGCTGGGACGGCGGTCAGCAGCGACACTGCGCAGGTGAACAGCAGGATCTTGATCCAGCCGTAGCCCCTCACACGAATTGCGCCGCTGGAAGTCATGTACGCCCTCGTTCCCACTACCAAGCAATTCGTCGGCGGGTGGGACCGAGGCAGTCCACGCAGTGGACTGGATTCCGGCGGTCCCGCCGTCATAGGGCCCCCGGAGCCCATTAGACCGGTGACTTTGCGCAGCCATCTTTCGATTGCCTTGCCTTTGTCAGAATCGCGTCGAAAAATTTAGCTAATCAGATGATTCCTAATCTCCTAGTTTGCATTTCGTCTTGCACCGTCATCACGTCGCCGGCAGGGAGTCTATCGGGTATGTGATCGTCACAGCCTGCACGCCGTCCTTACCGCGGAAATTGATCGTCTTGACGCGACTCACCACCTGAGTGGCGAGATCCGGGGCATCCATGTCACTCGACTGCAGCACGTACATCGACACGCTGCCGTCCGGCTCGATGGTCAGGCGCAGCACTGCGCAATGCGCAGCAGATCCATGCGCACACCGGTAAGGTTGATGGCTTGGGTCGGCGCTGTGCCGGGATTGGTTGTGGGCATCTGCTTGAAATAGAAGCAGTAGATGGCGAGCATAATGCCGGCAACCAAGACGAGACTTGCCAGTCCACGCATAATAGATGATTGTTTTCCGTTGCTGCTCCCAGCCGCAAGGCTGAAGTGTGATTCCCGGCGTTACCGAAGGTGTAAGACGAGTAGGAAGCCAAGACCTCAAGCCAAAACGAAGGGCGGACGCGAGGGAAAACGGCGACAAAATCAAAATGACAGCTTTCTGCCTTCATGTTTCTGTTTCCCGGCAGCTTCCTGGATTCGCTATCGCGAGTGAATCCTCGCGCGCATGAGGGATTGGCGGTGCTTGGGTTGTGGGCCGTGCTCCTGATGGTGGTAGTCGCATTGTGCGTGCCACAGCGCTTTCGGTTTGTGGCGTTGCGCTCGCTGGGGCTACATCATGGTGCGCGCGATTCTCAGTGTGAACCTGCTGGCGATGCCATCAATGCGTTCGTCGGCCATGACTGGCGCACTCTCATTGGTCTTCCGATTGGCGGCGCGATGATCATCTATCTTCTAAGCAGGCGGCAAGTTTTTGGGTAAGGCACCCGCCTAAGGCAGCCGCCTATCCGCAACATCAAAGGCACCCGCCCGCTACCGCAGGGGGTTCTGAGATCACGAACTCGGCTGGCCGAACTTGCGCAATGCCGAATTGGCAGATAAGTCGCCCGTTTGGAATGTCGTCCTGCGTTATGGTCATGTTGCGTTCGCAGGTGACGAAGAACGCTTTCTGGAGAGTCCTGATTGTCGTGTCCGGAGAGGCCATCCCTCAGCACCGAACATAGTTCGGTGGTACCACGAGTCAAGATTCCAGGTCAACGAAAATTTCATTTTGGAACCCGCAGGCCTCGAGGAGGTTGCGCGTCGCAATCATCGGACTTTGGTGCGAGCAACGGACGAGGAATTTCAGAATTCACTGATCATTCACTGTTCTTCACTGTTCTGGTGGCGGGTAAGAATCGCAGATTTCCGATAATCCTTGACGCAGCAGGCGGTTGCGCAAGCTGTCCGTTGCTCGCATCCCTTTGAAAAAAAATTCACTGATCAATTCGCGGATAAATTCACTGTTAATTCACTGTTCCGCGGACACCAGTGAATTTGAGCTGGCGAACTCTCTTCATTTCAGCTGGTCAAATCTGTCAACAGGAGCGCCCACTCCGCGTCCTATGTGAGCCCGCGCTGCCGAAGTCGCAGGGGGGTGGCTTACTTTCGGCACACCACTTCGTGGAACCGCGCTCGGAGTAGTCGTTGGTGGGCACGATCGGTTTTTACTTCCGTGGTAGCGCACTAGCTTTCCGTGTGTGCCTCTGATCCGGTTTGGTCTGCGCTGAATTCAACGGGCCTCGCGCCGCGTACCAGATCGGGATTCCTGAATGTGCACAAGAGTAGTCCTTGTGCCCACTCACCATGACCGTCTTCATGCCTAGGTGTCACGAGTGAAGGAGATGACGTCGTCTCCAGCTTAATCACTGTGAGCTAGCCGTTGCTCACATTCCCGAATTTAGAACAGCGTGCGAATGTACAGATGCGGCTCGGTGAGAACTAAGCAAGCACAAGGAGATTGTGATCGTGAATTTACCTCTTGAAGGAATCAAAGTTATCGACTACACCGGCGTGCAGTCCGGACCGGCGTGTTCGCAGTTAATGGCGTGGTTGGGCGCCGACGTCCTGAAAGTCGAGCGCATGCACACCGGAGACAACACCCGAATCCAGTTGCGCGACATCCCGAACGCGGACGCGCTGTACTTCACCATGGTGAACAGCAACAAGCGGTCGCTCGAGATCAACACCAAGACGCCCGAAGGTAAGGCGATCCTGGAGGGTCTGATCCGCCGCTCCGACGTGATGATCGAAAACATGGCGCCGGGCGCGCTCGACCGCCAGGGCTTCACCTGGGAGCATATCCATGAGCTCAACCCGCGCCTGATCCTCGGCGTGGTCAAGGGCTTCCCCGATGGCTCGCCCTTCACCGACGTCAAGTCGTACGAGAACGTCGCCCAGTGCGCCGTGGCAACGCCTCGACGACGGGCTTCTGGGACGGCCCGCCGACGGTCAGCGGTGCCGCGCTCGGCGACAGCAACACCGGCATGCACCTCTTGATCGGCATCCTCGCCGCTCTCATGCAGCGTGAGAAGACTGGCAAGGGCCAGAGGGTGTTCATGTCCATGCAGGAAGCAGTGCTGAATCTCTGCCGCGTCAAGCTCCGCGACCAGGAGCGGCTCGAGCGCGTCGGCTACCTGGAGGAGTACCCGCAGTACCCCAACGGCACGTTCGGCGACTCCGTCCCGCGCGGCGGCAACGCCGGCGGCGGTGGCCAGCCGGGCTGGGTGCTCAAGTGCAAAGGCTGGGAGACCGACCCCAACGCCTACATCTACTTCACGATTCAGGGTTCGAACTGGGTGCGAACCGCCGAGGCTGTCGGGCTGTCCTCCGCAAAAACTACGTTGACGCTATGCAGCCGCATGATTCAGCTTGTATTCATGATGCAGCCCGCCCAAAACAGGAATCCGTGTAACAGCTTCTCCTACTGCCAGTCGGTGCCCGTGTGCGCGATGAGGCGGACATGCCTGGAGCTGATCGGGTATTCCCGGCCCTAAGCTGGAGTGAGGTCGTCCGCGATTGTAATGTGAGACCCACGCACGAACAATTTGGCGAAGATGGCGCTCGTTGATTGGAATCATGTAATCGAGACACTCGCGACATACCGTTCCAATCAGTCGTTCACAGAATGCATTTGCTGTCGGGGTTCGAACTGGACTCTTCAGAACCGAGATCCCCAAGTTCCGAACCGTTTCATCCAGTTCAGTGGAGAAGGTTGCATGTCGATCGTGGATCAGAAATCGGTAGGAGTGCTCGCTCGCCTCCCGCAGCTGTTGCATCGTCCACTCGGCGGTGGGGTGTTCAGTCACACTGATGCGAACCACGCGGCGGGAACCGATCTCCATCACCACCAATACATAAAGGATGCGGAACCGCACTGTCACCGCTACGAAGAAGTCACAGGCCAGCAGCACCTGAGCGTGGTTTCGCACAAAAGTGTTCCAAGTCTGCGATCGTGCTCGCGGCGGAATCGATGGACCGTCTCCCGGCCAGTATGCTCGCACCGTTCGCGGCGAGACTCGGATGCCGAGTTTCAGCCAGAGTTCATCGGCGATGCGCTCCTGGCCCCAGGTGGGATTGTCACAGACCATTTCAGCAATGAGTTGGCGGAGGTCCTTTGGCAAGGGCGGGCGGCCGGGTCGGGATTTCCATTTCCACAAGAGCCTGAACGCCTTGCGGTGCCAGCCGATCAAGGTCGCAGGTTTGACGATGAGGAGAGCGGACCGCCACTGGAATAATCTGGACCAGAAGACCAAAGCCACGCGAGCGGAATCCGTGAGCCGCCGAGGTCTGATCTGATGCTCTTGATAAAAGGATAATTGCTTGCGCAGGAACAGATTCTCGGCGACCAGAGAAGTTCGGGAGGAGACACATGACCTCAGAAACTGGATTCCATCACGAACCAAATTGCCGAGAACAACAACCGCAGCCCAGATTCCCTTGAAGAATTCGCGCATCGGGTTCCAATCATCGCATCACCACCACTCGCATGGCATTCGGCACTAGTCCGCAACTTTAGCGAAAACTTCATTCATTTTCAGAGCGACACGTAATATTTGCGGAGCACAGCCCTTGCGGCCGGAAATGAGAAAGACGGATCCTCCAACAAACCGTCGTCTTGATGAAATCGAGTCGCTGTTCATCATGCGGCTTGGTGAGGGTATCTAGTCCCGCTTACGTCACCATCGCTCGTCACACTAGATGGAGCTGCTGAACTCTCGAAGAGTTTAGAATCAAGGTTACTCAGCATCTTGCGCAGCTTTGCGATGGTTGCATTGGTCGTCATTTCCCCGATCAGCGCCATTTCATCGACCCGAGTGAATTCCGATATATCAAACGAGGTCACATCGGGCGCGACCACAAAGTCTGCCGGCTGTATCCCAACGGAGTTCATGTTGTAGCCTTGGATCATGTTCTGTCGCATGATCACTTGAATGCTTGAGAAGAAACGATTGCTGCGCGAACGCCCCTTGGAGCGGATTTCTATAAAGTCTTTCTCCAGCTTGGCTGTGACACTCGATGCGATGACAAAGTTGCATCCCTTGGCTACCAGCACGTTGGCGGGAATGTTGTTGAGCAACCCGCCATCCACCAACGCTTCGCCTGAGCGAACGATAGGAAGCGAAAGGGGAGGAAGGTTGATACTCTCCAGGACGGCGATGGTCGCATCGCCACGCTCGCGCACCAGCGGTGCTCCTTCGACGAGATCGACGGAGACTGCAAACATGGGAAGAGTCAGTTGCTCCAGCCTGGCTCGATCTAGGTATTTCCGCAGCATGGGATCGAACTGGTTTCGTCTGTACTTGTAAAGCAAATACCAGTAACCGCCAGCGGGCAGCTGTCGAAAGAACCACGACGGTTGCAAATCGGTCTTGAAACAACGGGCAGCATAATCAGGATCTAAGCCAGCTGCGTACATAACTCCCGTCAGCGCCCCAGCGCTCGTACCCGCCAGCATGTCGATGTATATGCCCTGCTGCTCCAGGGCTTTGAGTACCCCAAGATGAGCCATGCCGCGAGCTGCGCCACCTCCCAGTGCCAAACCAATCTGGACGCCGCGCAAATGGTGAACGATGCGGTCGAATCCGTGCTGCAGTAGACTGCCCTGGTTTGCTCCCGGAGCGTCAAGCGTGAGCTTGAAATCTCGTTCGGCGAGTTCATACAACTCCGGCACAAACGGAGCGATTGGGGTGTCGGCGTCGAGAAGCCACACAATCCGGATCTTGTCTCGCCATTTGGGTACGCTGTTCTCCAGCTCTTGCAGGAGATGTACGGCCGCCTGCGTATCTTGCGGCCGAACACACCAAAGCGCTATGTCGATATAACTGAAGAACCGCCTCATGGCCTCGGGTGAATGGTCGGCGCGAACATCCACCAGTAGCCGCCTATGCGAGGCCCACTCTTTAAGAATGCTCTGTCGCTCGTCGTCTCCAACCAGCAACATAAAGGGGATATCTTCATCCGGTTTCCAGCGCTCGTCGTCGCCGGCAATACAAGGAGACTCGTTCAGGTCTCGAAGCCGACGCGCCAATCGACTAACAAGCGGACGGCTCGCCTCGGAGTGATGAACAATACCCACGACGGATGGCTTCGGGCGGGAACGGTCGATATCCATCACGTATCGTTTGAATATATTGGCTGCCAAGCCGAACATGGCGAGTTGAAAGTCTGCATGCTTGGCGGCGAGTTGAAGCAGGTCCGATAGCGTCAATCGTATGGCCGTCGAAGGCTCAGTAGCCTCGACTTGCACGTGAGAGCGGTCGGATAAGCCGACGGCAAACAATCCGATGACAGAACCTCGGACAAAAGTATCCTTCTGAATCTCTTTGCCCAACAAATCGTAGAGCGTTCCTTGCATTCGGCCCGTGATAAGGAAGCACACGTGGGTAATCTCTGATTCGACTTCAATGACCACGTCGCCAGTGCGAAATTCGACCCACTGCGCCGTGTTCGTGATCGCCGCAAACGTTTCCTCGCTCAGCCCTTTTGCCCAGTCGAGCCGACGAAGCTCTGCATAAAGTTGCTCGCGGGTCAGAGAAACTGGTTTTTCATCCCTGGTATCCATGTCGTTCTCCTAGAACATTCACAGTGCTGCGTTCTCCTTTTGGAGAATCGCAACACCAGAAATGAGAATCGTTCCACAAGAAGAATGCGGACCTGTGGAGCCAATCTCTTAGGCGCAGTGACCGCACCAAGCACCGCGACCGGCGGCAACTATCTAGAGATGCTAAAGCGCGGGCTCGTGCCGCATGACTTCTTGGAGCGTAGACACAAACGATTGAGTGCTGAGCAGGCCTTCGGCTCTGATGATGAGTGATAAGTAAGTCCCCTCCTCACCAGCCATTCCGATCTGTGAGCTCCTCGAAGCCCTCTACAGCCATGGATAGGAAAGTGAAAGTTCTAAAATCGTCCGCTAGGGCCGACCAAATACTTTCAACAACTTGCCAATTTTAGCTTCTTGCTAGGGGCACCCACAGGGGCAGCCACTTGTCGCTGAAAGACTCACGCTGATCCGGTTTGGCATCCTTCTCTGCGATCTGAGCGGCAGCGGAAACCGCTTCCACAGCGCGCGTCACCGCTTCCACCGCTCTTCCCACGAGCTCTTGCCGTAAACGTTCTGGGTCACACCTCGACTCGACAGCCAAGGTAGCCCTGTCCCGCAGCAACGCGAGTTTCTGAATCCAATCAGCTATTCATCCGTACCGGCGCATAATCGAGCGCCCGCTACTTGAAGCAGTTCCGGGAGCACACTCGAAGCTTTTTTGTCGTTGGGGATCGCCAAATGGCCGCATTTGTCACGGACAAACCGCCCGTCCGAGAGGGCCGTCGGCGATACTCGTTGCAGGAAACATACGACGAACGCCAGCGTTCAGATTGACGCCGACAAGGACAATCCGAAATGCGGAAGATTGGGGGAGCCGCCTATGGGTCCCCCAGGAATATTTCAATGGCAAAGGTCAGAAAATGAATTTCGCTCCAAGCTGCATAGTCCGAGCGTTGTTTGGAAAGACCAGATTTGGTTTGTCGAACGTCGGCGAACTTGGCGTCAGAAAGTTGCGAGTGGCAGTAGTCGTAAAGTCCAGCGGCTTGCCAATCAGGCTTACGGCATTGATTTGATTAATGGAGCCGGGTAGATATTGAGAGTGATTGAACACGTTGAAGGCTTGGGCTAGAAACTCAAAGGACATCCTATCGTTGAAACTAACGCGCTTCACAAGCGACAGGTCCCAGTTATTAGTACGCGGCAGCGCGAGAGTATTTCTCGATGTATTGGTCAACGCACCGACACCTGCCACTATGTATTGAGCGTTGGGGTTATTCGCGACATAAGCCACGACCTGGCCCTGTGAGTTCGTCAGGGGACTCACGCCGCTTCCAACCCCGGATACGCCCAGGGGATTAAATATCGCACGATCGGTGAAAGTGTCACCCGCCAGATTGGCGTCCGTTGCGCTCTGGACCGTTGCGTATTCCGGAGATTCAAAGGTATAGATGGGCGCGATCTCCCAGTTGCCGACGACATTTTTCATAAGCCAGTTGGATTGCTTGAAGAACGGGAGATCGTAGATCGTGCTGATGGTGAGCCGTTGCCTGCGGTCGAGGGCCGAAGTACTTCGATCCGCCGCGACATTCTGGCCGTCTTGCGGACGGCGCGGTGTGAGCACAGTGGAAAACACGTCCGCGGTGCTGTCGTCGATCAGATGACTCCAGGTGTACGCCACATTGAATTCCAAGCCGTGCTCGAAGCGACGGCTGACCGACGTGGCCAAGCCATGGTAGATCGAACTCCCAAAGGGCTCGAACGCCGTGATGTTACTGCTAAAACCCGCCGCCTCAAACCCAGGCACAAAGCTGGACCTGAATGCCTGCACCTGGTCGAGGGTCTTCATTGTGTTTAGCTGTGCCTGAGACGGAACCGTGGCGGGATCATTGAACGTGGGAAGAAAATTGTCCGGTCCAACCACGGCTTGACGATTGATGCGGTCTTGAACTGGAAGGTGAATGCCCCGACTTCCCAGGTATCGGACTTCAACGGTGTAGGACTTACCAAAAACATGTTGAATGCCCAGGTTCCACTCCTCAGAGTACGGCAGTTGCTGGTTGGGAACGAATGCGGCAGTACCGGCGCGCTGTGCCTGGACGGTAGGAAACGTCTGCAGCCCTCCTGTGCCAGGCGGCAAACCACCATTAGCCAGAAAATTTGGGGAAGATACGTTCGTATTTACATCCTGCGTGCCGCTGAACTGGGGCGGGAACGAGAGGGTACCTAAGTTGTCGTAGAGTACGTCGTAGGCGATACCAAAACCGCCCCGGATGGAGGTATTCCCACTATCGCCGGGCGAATAGGCAAAGCCAAGACGGGGAGCGAAGTTGCCATACTGCGGTTGTGGCTCTTGGAAGTTGATTAGTCCTGGGACACTGGCGGCGGAATTCAAGGCCTGCGTCCTCTCGCCTGTGGGCACCGACGTAAATTCGTAACGCAGTCCTAAATTCAGAGAAAGATTCTTGGTCACGCGCCATGTGTCGTTGCCATAGGCGTAAATCGCGCTTTGATCGCCATAGTAAAAGAAGTTTCCGGTGCTGCGCTCACCGAACTGGTCTGGACTCAGATCGCGCAGGAAAACATCGAGGCTGCCATATTCGTAGTCACCTCTCTGGCGCTGTGTGAACGACTGAGGCGAGATGTATTTACGACCTTCAACTCCGAATTTGAAGTTGTGCTTTCCCTTCACCCAGCTCAAATTCTCAACCGCTTGATAAGTGTTCTGTACCGTACTCTGGGGTGCGTTGGGATCCGGCCCTATGTTCGCAGTCAAAGAATCGATAGTGATATTAGGGAATTGGTCCAGGCCAGGAAATAAGAAGTTTCCGGCAGGAATGATCTGGGAGAAACGGTTGTAACCCAGACGAAACTCGTTGGTGAGGTTGGGAGTGAACGTGTGAAATTCGCTCAAAGTAAAAAGGTGAAAGCGTTGCGGCTCGGTCTGGAAGAACGCCGGGAGGCCGGCAGCGGCGTCAAGACCATCGAGTTTGTTGTATACATAACGGCCGCGAACCTGATCCTTGTCGGAGATGTTCCAGTCCATGCTGTTGGTCGAGTAATACTGATTGGTGAAGGTGCTTCCCGTAATAGGAAACAGCGCGACCGGTACGTTCACCGTGCCCGTACCTGACGTAATCGGTTCCGTGTTGCCGGCACAAGCGACGTTATTCGCGTCAGGAACGGTGCCGGCAGGAAGGAACTTCTGAAGTACCTGGAGGTTGTTTTTCGAGACAGTAGGAATGCCGGCTAGGGTTGCATATCCGGCCGCCGTTGGCGCGCAAACCTGCGACGAAATGCCATTGGCGACAGGATTGTATTCAAAGTTAGAAAAGAAGAAGACCTTGTTCTTAATGACCGGCCCGCCAATCTGGAAGCCGAGACGATTTTGATCGTATCGTGGATTTGAGGTATTTCCGTTTCTGGCCGTGGCGGCGTCGATTGCATCCAAATTACGATTCTGAAAGTATTCGTAGAGGCGACCGTGAAAAGTGTTAGTGCCGTTAACAACGACACTATTAAACTGTCCGCCAGACGAATGGCCAAACTCAGGGCTGAATTGATTTTGCAATACAGTAAAATTCTGAATTGCATCGTTCGGAATGAAGACTAATGGTCCGGTGATCGATTTGTTATTGTTATCGACGCCTTCGATGGTGAAGTTATTGTTGCGCGGCCGTTGACCTCCTACAGAAGGCCCTTCGCCAGCGCCGATGCCGCCCGTGTTGGCCACTCCTGAGCTGAGCAGCGAGAGGTTGAGTACTCCCAGGCCAATCGCAGCGGCAGGGATATCCTGAGTCTGTTTCTGCTCGAAAGTGGTCTGCACCTGCGCAGTGGTCGTATCGATTGCCGGAGCAGTGTCTGTGACTTCTACGCTTGTCGCCCCTCCGGCAACACTCAGCACGAGGTTTGCCGTAGAAGTCTTGTTTAGTTCAACGTTGAAATTGCGCACCAAGGAGTTGGCGAATCCGGCGCTATTCGCTGAAATGTCATAAATACCCACTGAGAGATTAGCAAAGTGGTACTCTCCGCTTGCATTACTTCGCGTTGTATTTTTAATTCCCGTTGCTGTGTTCGAGGCTGTGACGGTAGCGTTAGGAACGGCGGCGCCGCTCTGGTCAGTAATCGTGCCGACAAGATCTCCGCTTATAGCTTGCCCGAAGGTGAATACAGCTGTAAGCGCCAGCATCAGGCAGATACCGACGGAATAGCTTATACTCTTACTTGCTCTTATAATCATGATCCTCACGTATTGTCGGTTGAAATGTTGTTGCTATGAATGCACTCTCACTTAGTAACTCCGGGGTCTGACACAGCCATGTGCATGGAGCTTGACGAGAGACAAAGACCTACGACTGCTTGCAAGTCCCGGTGCATGTCATGGAGTGTCGCGTCGAACCACTGCGCCCGCAGAACTCTAGATTGTCGCTGCTGCATACAGTCGCTTCTGTTTTGATTTATGTTGAATTGTTAATTCTTCTTGCGCAAGACAACCTGTCATACGAATCAACACCGACAGCGAAGGCATGATTCCACTACTCACTTCTTTTCTCCTTCGTAATACGGGCGAGAAAACCTTTGCGCTGTGCTTGGACTCGACAATAAGCTCCCTTTGCGAGCGGAACTATCCCGGTCTAGCCATAACTACTACGCAAAACCGACACTCAAGCCGAAATATTCCCTTTCTCTGCGTTGGAGCTTTGGTTTACCTGACACGACTAGGAAACGCGGACAGTGTTCTTACTTGCCGCGTTTCCCGTCGTACTCCACTGGACTTCGAGCGAGATTACTGGGAGTTTCCCTCAGTCAACTCCGTCGAAACCGCGGTCAAGTAACCAAACAATCCTCCGGAACCGTGATTTGGCCCGGCGGTAAAGTAGATCTGTGCGGCGGGTGCGGCAGCCGCATCGCTGTTAGCAGGACTAACATTCCCAGGGCTGAGGGACCAGATGCCATTGATGGACAGCGGCTTCCCGCTTGCATCCTGCAACAGTCCATCAAATTTACCCGTAGTCAGATCGTACGCAGCAATGAAGCCACTGGACTCGGAGTTTCCTCCACCTGCGAATTGCCCAATGAGCAGATCGTGACTGAAGCGTCCGAAATCCAGAGGAGCCAGAGCCACACCCCAGGGAGCGTTCAGCCAATCACCGTGTTCCAGTCGCTGTAACAGACGGCCTGTGGAACTGTAGACGTCCACAAAGCCTAAGCCCGGGTCATCTGTTTCAAAACGGGAACCTTCCTGATGGAGCGCGTAGGTAACGACAATATCGTTGCCGATGGCTTGGACGTTGAAAGGCACGTAAGAGCCGGGCAGAGTCTCATCCACAAAAGACTTTTCGGAAAACGTACGATCGTCATTGGAGGAATTTCCGTCTGCGTTCTTCTTCGAGAGTGCTACAGGCTGGAATGTGCTGTCATAAACATCTACGCGTCCCTTGCCGAAATTGGCCGCGTAGAGAAAGCGATTGCCATCAACGAAAGCGCTGGTCAGGCCGGTGTAGCTGGAACCATCGCTGGTCTTGGCCACGGTTACAGCGTGTGTCGAAGGCGGTGCCGCTCCTTGGGCTATAGCTACCGTTGGGTTCCATGCGGCAATGGTGCCATCAATTGTAGAAAAGATGAATGCGGCTGGTTTTCCTGGGGCCAGCAAAAAATCTGTTTGGCTGCCGTTGGCGATGGTGCCGGTTGGGGTACCCGTTGGTGTGTTCTTATTATTCGGATCGGCCGGCGGGATGGTGACTACCAGAGATTGCTTGGCGCCTGCTCCGTTGTAAAGAGTGCTGAGCCCGGTTGCTTCATCCGAAACCCACCATGGGCTGGCGGAGCCTCGGGACACACCCCAAGGATTGATCAGTTGAGGATCGGTGACGGGAGCGACTCCAGCGGTATTGGAAACAAGATTCGTTTGGGTGTAGTGCTGCCCAAAGCAAGTAGATCCCGTAATTAGAGCCAATGCTGCACTCGCGCAAACGTGCAAAAGCGACTTCATCTGCAATTCTCCTTTGATATTGACAACCGTTGGTGGGTGAGCAGCTGGTGCGACCCACACGCATCGAGACGTCGTGTGAGTCGCCACGGCTGGAGTTGGTGTGATTGAAAGGTCTATCGTTCGGTTAGCTGACGAAACAATGCATGCACGCCATCGGTCTCACTCGGAGGGCTTGCCGTGATCTTTTTCGCCGCCTAAAGCAAACGCGTAGACTTTGTTGTTTCCGGTTCCCAGGATTTCCCGGTACCCGGATCCCCAATAGAGGGTGCCGTCCACGATAGATGGGCCATCGATGACTGTGCCTCCGCTGGCGAAATTCCAGAGGACGTTTCCAGTTGTCGTGTCGAGGGCATACATCTGTCCCGAATTAGAACCCGCGTACATGACCCCGTTTGCAACACTTACCGAACCCCGGTCAATGCTGCCGGCAATTGGATCTGCCGTCTGCCAAAGGATCTTCCCAGTGGCGACATCAAGTGCGCTCCACGCTCCCCACGTAATCTGCTGTCCCGAGGGCACCAAGGTGTAAGGGAGATGATCGCTGTTGGCGATCGCGACATAAATGCGCTTACCGTCAGTTGCGGTACCCCACTCAATGCCTCCGAGCGAAGCGCCTGGACCAACTGGCGTACTCCAAACGATGTTGCCGTCATCGGCATTGAGCGCCCAAAAGATGCCGCTCTTTTGACCAAAACCGACAATGTTGCCCACCAGATTAGGTCCTGATCCTCCGAGATCGAAATCCGGGCTGCTGGGTACAGGACAATTCGGGTTTGGACCGGAAGAAGTTATGCAGGCTACTGTCCAAGTGTCAAAGCTTTGCAGCTTTTTTGACCACTTAACCTGCCCGGTCTTTAAATCCAACGCGAGAGCAGTGTCGAAGAAATCGTCAGGCGCAGTGCAGTTCGCAGTCGGAGTCGCGTTCTGGCAAGCGATGACATCTGCGGGAACGGTGTAGTTGTTTCCCGTACCGATGAAGAGTGTGCCGCGCTTAGGATCAATCGCCGGCGGTTGCCACACCGCGCCACCGCTGTATTGGTCCGCTCGCCCGCCGTTGTCGGGCATGTCAAAGGTCTTCCAAAGGATCACACCAGTCTTCTCATCGAGCGCCACTATGCTGCCGCGAAAGCTGCAACACGGATATGCGGGATTGGTCGCCAGAGTTTCTTCATTCGAAGAAACGCCAATGTAAACAACGCCATCGAAGATAACCGGAGATCCAGTAATGATTGCTGCCGGATGAGTCTCGACCTGTGTAATCCACCGCAGGGTTCCTGTTTGCCTATCTACCGCGATCACATTCGCCCCGTTGTGAACCGCTTTGGAACTGAGAATGTCCCCGATGATTACCTGGTTTCCATCCACGGCAGGACTAACACGAGAGATAGCTCCGTCGACGCCATCGTAGTCGGAGATCTTGCGAGACCAGATGAGACGGCCGCTTTCTTTCTTCACTGCGAACAGGTTGCCGCCCCAATCCGGGAAGTAGACTGCATCCTCATCTACGGTAGGAGTGGCAGAAACATCTCCACCGGTTGTGAATACCCATTTTGGGCTGAGGTTCCTGACGGTGGCAGGGCTTATTGAATGCTCTGCCGGCTGGCTCCACGTGTTACCAAGATTCTGTCCGGCGATTTGCCACTGCTTAGATACGGGCTCCTGTGATTGATTTTGCGCGCTTAGTACCGGGATCAAGAAAAGAACGCTGGTCAACGCCGTAATTGGCAAGAACCAGTTACGATTCCTCACTACTCTGTCCATTTATTCTCCTTGGAATTCGCGTGCGGTCTGCTCGCTTGCATTCTCTTGCGTGCACGCACTCTGCCAGAGTTGGGGACCAAGAGGAACCTGAGGTTTTGCTCGATTGCCGAACAACTTAGCCGCTGATCTTTGATAGTGAAAAATGCACACCCAGATAAAGTGACAAAATCCCGTCTCGACAGTGTCTAACCGTCGACTCTGTCGACGACTTTCTCAACTCCCTCGTCTTCATTGCTGCGCTCTTGGCCCAACGTAATGCCTTTCATCGATGATTATGGTGGAATGAACTTGCTCGGAGATCTCCTGCAGCCAAACAACACGATTGCCATTGTTCGCGCGAGCAGCAGCAGAACTGTACTTTCATCGAGACAACGGATCCGTTCGAACGAGCAGATCACGCAAGCGTGAGACAAGATTTGATCGTCGCTGGAAGTGAGCGGTTCCCGCAATAGGAAACGTCTCTTCTGGCCTCTGGCTTCACACAGCGGCCAGTGGTAAGGGCTCTCTTCGCTAGCCGTCTAAAAAAGATCTGCTGTCGGACAAGTCTAGCCATCGACGCACGCGACGAAAGCTCGTCGCGGTTCTGCGGGCTCCACCCATCTCATCCCAGCCAGCGACGCGCTAAGTTGTTCCGCAATCAAGTAGAAGCGTCGAAACTTCTGGCGATGCCTACTTTGGAACTACTTGTGCTGCTCACTCGCCGGGCGGGAGAGCAGCAGCCATTTCAAGGATAAAAACAGTTCCTTCCAACAAGTGCTGACAAAACAGCGGTCTGTTCCGATACTTATCTCAACAAATGCAACTGGAGTACCGATGATTAGTAGAGTCGCTTTATTATTACTTGCGCTGGGCACAATGATAAGCAGTCCTTCCATTCTTTTGGCTCAGCAAATCGGCTACAAGCAAACGAACTTAACGGCCAACACGAGCGGTGTGGCGAATCAAACAGACCCTCAACTGATTAACCCGTGGGGAATAGCTTTTCTTCCGGGTAATCCATTCTGGGTTGCCAATAATCGTAGCGGCACTTCAACCTTGTACGATGCCCAAGGCAACAAGCAGCAATTAGTGGTGACGATACCGAGCGCTTCGGTGAGTCCTTGCAGCCCCGGCTGCCCGACCGGGATCGTGGCTAACAGCAGCGCCGATTTCAACGGAGGCGCTTTTATCTTCGACACCGATGATGGCACTATCGCTAACTGGACTGGCACCAACAGCGCCGTCGTGGCATTCGACAATTCCCAAAGCGGGGCGGACTACAAAGGCCTCGCATTGCTGAATAATGGCTCGGCCAACTTCCTTTTGGCCGCCAACTTCAGCAGCGGGAAAATCGACGTGTTTGACCGCAACTTCAAGCCCACATCACTCTCGGGCTCGTTTACCGATCCCAACCTTCCGCCGGGATTTGCTCCACACGCTGTCCACGTCATCAATAATCAGGTTTATGTTGCATACGCGATGCAAGATGCCACAATGCGTCGTCCGGTTCGCGGTGCTGGGATCGGTGTCGTGGACATCTTTGATATGAATGGAAACTTTGTGAAGACATTCGCGACCGGCGGACAGCTGAACGCTCCCTGGGGAGTGGTTGCGACACCAGCGTCCTTTGGAACGTTTTCGAATGCCATCCTGGTAGGGAATTTCGGCGACGGTACGATTAGCGCATTCGATTCCACGGGAAAGTCTCTGGGCCAAGTTACCGACAGTGCAAACAATGTGATTGCCAACCCGGGCTTGTGGGACATGGTATTTGGAGCAGGTGGGACAGGAGATCCAAATACTCTCTACTTCACGGCAGGAGGACCTACTCTGAGCAGTGGCTTGTTTGCGACGATGATACCTGCGAGCGCCGTTACCACAGGCGACTTTACATTAATCGTCTCATCACAAAGTCTGAGTCTAGCCCAAGGACAGTCGACTGATATATCCGTCAGTGCTAGCGGGAGCGGAGGGTTTAGCGGAGCGATCTCGCTGAGTTGCACTGCTCCGGCAGGTGTAACTTGCTCTTTCTCGCCGACGACAATTACTCCTGGATCGAGCATTGCTAGCTCTACGTTAATGCTCGCTACATCTGCGATGGCCCCGCCCGGGGGGTACGTCACAGCTGGAATGATGGGTTGGTTGCCCTTCTCTGGCCTGGCTCCGCTGGGTATGGTATTTGCTTTCCGCAGACGGAATCGCCAATCCATGGTTAGGCGATGGAAACTTATACTCTGGTCAGGAATAGTGTGCGTGCTGGCGCTTGGCCTGCTACTTACGGCAGGTTGTGGTTCCAGTTCCAATTCGTCCACTGGCAGCACGGTGACAGTAATGGTAACCGGTACGTCTGGTGCGATAAGCCATACGACACCTGTGGCACTCACCATTCACTGAACAGGCTATCTCATAACAGAAAGAGGGCACATCTGGAAACAGATGTGCCCTCTTTCTCCTCACTGACGGGCGTAGGTCCCAGAATGGGATAGATGTTTGGGGATGGACGTCCCGATTCGCAGCTTCTAGCTCGTTACGGCCTTGCTTGCATGGCTTCCTTTTCTTTCTCTTACTAGCCAGATCGCCGCGACTGCATTGATAACGGCAAAGGCAAATGGCCGCAGTTCCGCCAGTCTGTAGCTACACCGGCTGACGAGGGATGCCGAGTCGGCGCATCTTGTAGATCAATGTTGTGCGCGGAATGCCCAGCTTGACGGCGGCTCCTTGATCGCCTCCGAGCACCCAATCCGCGTCCTTTAAAACACGCACAATGTGCTCTCGCTCGGCGTGTTGGAGTGAGTTGCCGTTTCCGTTCTCATGTGGAGTGAGTTTCATCTGGTTCGTCAATTCACTGAGCGGTGGGCGCAATACTTCATCGGAAGAGAGGATCACAGCGCGTTCGATGAAATTCTGCAGTTCGCGAATGTTGCCGGGCCAATCGTACCGAACCAGGGCATCCATCGCGGTGGAAGGAATCGTCTTTACCGGCTTTTTCATGCGCTCCGCATATTTCGATGCAAAGTACCGTACCAAAGCGGGAATATCTTCGCGGCGTTCACGGAGGGTAGGAAGCGTAACCGGGAAGACCCTGAACCGGTAGTAGAGATCGGCACGGAACAGCCGCTCCTCAACCATCTTGCTGAGATCGCGGTTTGTGGCTGCCACAATGCGAACGTCCACGCGAATGGAACGCGTGCCACCGAGCCTCTCAAACTCCTGCTCCTGGAGAACGCGCAGCAGCTTCGGCTGCAGCTCCAGTGGCATGTCGCCGATTTCATCCAGGAATAAGGTTCCTTTGTGGGCCAATTCGAATCGCCCAATCTTCTGTGTAAGCGCTCCGGTGAAGGCTCCTCTTTCATGACCGAACAGCTCGCTTTCGAGTAGACCGGAGGGTATGGCTGCGCAATTCACTTTTACAAACGTATGATCCCGTCGCGAGCTCAGATTATGAACGGTTCTCGCGATCACTTCTTTTCCGGTGCCGGTCTCTCCTTCAAGCAGAACGGTCGAATCGGTCGGGGCAACAGTTTCTATCTGCGTTAGCACGGCTTTCAGAGCGGGGCTGGAACCGACTACTTCATCAAACCGGTGCTCACTGCGAATTTCGTTGAGAAGATAGAGACGTTCTTTCACTAATCTCTCCCTCGATTCGCTGAGCTCCTGATAATTCAGCGCATTTTCCAGCGCTATAGCGACCTGACCTGCGATCTGTCCCAGAAACTCCACGTCTTGAACCGAAAACGCATTCTCGCGCCTGTCCAGCAGCAGCAGTACTCCCAGCTTTCTGTCTCCGCGAATGATTGGGATGAAACAACCTGAGTTGAAACCTTCTCCTGCATTGGTCTGAAGTGAGATCTGCGAGGAATTGTCTGGAGGCTTGCCAAAGGTAAACGGTTTGCCGCTATCGAAAGCGATGCCCGAGCTTGATCCGGAAATGGGAATCGCCATCTCTTCGCGCAGGACACCACGGCCGTCGCGAATATCCACTCCGTGCAGGCGCAGATCCCTGTTGTTCGCTTCGGGCAATGCGAGTGAGGCGGCATCGCACTGCATTGCCTGACGAACACTGGTCGGGATGGCACGGAAAAGCCCCGGCAAGTCGAGACTTGACACTACCGCGTTATTGATATCGAGCAACAGCTTAAGACGGTCGCGCTCGCGCCCCAGTTTCTCGCGTAGTTTCTGTACGGCCTCGAAGTTCAGCGCGTTCTCGACGGCCACGGCCACCTGGTCGGCAACAACTTGCAGCACTTCGAAGTCGTCCTCAACATACGCGCGCCTGTCAGAGCTGCCGAAGCTCAACGCGCCAAGACTCCGGCGCGGAGTCGCCAATGGAACACTGCAGATCGACCTCACGTCGTGCTCAACCAACAATTTCATGAGCTTGGCAAATCTCGTTTCTTCGTGAGTGTCAGCAATAATCATCGGCTTGCCGCTCCGCATTACGAAGGCGGCTAGAGATTCGTCGATTGCGAATTCCATCCCAGCTTGCAGGGGTAACGAAATCGCGCTCTGCAAAACGTGCATGCGCATCACGTCGCGGCTTGAGTCGTGGAGCACAACGCTGAGGTAATCAAAGGTCACCACCGAATGCAAAGTTGTGGCAAGGGCCTGGAAGAGTTCGGTCAGGTTGCTATGCGAAGCGATGGCGCGAGAGATTTCCCATAGGAGATGTCCGCGCGCCTGAGTTGCGCGCCGTGTCACCTCAGCGACGAGCGCTCCCAATGGCATACAGCGTTGGATTTAGAACAACTGCTGTCGGATTCACATCTGCGCCAAAAAATGTCGAACAGTGTCGATAGCTTGACGAAAATCCCGTGCCGGACACGTCACTTCGACTCCTGTCGCACGCTTAGTCCATTCATTTTTGTTGAATTTGTAAAGTCTTGCGATGCAAGTAGGTTTTGGAACGGAAATTGCCGTCTATATAAACGAGACTCGATTGGAGGCATGCAATGAGCGCAGGCAGCTTGAGGAATTTCGCACATCGTTATCGGATTCTATGTGTAGACGACAACGAGTTCGGCGTCTACGTGAACTCGGCGATCTTGCGGAACGAAGGGTACGACGTGGTGTCTTGTTCGGATGCCGAAAAGGCCGCGGCGATTGCCAAAGCACAAGAACAAGAAGAAATAGACCTTGCGGTGCTTGATTATCAGATGCCGATGATGAACGGCGCGGAGCTTGCCGCCCTTTGCAAAGCCGCTAATCCAGACACAAAAGTGATTCTCTATTCCGGGTGGCTCGGCATACCGAAACGTGAACTGGCACTGGCTGACTTGTTCATTCAGAAGTCGGAAGGCGTGCAGGCACTGCTTGACGGAATCGAAGCTCTGCTACATCAACAAGCGACACAACCGAAGCCGCCTGCGATAGAAGATAACAACGCAAACACGAGGATGGAATACTGAAATGGAAACGCGAAGGCTTGGTAACAGCAGTATGAACATCACGCCGATTGGTGTCGGTGCATGGGCGATCGGTGGCGGTGGTTGGGAATTTGGGTGGGGCCCGCAAGAGGACAAGAAGTCTCTTGCTGCGATCCATGAAGCCCTCGATCGTGGCATCAATTGGATCGACACCGCAGCAGTCTATGGACTCGGGCGCTCCGAGAGGGTGGTTGGACTTGCGCTGAAGGAATGCACTAGCCGCCCTTACATCTTCACGAAATCCTCACTGGTTTGGGATGAAAGCGGGCAGATTGGACACTCACTCCGAGCAAAGTCTATTCGTCGCGAAGTGGAAGACAGCCTGAAGCGGCTCGCTGTGGACGTCATCGATCTCTATCAGGTGCACTGGCCCAATCCCGATGTGGATATCGAAGAAGGCTGGACGGAAATGGTGCGATTGAAGGAAGAAGGCAAAGTACGCTACATCGGCGTCTCAAACTTCGACGTTGGACAGATGAAACGCGCACAGAGCATCGCGCCCATCACTAGCCTTCAACCTCCGTATTCGATTCTGGCCCGTGACGCAGAAGAAGAAATACTTCCGTACGCTCGGGAAAACGACATCGGCGTGATCGTCTATTCCCCGATGTACTCGGGACTGCTGACTGGGGCAATGACGCGGACACGAATCACACAGCTTGCGCGAGATGATTGGCGAAGGCGGAATCCGAATTTCCAGGAGCCACTACTCTCCCGCAACCTGCGTCTGGTTCAACTCTTGCGTGAGATTGGTGACCGCTACGAGCGCACTCCTGGTGAGGTTGCTATTGCCTGGACGCTGCGTAACCCTGCCGTCACCGCAGCCATCGTGGGCGTGCGAACACCTGAGCAAGTCAGCGGAGTGATCCGAGCCGGTGATTTCTACCTGGGTGCTCTCGAAGCAAAGCAGATCGAACTTGCGCTCCAACATGAAGCTGCTGTCGCCTGAGCAAGCGGGCGTAGCCGCCGGTGTCGATTAAGAAAAACTCGGGCGGCGTAAAAGGAGACGAGATGTTCTACGTAGCAATTTTTGATTTCGCATTAGCAGGACTTGGCCTGGCTACCTTTGGGTTCTTTGTCTTGTGCTGGGTGGCTTTTGGACAAGACCGCAAGATGCATCCGATTTACAGGCAAGCAGGGATTTCAGTCACGCGCCAGGTGGCAAAAGAGCGCGCGGAAGGACGTTGTGCGTAGAAGCCGCACGATCGCACGCTTGTTTCAATGTGGCACCTGCCACGTCGGCTGCTGTCGGGTTTTTACAGCATTGAGGAGCTTTCGCTGCTCCGGCAAATTCCGGAAGGCGTACCCGCTTGAATCGTTGGCGATATTCCGATTCGCCGGGTTGGCACCGTGATTACTTTTTCCCCACTCATACTGCTCGTTCCAAATGGGCAGATCGTCATCAACCAGGCTGAAAGCCTTAAAGGAGATCATAATGAAATCAAGTCGTACTTACTTACTCACTCTTTTGCTGTTAGGGCTATCGATTACCGCGTTTGCTGCGAAAAACAGCAAGGAGGTCACATTCGACAAGACCACCAAAGTGGGCAACACAGAACTTCAACCTGGCACATACAGAGTCGCATGGAGCGGCACCGGCCCTCAAGTAGAGGTGGACTTCTCGCAAAACAAGAAGAACGTCGCAACGGCAACCGCACAACTCGTAAGTGCTCGAAGCGAGTACGACTCGGCGATACGGGTTCGGGACGAGGGTGGCGTTTCCGCAGTTCTCGAAGAACTCGATTTCAAAAATCTTCAGCTAGTTTTTCCTCAGCAGGACCAGCCTTCAGGAAACTGATAGTCGACCAGATGCGGCGCGAGCCAGGTCCGTTCGCGTCGCGTTCATTTTGGGCCCTGCTGATCGGGGGAGATCCAAATGCGGAGACAGAATCTACGGAGAAAGACAATCGATGAAGAACCTATTAATGGCGAGGACCTCTTGGAGAGAATCCGTTACCTCGATCCAGACTTGCATTACAGAAGAGGTGACCTCATCGGCATTATCGTTTTGTTGTTGGTAGTCTTCTTGATTTGCGCCGTCGGGTTATCCCTTCATTTCCGCGGACTGCGACGGTTTTAGACCATCCTCACTCTAATTCTTTCGGTGCGAGGCGTTCCAGCCTGCGAATTCAGACCCTGCTCTGACAGCGATGCGCCAATGTCGAGTGCCGTCGACCACTAGACGCAAGCAAGTCTCAATATCCTCAAACCCAGACTCCAGCCGCACGTTCCTTTCCTCGTAAATGCTTCCATTTTCAGGACGTGCGCAGAGGTGCAGTCCGTGTGAGCGCGCTGGTACGTCAAATGCTTTCCCCTAGGGAACTGGGGAATGCGTTCTCAGCCCATTTGAGAGTACCGATGGTTACGAACTCCCTCCTTGAGAGGCATCGGCACCCGCGCATTCTCCAGGCCAATAATTATGTGGATAGTCCGAGTCGCGCTAAAGCGGCCATATACCTTTGTGGTAATGGCGATCCTGATCTTGATCCTGGGGATCGTCGCAATCTTCCACACGCCAACGGACATATTTCCTAATATCAATATTCCTGTCGTCAGCATCATCTGGAATTACAACGGTCTCGATGCGCAGCAGATCAGCGACCGGATCATTTCCGTTACGGAACGGAACATGACGACGATCGTTGACAACATTCAGCACATCGAATCGCAGTCACTGAATGGCATTGCGGTGGTGAAGGTCTACTTGCAACCCGGTGCCAGTCTCGATCGAGCTATCGGACAAATCACAGCGTCGTCTCAGACTCAACTCCGGCAGTTGCCACCAGGGACGACTCCGCCGCTAATTATCAGCTACAGCGCGTCTTCTGTTCCGATTCTCCAACTCGCGTTGTCTGGGACTGGGCTTTCAGAGCAAGCGCTCAATGACTACGGCCTTAACTTCATTCGGACTCGACTTGTGACCGTTCCGGGAGCATCAGTTCCTTATCCCTACGGTGGCAAACAGCGCCAGGTGCAAGTGGACCTGGACACTGCGGCGCTGCAATCCAAGGGACTATCGCCGTTGGACGTAGTAAATGCGATTAGCGCACAAAACCTGATCCTGCCTTCTGGAACATCGAAGATCGGCTCGAAGGAGTATGACGTTGATCTCAACGGGGCTCCTCAAACGATTGCAGAACTGAACCGTATTCCCATCAAAACTGTCGGCAGTTCGACCATCTACATTGAGGATGTCGCCAACGTGCGCGACGGCTTTCCGCCACAAACCAATATCGTGCGCGTGAATGGACAGCGCTCGGTCCTTCTTACCATTCAGAAAGCCGGAGACGCCTCCACGCTGAACGTGATTTCGGGAATCAAGGATCAGCTGACTCAGATCAAGGCCGCCTTGCCCCCGGCACTAGAAGTCCGCCCTCTGGCCGATCAATCCTTATTTGTACGTGCGTCCATTCAAGGTGTGCTCAAAGAAGCCACTATAGCGGCATGTCTGACCGGCCTGATGATTCTGATATTTCTTGGAAGCTGGCGTAGCACTTTGATCATTGCGGTATCGATCCCGCTTTCAATTCTCACTTCCATTGTGGTACTCAGCGCCATCGGTGAGACCTTCAACATCATGACTTTGGGAGGGCTCGCCCTGGCAGTCGGCATTCTCGTGGATGATGCGACTGTTGAGATCGAGAACATCCACCGCAATATCGCGCAGGGCAAGGAGATTCAGCAGGCGATACTTGATGGTGCAGCACAGATTGCTGTACCGGCTTTCGTCTCCACTCTTTCCATTTGCATCGTGTTTGTCCCGATGTTCTTTCTCACGGGCGTGGCTCGCTATTTGTTCGTCCCGCTTGCCGAAGCTGTCGTGTTTGCGATGTTAGCGTCTTACCTCCTCTCGCGAACCTTGGTTCCAACGATGGCAAAGTACCTGCTACGCGGACATGAAGAAGAGCCGGCACACCTTTCGACCGACAGCCGAAATCCGTTTGTGCGCTTTCAAGTTCGTTTCGAGGAAGTGTTCGAGGGACTGCGAGATGGCTATCACCGCTCCTTGAATCTGTGCCTGCACCACAGGCGCGTCTTTCTGGCCGGTTTCTTCAGCGTCTGCGTGACTTTGTTACTGCTCGTTATTCCGTGGTTAGGTCAGGACTTCTTTCCTGCAGTCGATGGTGGTCAAATCAAGTTGCATTTGCGAGCGCCTACCGGGACTCGTATCGAAGACACGGCCCGGCTCTGCGATTTGATCGAGCGTTCAATCCGCGAACATATTCCGCAAGAGGAAATCTCGAGCATCATCGACAACATTGGATTGCCTTACAGTGGAATCAATCTCTCTTATAGCAACTCTGCTCCCGTTGGGCCGGCGGATGCTGACGTACTAGTAAGCCTGTCTGCCAAACATCGTCCAACTGAGGAGTATGTCCACGATTTGCGCCTCGATCTTCCAAAGCAATTTCCTGGAGTGACATTTTCCTTTTTGCCGGCGGATATCGTAAGTCAGATTTTGAATTTCGGACTACCTGCTCCGCTTGATCTGCAAATTG
Organism: Terriglobales bacterium; assembly: GCA_035567895.1. Classification (NCBI taxonomy): domain Bacteria; kingdom Pseudomonadati; phylum Acidobacteriota; class Terriglobia; order Terriglobales; species Terriglobales bacterium. Next base: position 278,228 of record DATMPC010000011.1, on the reverse strand, counting down.
TCGGAAATAACAAAGAAGCGAACCATCGGTTCGCGGATGGCCTGATCGAGAAGCTCCGCTACGTAGACGGAATCGCCGATCTGCGGATTCAGCAACCGTTCGATCAGCCAAAGTTGCACATCTGGGTGGATCGTACGAAAGCTCAAGAGATTGGGTTCACACAGCGAGATGTCGCGACAAACCTCCTGGTTTCGCTTAGCGGAAGCTTTCAGACTTCTCCGACCTTCTGGCTCGATCCCAAGAACGGAGTGAGCTACAACATCGCAGCGCAAACACCCCAATACCGCGTAGACACGTTGGAACAGCTGGAGAACATTCCCGTAACCGGAACAAATTCGAATGCGCCTCCTGAGATCCTGGCCAGCCTGGCATCGATCAACCGCGGAGTCGGTTCGCCGGTGATATCTCACTACAACATTCAGCCAGTCATCGACATTTACGGCTCGGTGCAGGGTCGCGATCTGGGCAGCCTCGCAAGCGATGTGAATCGCATTGTGCAGGAGAATCAGAAAGATCTTCCGCGGGGTTCGCAGCTCATAGTTCGCGGTCAGGTCCAGACGATGCGCTCGTCCTACATCGGCCTCCTTGGAGGTCTGGTTTTTTCGATCGTTCTTGTGTACCTACTGATCGTAGTGAATTTTCAGTCCTGGCTCGATCCCTTCATCATCATCTCAGCCACTCCCGCAGCTCTTTGCGGAATCGCTATCTTCCTGTTCGTGACTCATACCAGACTGAGTGTGCCCGCCCTCACCGGGGCGATTATGTGCGTGGGTGTTGCAACTGCCAACAGCATCCTGGTGGTCAGCTTCGCGAAGGAACAGATCGAAGAAGGACGGGACCCGGTGGCGGCCGCTCTCGCAGCTGGATTCACTCGCTTCCGGCCTGTACTGATGACCGCCCTGGCGATGATTATCGGCATGGTTCCGATGGCGCTGGGCCTCGGCGAAGGAGGCGAGCAAAATGCGCCACTTGGTCGCGCGGTGATTGGCGGTTTGCTCTTTGCTACTGTGGCCACGCTGTTCTTTGTTCCCACATTCTTCAGCGTCATGCACTGCAAAAGGACTGCATCGGTTGAGGCGCAATAAGCATTCTTAAAATAAAAAAGAAATTCCGGAGCACTCATGGCAATAACTGAATTAGAGCAACCACCAAGAGCGAAGGATATGAATGGTTCAGAGGGTAGTTCCCCTACACCGTTTCGCAGAAAAACGATCTGGCTTGTTGCTGTAATCGCACTCCTGCTTGTGACTGCGGTCATGTCGTTTGCTATATTGCCGCGAATCAAAGCAAAAGCAGCCGTGCATGGCGAGACCGCGGAAATGGCCGTACCCACGGTGACAGTAATACATCCCGAGCACTCAGCCCCAAGCAAGGAGATCGTCCTGCCGGCCAATGTGCAAGCCTTCAGCAGCGCGCCGATTTACGCCCGAACCAACGGATATCTGAAGCGGTGGTACGTCGATATCGGGACTCACGTGAAGAAAGGGCAACTTTTAGCTGAAATCGAAACACCAGAAGTAGATCAGCAGCTTCAGCAGGCGCGAGCGCAATTAGCAACCGCAAACGCGAACCTCAAACTTTCGCAGATAACGTCTAACCGCTTTCAAGAACTCTTGAAGAGCGACTCCGTCTCAAAACAGGAAACCGACAGCGCCGTGGGAGCCTACGAGGCTAATGTGGCCACTGTCCAGGCAAACGAATTCAATGTAAAGCGTCTTCAAGATCTACAGTCGTTTGAAAGGATTTATGCGCCGTTTGATGGCGTCATAACCGCTCGAAATACCGATATTGGTGCGCTGATTGATTCCGGCAGCGGCGGAGCCAAGACTGAACTGTTTCGTATTGCTCAACCCGGAGTGGTACGCGCATATGTGAACGTGCCTCAGGCATACTCCCAGAGTGCCAAAAGCGGCATCGCCGCAGATCTCAGGCTAGCCGAATTTCCCGGCCAACGTTTTCAAGGCAAGCTGGTGCGCACTGCCGAGGCGATCGATCCCGTGACTAGGACCCTGCTCGTGGAGGTCGATGTCCCCAATCCAACTGGATCGCTCCTTACAGGAGCCTATGCCGAAGTGCATCTAAAGATCCCCTCCGCTTCGTCAGCCTACGTCTTGCCGGTGAATACTCTGCTGTTTCGCTCCGACGGCTTGCGCATAGCCACGGTAAGAGACGGCGCTCACGCACAGCTCGTGCCGGTAACGATTGGGCGCGACTTCGGAGACCGCGTGGAGGTAGTTGCGGGACTCAATGGCGACGAGGCGGTCATCGTGAATCCGCCAGACTCCCTCAGTTCGGGCGCGAGGGTTCGCGTTGCGCAGTCACCAGCGGTCCTGGGCGGCTGATAATCGAGTTGCCAACAATCCACTCTGGAAACCACGCGAGAAGACTGAGCTGCGTCTGAATATTCGAGGTGAAAGGCTCGGAACGGGAATCGCTGTGATCTGGAGCGATTAGCGCGGTCGATAAAGAGGTGTGCCACTCCAAGCAAGCGAAAATACTTACGCTAATGAATTGTTGCCGCGCTGCACATGGCTGGTTGGCCATTCGCTAGGCGCGGCGAACAACTCACGGAAACTCCCGACTTTGCGACCGATTAAGGCATACAACCCTGCGACTTCATTAAGCGCGAGCGTTGGCTAGTTGCCTGAGGCAGCTGGAGCTCCTTTAACTGCCTTTCGCTTTTTTCCCTTTAGAGATGAAGCGACGGCCTTTACTTGGGCCTCGTCCACTGGGCTGGCGTTCGCCACCGTGAAGTTGCCATTGGCTGGAACCCAATAAAGGTCGACCTTGTTTTCACCGGAAGGCCCCTGGCGGACTTCGATCCTGCTCGCGTCCGCCTGTTGCTGGCCTTCACCCGCGGCCAAGTACTCCTTGGCATTGACAGCGCGAATGGCACCCAGCTGCGGTATAGCCGCTTCTTGTTCCGAGTCCGCCGACCCAACGAAAACCACCTTCCCCCCAGGGTCCTTCTGCATTCTTACCGCGACGTCATCAAGGTTGGCCTTGCATTCGTTATCGACGCGGGCAGGGCTCTTTGTGTTATTGAAATTGCACGCGCTCACCAAGCTCTCTGTTACAGGTGCTGGCGCCGCAGGCAGGGGTTGAACGTCTACGCGGGCCACGCAAGTTCCGGTTAGACCGCGTGAATCCGTGACGGCAACGTTGACTTCAATTGGTCCGGAGCTTACTCCAGACGTGTCCAGCGTGGCGGCTGATACCCAGGATCCTACTTGATCTCCGACGCTGGTGGATCCTTCTTTGATTGTCCCGAAATTGCTTGTAACGTTCCGCGACTTGATCGGTCGGCCGTCGGGAGCGGCCCCGCGCGCGGTAAGTGTGACCGGAACGTTGCTCCCGGCCTGGATCGAACTAGGGCTAGCGCCGCAGGCCACAGTCGGAGCTTGCGGTTGCCTCACCGTAAATGCTGTGGTGCAACTTGCACTGTTATTCTTCTTCTGTTTCGGGTCGGTCACATTGGACGTGACCGTATAACTTCCCGGAGTAAGTCCGTTGGCATCTATTTTTGCGGATGAGCCGCTGCTGGTAACTTGGCCGCCGGTGCTGCTCCAGTTGTAGGCCAGATCGTGCTTGGTATTGAAGTTAGTTGTGTTCACCGAGACACTTACCGGGGGATCATCGGGCAGCAGTTCAGACGGAGTTCCTGAGCAACTGGCGATGGGGGCGGGCGGCGTGGCACCGCCGAACATGAAATTAAGGCCGGCGGAATACCTCAGATTGTTCTGATTGCGATCGCGGTTGACCTCTCCCAATCCTGCGAAAAACAGTGGCTGGAACCGGGTGAGGAAGTAATCCAGCTGAAGAGGACGTAAGGCAATGTGTCGGCCGAGCTTCATATCCAGTCCGCCGCCAATTGCCATGGCAAAGGCACTCTGTGAGTTTGCGAATCTTCCGGTTGGCGCTGGGCTTGGGTTTATTGGTTGTGTAGGAAGAGGTGGCAACGCGAAGCTTCTGCTCACGTGCGTGCCGCCAAACAGAGTTTCAATGAATGGAGACAAACGTCCGCCCTTGTGAGCCATGATCTTCGGCCCAAATAGGTATGAAAAAGCAGTCGAGTCAAGCTGAACACCGCTGATATTTCCGTTGTGATAGCCGCCTAAATCAGCCACGGCCGCAAAATTCTTGTTGAAGTTGTACTGGATTGTCCCGATACCGCCGTTAGCGGTAAAGGCGGGTACGATAGTTGCGGAGTTCACTCTCAGAAACGAGTAACCCAGGTAGAGTTCCTCTTTCGGGACTTCCTGGGCAAAAGCAACTGTTCCAACCAGTACCAGGAGCGCAATGATTATTGATGTCTTTTTCATCGGGGTTGTCCTTTTGATCTGCGAGTTCAGTATCGTGCAGGGCCGGATCTTAGAACCGTGAACGTCGAGCGACTGCACTAACTACTTCGTCTTGGCTGCAACTATATTCAGTAATGTTTGTTAGAACACTGGCAAAAGTTATAGGAACTTGGCAGTCATGGAGTGGCGTGGGAAATGGCTCGAGCTGAAGGATTTACTAGGGACTGGTGCAACTTTAGCGGTACGGCGGGCGATTACCCGGCTAAATGTAATGCGACTAAAGGCTTCAGTCTGCCGTCCTCAGTTCGACGGATCGCCCTGAGCAACCAAAGGCAATCTGTTTGTCGACTGCGCGTTTGATTCTGAGAAGGTTCCTACGACAATTCCTCCGAACTGTACAACTCCGAACAGTTGATTTGCAGTCGCAAGTAGTTGGCGTAACGGCCGCTGAGATTCCGTTAAAAGATTCCACGTCGCCCCGGCGTCATTGCTTTCGAACACTTTGTCTCGGCGTGCGCTAAGGGCCACAAGATGCGCTTGCGAGGTGACGTTGATGTAGGAGAGCGTCGAGTGATCGTTGCCCGCGGTCACCGCATGCCATGTATTTCCGTTGTCGCTGCGAAACGCGCCTAGATCCGTGGTTACCCAGAGGCTGAGATCTGGACCGAACAGGACGCCAGTAACCAAGCGTGTGCGATTGGGCAAAGGGAGCTGTTGCCATGTTTGACCCAGGTCGCGTGAGATGAACGCATTTCGCGAATTACCGATGAACAGTTGATCTTGTTTGCAATCGAAATTGGTAAAATCACCGTTTCCGATCACTGCTCCGCCAACCCAGTGTTGTCCTTCGTCGCTGCTGGAGAATACGCCCTCCGATGTTGCGGCGATCCAGACCTCGTTTCCTTGCCGGTTGATCGTGCGAACGTGGAAGACTTTTCCGAGGTACGCCTCGGAGCCGTTAAAGTTGGCACGGGTCCGTGATTTTCCCAGTGACATCGCTCTCTGCATGAGGGAAGCGGACTGCCACATGCGACTGCCGGTCGGCAGTATGAAGACACCGTCATTGGTGCCGGCGATCAGTGTTCCCGTTGCGCTCCTTTCGAGAGCGTAGACATCGCGGTTGCCTAGACCCGCGCCGATGTGTTCCCAGTCGAGACCGGCATTGTGAGATCTATACACGCCTCCGAACTCCCGGTCATTGATCGAGCCGGCGTACAAGGTTTGCGTGTTCGGATCCGCCACTAATGCTTGCAATTGGCGATGGGAGAACCCTCGATTCGAGGGAGTGAAACTTCGGCCGGCGTCGGACGTTGTCAGTATTCCCATCCGATCGGAGGCGAGAATCACGTGAGCCGGCTCACGCCAGTCGACAATTACATCGTTTACTACTACGGCCGAACTCGTTAACTGCTTCCAGGACGCCCCTGCGTCCGTCGTGCGCCAGAGACCCTGGGTCGTGCCGGCATATACGGCACCGGGCGAATCTGACACCTGTTTCAAAACATGAGTGCGTCGAGCAGAGAACGGAATCCCGGTCAATTTGCGGAAACTCTCCCCGGAGTCCTCGCTCTTGTAGATACCTGAGCAAGCACTCGCATAGACAACCGAGGGATTCAGAGGATCGACGATGATGGAAAAAATGTCTGAGTCATCAAGAATGCCCTTGCTCAGCGCAGACCACGTTTGGCCTCCGTCCGACGTCTTCCATCCCAAGTGCCACGTTCCAGCGAAAATAACATCCGAATCTTGCGGAGAGATCGCTAGGGAGTGCACATTCTTGATCGTGGTTCCCTCAGACAGCTTTTGCCAGTGTGCGCCCGCATCCGCGCTGCGAAAGATTCCTTGCAATGCCCCGACAACGAGCACGTCCGGGTTGGAAGGTGCGATTGCTAGGGCGCGGATGCTCTTGTCCAGCATCGCCGGAAGCGACTGCCAGCTCTTGCCGCCATCGGCGGATTTGTAGAGGGCTCCTCGATTCTTGTCGTTGATGCTCCACAGCGCCACATACATGACCTGAGAGTCGCGGGGATCAATGGCAATTCGCTCGAGCACATACTCAGCATTGAAACCAAATTGGGCTGTGAACGTCCAGGTCCGCCCGCCATCATCTGAGCGAAATAGTCCGCCCGAGCTGGTTCCCAAGAACACTCGATCCGGATTCTGGGATGAGATAGCTAGACTCCGTGCATCGCCGCCGTCGGGTCCTATTGAAACCCACTGCGCACGGCACAGATTGCACGACGATATTAAGAGGAAGCTAATCAGGAGGGAACGTATGCTGTACTGAAGGGACCTTGTAATCGCCACGGTCGTTACCCAATTGGAACCTGCCTATTCTTAAGGAAATGCCCGTTTCCATATCGGGTCACGCTCGGCAATCCAAATTGCAGGTGTACGACAGTAGGCGCTTCTTTCCGAGTGAAAGGAACTGCTAAAAGTGCCAGCAGGCGACTGTAAACGCGTTGCGAGAAGTAGTTAAGTTGTCTTGATTTAGGGATAACTGATTACGTGCCGGCCCGGCCCTAACGAAAGGCGGTGTATCCCTTTTTGTAACGGACTTGCAGTGGGGCCGTGTATTTCTGTAATGGCACTGAGTTCCATGATTGTGCCATCCGAACTTTGATCTTGTGCCACTTGCCGTCGAGTTGGGACTCAGACGGCTTATAGCCAATGACGTACTGATTTCGCAGCTCTCTACTCACAGCGCCAGCGATTTCGGGGATCTTTTGCCCATCAGCGACGGAGATGGTCCGCCCTCCTGTAGCTTCTGTTAGGCCGGATAAGACACCGCCACCCATCTTCTCTTCTATGGTTCGGAAAAGCGGCAAGGCGTCAAAAGGACGGATCGCATACACGAGTACGTCGGATTCCCGCGCCAACGCGTAAACTTGCTTTGCCTTATACCTGCTCACATTGTCACCACCATCGGAAATGATGAGGATTGCCCGTCTCTGATACTTTGCGGAGCGCATCCTGTCGAGCGCCAGGTGAACAGCGTCCAGCAGCGCTGTGTAACCGCTGGGCTTGACTAGAGTCAGCTTTCCCTGGATGTCGCCGATGCTGGCATCTGAGTCGGCGATAATCTTTGCCCGACTAGAGACAGCCACAACGAAGTATTCATCCTCGGGATTCGACTGTTTAAGGAACTCCGCCAGCGCTTTTTGTTCAGCGGAGATTTTGTCGGCCATGCTGTTGCTTACATCGAGAATCAAGCCAACGGTGAGCGGCGCGTCCTCGGTGGACAGGAAGCGAATTTGCTGCGCTTGAGCTTGGTCAAATAGCAGGAAATTGTCCTTCTCCAAGCCGAGCACCGGACGGTTCATGGCATCCGTGACGTTCACCGGGACTAATACTAGATCTGCCTGAACCCGAATCGATACCGCTGGCTGGCCACATGCATCGGTTTGAGATCCCGGTTCCGCAGCGTCCTGGCAAGGAGTGACTGGATTTTGTATCGATGTCTGGGCTGACGCGCGAGAAAGGAAGAACGGACTGAGAAATAATGCACAAGTTGCTACAGCGCAAAGACCCTTGGTGTACGGCCCAAACTTGATCATGAGCACTCCCGTGCGAATGATCTCAGTGGCCTACGTTAGATGCAACTGAATTCGGTTCGGAGGCCAAGGCGACTGCTCGCGGGGCACAGACCCCGTCACTCTTGACAGATGAGACGCGCGAGGCTGAACCGAGCAATCAAAAGCGGAAGATAATTCCGGAGCTGATCTGGCCCTGCTGCGCGTGCACGGGATCGGAAACCGTGAAACAGCTGCTAAATCCGTTGCAGAACTATTCCTTGTTAGATTTCAGATAGTGCGTCCCCACTTTGCCTCAAGTCGCAATCCCCACCTGAGGTACAACGAAGTACGCATGAATGGAGTCTCAGGTCAACACTTCAAAGACTCTTTAGAATGTCCTCCAACGTCCTTGCAATGTCTTCTTCGCTGGTTCCAGGTTGGAACTGCACCGGCTTGCCAACTAGGACCTTGATTTCTCCGCGGCGGGCGAAGGTACGATCCTGCTGTTTCAGGGGAAACAGTCCATCAATGCGCATGGGGACAACAGGAGTCTTCAACGTCTGCGCCAAAATCCCTATGCCTGCGCGGAAGGGTGACATCTGTCCATCCATTGTCCGTCGGCCTTCCGGGAAGACGACGATGCTGTATCCACGGTCGACCGACTGGCCGGCGAAGGCGAAGCTCTCGCGGAATCCGGAGCGCTGAGGTAGAGGGAAGACATCGAACAATGCGGTGACCAGGCAGTAGGAAGCTACTTCGATCGCACGCTGAAAAATGTTCATCTCTGCTGGAGGTTTACGCATAGCTGACAGCACCTCGCCTTGCATTGCAATGGCAAGTCGATGCCGATAGCGGGCGGGCATGGCAAACATCAACAATCCGGGATCGATGTAGGTCGCGTGATTGCTGACGAAGAGCAAAGGACCCTTGACGTCCTGCAACTGCTTGCGTCCGATGACCGTTGGCTTGGCCATGAGCAACGTGGCTGGCCACGTGAACAAGTAGTAGACAGCAATCCGAATCAAGCGCACTACTGCGTGCTGTGCCCACCGCGGAAAATAATGACGCGACTCGATCGGTGTAACGCTTGCTCGATGCAGAATCCGTTCTATATCGGCAACAGTTGTCGCTTCGGCAAACTGATTCTCGTCGAGTTCTACTTGATAACGCTGCTCAAGCGCTGTAATGAGGTCCACACGATCGATGGAACTGAGGTTCAAATTGTCATCGAGCTTTGCACGGCTGCTTAAGTCGCTTCTTCCCAATCCAGCAATGGCGGCCTCCACGGCTGTGCGGGGAACGTTGCCATTGCTAGAACCTGTGAATTGCGCGCTCGCATATGCCGCGATCAGGTCCTGTCGCGGCTTCTGTGTCGAAGTGCGGGGAAAATCCGAGTCTGGCCATACCAGCCAGCGGCGAATCTGCTGGTTGCCTCCCAATTTGGAATTGGCTTCGGCAACTGCCCGCGATGCAGTTTCCGCTTCGTTGTTGACGACCAGCACCGCACAGGGCTCTGCATTGCCACCGCGCTCCACGCCAATCACGATGCAGTCTCGAACCGATGGCTGCGCACGGAGTGCAGCTTCCAGATCCTCGGGATAAATATTCATTCCCTCGGCTGTGACGATTACATTCTTCTTCCGGCCCTTAAAGTAGAGGTTCCCGCTCTCGTCTACTGATCCTAGGTCACCGGTGTGGAACCACTCACCTTCACCCGCGGCCATCCGCTGCCCATTCACCCAATAGGTCTTTGCGATGCTGTCGCCGCGCACGAGAATCTCTCCAGAGTCGTCAAGCTTGATCTCGCGCCCGGGCAGGGCCTTGCCTATCGACCCACGGCCGAGCTTGAACGGATGATTGAGACTCACCAGCGAAGTAGTCTCCGTTAGTCCGTACCCCTGAATAACGGCGAACCCAAGTCTTCGCCAGAACTCCTCATCGTCGTGATCGAGCGTTGCCCCGCCGCTGATGATGGCCCAGAACTTCCATCCAAATCTGGAATGGATGCGGCGGAAGCGCCACCACCGCCAGCCGAAATGCTCTGCGCCAGCCTTTTCCATTTGTGCGCGTAGTGATGCTTCTCCGATGGTGGCGCGTAACTCTGTTTCGAGCATCTCCCGCATCGAGCCGAGCAAGCGCGGAACGGTGATCAGAACTGAGACCCGTTTGTCGCGGATTGTGCTCACAATCTCCGATGGCTTGATCGATTCGAGGAACAGCACCGTTGCCCCGATAAGCGGAGGAACGAAGATTCCCATGAACTGCCCAAACACATGGCTGAGCGGCAATAGATTGAGAAAGCGCAAGGGGTGAAAGGTGCGCTCATAGCGCAGATACTTTTGGATCTCGCGTTCGATCGGCTCCAGGTTCGCGAGGATGTTGCCATGAGTAATGACCACGCCCTTCGGTTCGCCCGTAGTACCTGAAGTAAAGACGATTTGCACTGCGTCTTCACCCGTAACCGTGACCGGCGCAAGCGAGCGGGAAGAAGGAAGGGAATTGAAATCTTCGTAGTGGAGAGTGAAATTTGCTTGCGCAAGAGTCAAGCCGTGAGAGCTCACCAGCAGCTTGGCGTCGACCTGTTCGTAAACACGTGAAGCAAATTCTGGCGCTGCAGTGCGATCCATGGGAACCACAACTGATCCCCTCAGAAGGGCTCCCCAGAACGCAGCGAGCCACTCGCCGCAGTTCGCGCCCCACAGCATGATGCGGTCGCCTTTGCCGATTTCACGATCTTCGAGCAGAGTGGCAAGGCGCTGGGAGTATGAGAGTAAATCGCCATAAGTCCAGCGAAGTGTGCGGTAGCCGCGTTGAAAGACGCAGGCATGGTCGCGCTGGTAGCGTGAGAAATACTCCAGGTACTCGGTTACAGATGCGCGGGCCACGAAACAGTGTAGAAGAATCGGGCCATCGGGTGATCGGGTCATGGAGGAATCGGGTGATCCGGCGATCGGGTGATCGGGCGAAGTAGGAAACGTGCTATCGGCGCTCAGCACTCGGCGTGTAGCCGATTTACTTATTGCGACTTACAGAAGAATAGTTGCGGGCCGAAAGCTAAGAGCCGATTGCGGTTCCACTTCACCCGATGACCCGATGACCCGATGGCCCGATTCTTTCCTGTTTCCACTTGCATCCAAACCCGACCCCGGGTACCATTTGATTTGTCTTCCGAATGCCGCACACCCAGGTGCCGGCACCCGCGCTGACGGCCGGGAATTCCGAATTGAATCTGTTTGACTCGAGCCGGGAGCGCTGAAAACAGTAGATAGATCGCGAGCGATTTCCATAACCAAGATCTCAAGCGAAGCCGGAGCTCCGCATTCTGACTAGAGACCGCTTGCAGGTGAAAGTAACGAACTTATTCAGTGGCATTCGCGAGCAGCGAGTCCACCGTTTCTCAGGAATTACGGCTCTAACGAATAGAAACTGCCACATCAGAGCATCGGCGCGAGCCCACCTGGGCTGACCGCCTTCAGTTTGTCAAAACAAGCGTTTACAGGACATCGATGAATAAAGGACCTAACCAGCCTCAGCACCCCGGCAACCGGGGACGACGCCGCCATCGTCGCGGCAAAGGGCAGCACAATCAACCGGGCGGTGGCCAGCAGGGAATGCGCGGTCCCGGGGGGCAGGGTGGTGGTGGCCAGAGCCGTGGCCGGCGTCGGCACGGAAGTCCACAGTTTGTTGGTCCCATGGATCACAGCTACCGCAATGCCCCGGGCGCTGGCAACGATTTGTATCCGCAAAACGGACGCTATCGTGGTCAGGGACGAGGAGGGCCGCAGCAGCAAGTGAATGGCGCTCCCATTGAGCCGGCCCAAACAGCCGATTCTCCTACCAGGATCGTTTGCTTTATCGATGATCTGTTCTTCTTGGCCAAGATTCAGGAAACGGCCCGCAAGCTTGGCATCAAAGTCGAGTTTGCCAAGGCGGAGAAAGAGACTCTCGACCGGCTCACGAACGACGAAGAGGACAAGCCTTCACTCATCATCTTCGATCTCAACAACGCCAACGCCAAGCCGCTTACGACGATTCCCAAACTAAAAAGCAAACTAAAGAAGCAGACGTCAATCGTTGGCTTCCTCTCACACTTGCAAGGCGACCTTAAAGTTAAAGCTCAGGAAGCGGGCTGCGACATGGTGGTACCGCGATCGGCTTTCTCGCAAAACCTTCCCGCTCTGTTGCGGAGACACGGATCAGACTTGCAGGACGCGGGCGAGGCATAGCCTCGCCCAATCGCACTTACTTCGCAAAGACGCGGAGCAGCACCACGCCGTGGCCTGGCACCGTGGCCGAGTAGTCGGAACCGCTTATCTTTACGTCGGAATGCGACCATGCATCCCGCGCCTTACCCAGCTTATCTTTGATTCCGACATCAGACCATTTCACGGTCATCTTGGCGTCGTCTTTTGCTCGGTTGAATAGCGCCACGGCAAAGGCTCCTCCCGCTAGAGGTCGAGCCCAAATCTCCTGATCGCCCGATTTTGAAATGCGCGTCGCCTGTTTTCCATCTGGATCCTGATCGATGGCGATGACTTCCTTGTTCATAAGAATGTCGTGAATCGCCGGAGTCATGTCGCGTAGGTCATTGCCCGCGATCAGAGGTGCAGCGAGCATCGACCAAAGGCTCATGTGAGTTCGGTACTCGGTGTCGGTCATGCTGCCATTGCCGATTTCCAACATGTCCGGATCATTCCAGTGCCCGGGAGCGGCGAACGGCGCCAACTGGTCCTGATTGAAACCGATCTTGGTCATTGAGTCCCAGGCGTCGCGGATGTCGCCAGTGGTACGCCACAGATTTCCACCTACATCGGGCCCCCACTTCCACACGTCATTAAGTCCGTACTGGCACAGGCTGTAGACGATCGGCCGCCCACTCGCCTGCAAGGCATCGCCCATCTTCTGGTAGACGGCTTGCATTTCCTGGTCGGTGTAAAGATTCCGTGCTCCACACCAGTCATACTTCAGGTAATCGATTCCCCACCCAGCGTAGGTCTTTGCATCCTGTTCCTCGTGCCCGTAGCTGCCTTCATATCCTGCGCATGTGTTTGGCCCAGGGGACGAATAGATTCCCAGTTTGAGACCCTTGCTGTGAACGTAATCCACCAGAGCCTTCATGTCGGGGAACTTCTTGTTCGTCGTGATATTGCCGTTGGCGTCGCGGTTTTCACCTTCCCAGGTGTCATCAATATTGATGTAGATATAGCCGGCTTCCTTCATGCCGTTACTGGCCATGGCATCGGCAATCGTACGTACCGTGGCGTCGTCAACACGTCCCGCGAATTTGTTCCAACTGTTCCAGCCCATGGGAGGCGTTTTCGCTAGCCCGTTGTAGCTAACTTTGTGCAGAGCCGGAGGCTCGATGCGGGCCGGCATCGCTCCCTCACCGTCTGCGACTTTATGCGCGACAACTTCCGTAAGGGGCGCCTCAGGACGGCGCCGGGTTGACATGTGCAATTCATCTCCGACGAGCTTGCCTTCATACACAACACGGCGCAGGGTTTTGCCATCCTGCATTGTTCCCGTAACGGTAAAAGAGTCAGGAGTGCCATTGCTTTCAGTGATGGTGTAGTAGAACTGTGTCTGTCGGATGTGTCCGCTGATCTTCGAATCCTGTTGCTTTAAGTCGAAATAAACCTTGCGATTGGTGCCATCAGGCAGCGGCATCGCGGAAAGCCAATTGCCTGTGAGATCTGCAGCCAGACAAGACGGTGCACTCAATGCGACAACCAGAAGCAAGCGGATAAGCCTCATTTGTGGTCAGGTTCCTCCAATAACGTCGCCAGTACTTTCTCCCAGTACTTTCTCATAGGCATAAAAATTTTGACTGCTGAAATCGAGTTCTGCGCATTGTGCGTGCGACAATCCTGTCAATGCCCGATCCTGCGGAGTTCGCTCTAAACACCGAACACACGACGACGAGGAAATGGTTCGGGCAGACTGCCGGTGGCGAAGATGTCTATCTCTACAAACTTGAGAATATGCAGGGTGTAGAAGTGGAGATCTCGAACTACGGAGCCACAATTGTTTCGCTCAGAGTTCCAGATCGCACCGGAAGAGTCGACGATGTCATCCTGGGGTACGACAATCTAAGCGGCTACCTCTCAGAGAAGAATCAATATCTCGGCGCGACCGTCGGCCGTTACGCCAATCGCATCGCCGGGGGACGCTTTGCGTTGAACGGCAAAACCTATCAGGTGCCGAACAACGACGGACCAAACGCTCTACACGGCGGGAAGAAGGGTTTTGACAAACGCCTCTGGTCTGTCGAACAAAGCGCTCCAATAGCTGCGCGGGAAATCATATTGCGATACTTCAGTGAGGATGGTGAAGAAGGTTTCCCCGGTAATCTTGAGGTTAGGGTCTCATTCCGTCTCACTGATCAGAACGAATTGAGAATTGAATACCTCGCTACAACCGACAAGGATACGGTTCTGAACCTCACCAATCATGCCTACTTCAATCTCGCGGGCGAGGGAAGCGGAGATATCTTGCAACACCAGCTGACGCTGTTGGCTTCCTCGTTTACTCCAGTTGACGAATCACTGATACCAACCGGCGAGCTCCGGGATGTCGCGAACACGCCGTTTGACTTTCGCCATGGGACGGCCGTTGGGATCCATATCGACGATGGGGAGCAGCTTCAGCGCGCGGGAGGTTACGATCACAACCTCGTGCTGGATCATGGCGGCGGAAAGTTAGCTCTGGCGGCGCGAGTCACCGAGCCAAGCTCGGGACGGGTGCTGGAAGTCCTTACCACCGAGCCGGGTGTACAGTTCTATTCCGGGAACTTTCTGGACGGCAGTACCACCGGAAAGAGCGGCAAGAGTTACGACTTCCGTTCGGGCTTCAGCCTCGAGACGCAGCATTTTCCCGATTCGCCAAACCAGCCTGCGTTTCCTTCCACCGTACTCAAGCCCGATCAGCGTTTTCAGTCGATGACTGTTTACCGTTTTTCGACTAAATGACTCTGCTATTCGGGGGTGCAAGATCCAACGCACTGCTAGTTGGCTGCTATTCTTACTAACCGAAAGAGTGAACGTTGCACATCGTCGCTCAACTCACTGGCGCTACCGCGGTCGTGGTGGCGGCGTTGTTCCCGATTGTGAACCCGCTCGGGAGTGCGCTGATTTTCCTCAGCCTGACCCGTGGATACCCGGCTGACCTTCGTCACAACCTGATACTTCGCATTACCATCAACAGCCTGCTGCTGCTCGTGATTTCCATGCTGATCGGCAGCCATGTCTTGCGGTTTTTCGGAATCTCAATTCCGGTGGTGCAGGTTGCGGGTGGGCTCATTGTGGCGGTCACCGGCTGGAGAGTGCTCTCACAGAAGGAAGTCGACCCAAAGCCACAAACGGTTAACCCGGCGACGATCTCTCAGCAGGCCTTCTATCCACTGACTCTCCCGATAACGGTTGGACCGGGATCTATCTCGGTGGCTATCACTCTTGGCGCCAACGAGGCCCGACATACTTATTCCTGGCCGGTTCTTCTTGCTGCATTTGTGGGACCATCCATCGTCGCGTTGAGCGTGTATATCTGCTACCGTTCCGCAGAGCGACTCGAACGAATCCTCGGCCCGGTCGGATTGGGCGTCTTTCTGCGGCTGTCGGCATTCATCGTTATTTGCATTGGGGTGCAGATCACGTGGAATGGAATCGCCGCCCTCGTGCATGGATTGTGACGGTGGGAGCTGCGAGACGAGCATTTTGGTAAGCTCTACACGCTATGAAACTCGTCGAGCTTCGCAGCCGGGTGCTGTTACTTTCAACATTCTTCATTTGCGCGTTCGTCACCTATCCGGCGCACGGAGCCAACAAAGAGATTCCGCCGCACGGAGCTGCCGTCACGTTGTTTGACGGCGCTGATCTCAGCAACTTCGACACTCTTCTCAAGAGCAAAGGACTTAACTCCGATCCCGAGCGTGTGTTCCAGGTTCAGAAGAAAGAGGTCCACATCTCGGGAAAAGAATTTGGCTACATCGTCACGAAGCGGGAATTCGAAAACTACTACCTGAGAGCGGAGTTCAAATGGGGAGAGGGAACTTACGCCCCACGAGCCGGTCAGGCGCGTGACAGCGGAATCCTCTACAACATCCAGGGTGAGCAGAAGGTTTGGCCTAGATCCATCGAATTCCAGATCTGCGAAGGCGCGACGGGAGATTTCTGGATGACCGATGGAGGCGCCCTCACCAGTAAGGATGGAAATCGTGTCGAAGGTCCGGCAGGCAAGGGCGCGAAGATCGATCGCATCGGCAAAGGGGCTTGGAAGAACGAAGTTGGATACCGCGATCCATCTGGAGAAGTCGAGAAGCCTCATGGGAAATGGAATGTCGTCGAGCTTGTGAATCAGGCAGGTCATGTGAAGCAGTATGTAAATGGGAAGCTCGTGAACGAGGGGTCCGAAGCGTTTCCCGGAAGCGGCAAGATCCTGTTTCAATCAGAGGGCGCCGAGGTCTTCTTCCGTAACATAAGGCTGTATCCGCTGAAGTAGTTCCCCAAAAAAGCCATGGCAAACACTTTATTTGGCACACTCGTGTTTCTGGCATTCTGCTTCCCTCTAACTGGACAAGAGGAGAGGAAGGCAACACGCGGAAATGGTCCGGAGGACATCCCTCAAGCGACGTTCTTCGTTCACCGTTTGGGAACCGATCACGCCGAGGGCATCACGACGCTTGACATGAATGGCGATGGACGGCCCGACATCCTTAGCGGTGCTTACTGGTATGAGAACCCAGGTCCGCAAGGAGGCGAGTGGAAGCGCCATCAATTCCGCACGGTCGGTATTCACGAAGAGTTTGTCTCCGACTGCGGCGAGTGGGTCATCGACGTGAACCATGACGGCGCACCCGATCTGGTTACGACCGGCTGGATTACGAATGGACTCTGGTGGTACGAGAATCCGAAGCAGACCAATGTGATGTGGCAGCGGCATTTCATCAGCGACAGCTATGACACCGAAGGAGGCTGGCTAGCTGATGTGAACGGCGATGGTAAG
This sequence comes from Terriglobales bacterium, assembly GCA_035567895.1. NCBI lineage: Bacteria > Pseudomonadati > Acidobacteriota > Terriglobia > Terriglobales > Terriglobales bacterium. The sequence goes on along the minus strand of DATMPC010000011.1, from coordinate 261,412 downwards.
CGAGATCTCGTTCTCGCCCACTACCAGAGACAAGGAATTATCTGGGTGGATTTCTCCGGGACCCAGCCAAAAGTGCATCACGCCGGCGGACCCGAGTCAGACGGCCACGGCGTTGGAGTTGGGGACGTTGATGGAGACGGTAAGCCCGACATTCTCACACCGTATGGCTGGCTGAAGAATGTGGACGCCGAACATGATCAATGGGAATGGCATCCAGAGTGGAAGCTGGGCGATACTGGATTTCCCATTGTGGGCTACGACGTGAATCAAGACGGAAAGGTGGATATCATCTTCGGCCGCGGCCACAGCTATGGGCTTTATTGGCTTGAACAGCAGGGTACGGGTGCCAGGCGCTCGTGGATCAAGCACGCCATTGATGAATCTTTCTCACAGGCACATGCGCTCGCCTTGGCAGACATTGATGGAGACGGTGAACCGGAGCTTATAACCGGTAAGCGCTATCGCGGACATTCTGGTAACGATCCCGGCTCGTACGATCCGCTCGTCGTCTATTACTACAAGATCGATCGCAAGAACGGACGATTCACCCGCTATACGTTATCAGTGAATGGCACTGCCGGTGTCGGCACACAATTCGTAGTCGCTGATCTCGATGGAGACGGCGACATCGATATTGGAACCGCCGGGAAAACAGGCGTGCACTTTTTCGAGAACCTCAAAGTGGATCGCGTGCCAAAAGAACAACGGGAGAAGGAAGTGTTGCTGGAACGGAACTGGCCGTTCGAGTCGGAAGGTCCAAACGTACAGCAGGAGGATGCCCCAAGGCCGAAGTGATGGGTGTCACGTGGCAGCGACAACTTCTCTCTCGGAATTCAGGCGGAGGTAATGCTTAGTGCCGCCTGCAGGATTTTCGGCGATGTATTCGATAAAGGACCTGATAGCGGTCGCTCCGTCTTTGTATCCTTGCTCGATCGCTGGACGCACGATCTTGCCATCAAAGTCGAGCAGCGTGGCTGCGAGAGGCGTCGCTGGCCGGATCGTGAATGCCTTCAGATAACGATAAGAATGATCTCCGATCTCTAGAACCAGCTGCTCCGGACGTAGGCCGACTTTGGCAGCGTAGGTTTCGCAGATTCGATTCACACTCTCCAGCACTCGCAAGTCGGACCTCACATTGCGGGACATCAGAATGTCAAAGGCTCGCATGCCGACGTCAAGGAAGGTTCGGATCTTCGGAACAACTTCCTTCTCAGCTTCGACGGCGATGAGAAAAACTACATCCGCTCCCAGCCGGATCGCGGGAATGATGGGTTGCTTGGCCACAAGTCCGCCATCGGACCAGAGCCCGCCGTGCATCTTCACTGGCTCGTAGGCCATTGGAAACGCCGAGGAAGCAATCACGGCCTTCATCATGTCGTGCGCGTACTCGAAGTGAGAGCGAACGAACGCGGCATCGACGCCAGGATCGTTCGCTAATTCCTCGATCTTCTTGTTCGCGAAATATTTTTCGCGTCCGGTGTAGAGTTCAGCTGCGGTCATTACCACTCGGATCGGGGAACGGCGGAGGCGACGCTGATGAATGCGATCCCGCAAAAAGCGAGAACGCTCGTAATTCTGGAAAAGACCTGAGTCGAGCGGAGACCTCAAAATTCTTTGGCTTAACCGGCTCACCCGATTGCGCAGCATTGACCACAACAGCACGCCGATCAGCAACGCAATCCCAAGCCACAGATCATTCCGAGGGGTCAGCCAGAAGACAGCTTCCGCCTTAAACTCCACGTGGGTCGAGACTAGTACCCAGCAAGTGAAGCCCAGCACGACTGCGTTCGCTATTAGTGACCAAGTGAGCTTCTTCTTGTTCGGCGCCCAGCGTTGGCCGCGCATAGGGTGAAGCAACACATAAAAGAGGTAGGAGAACTCTGTGTAGGAGAAAAGAACAGTTGTGCCTGCCACTCCCAGGAATAGCCATGTAAGCAGGGGATCGTCTTGACGAACGACAATGCCAAGGCGGTGAAGCAGTACGCCAAGTGCGTTTCCGAATCCGGCCGTCGCTGCTATGAGTCCGGTGAGGACGATGATGTATCGCGACCAGTCGATGCCCACGCTGGCTGGAGTAAGTTGCAGCCATCCCTCTACCAGGGGCTCCGCGTTTCCAAGATATCCCCGGCCATGCCCTGCATACGAAGCACCGTTGATGGCGCCAATTGAGGTGGACGTAAGAATGTGCGTCGGAAGGCGCGCATCCTGAAGCGCCAGCAATACGCCCGCTTCGTAAGCGCCGCGGGCTCCTCCGCCCGACAATACCACCGCTATCCGGCCAGCGAAGTCCTTCCACAGCGTCCCAGGATTCTCAGGCAAGCTGGCTCGGAACTGCTTGCGCTCCTCTTCGAGGAATCTTGCAGGTTGGGAACGGACGTCGATGAGCGAAGCATACCGCGTTTTACGGCCACAAGTGTGGATTACTAGGGTACTCTGACGCCCCCAATGGCGTTATTCCTCTGGGGCTTTCAGCAGCAACACTGGGTGTTACACTGCGCTACTTGCATGCGCGCACCTACGCTCCTTCCGGGGTTGCTAATTCCTGTGACGCTTTTCTTGATGGCTTGCAATGATCCTGCTCGTCCTGGAAAACGCGTCGGCAAGGCCACCAACCCTGCCGCCCTCTGCGTCTGCAAACCAACACACATCACCAAAGACGACTGGCGCATCGAGTTCAAGAACGAATCTCTTCCCAAAGCCGAGCCTGTCGATATCAGTGCAGCGGCAATACTGCAGTGGGCGGAAGGGCCTGAGCCTGGCTCTCGCAGCGCGAGGTCAGGAAGGGAGATGGCCCTCTATCGAGTTCCCAAGGCTTATCTGCAAACAGTCTTCTTTCGCGCCAGCGATTGCGACCTTCATCTGGAAATCTCGGAAGAGCCGAGCAAAACCGCGTCCCGAATGATTGTAGAGACTCCTGGAACCCAAGAATACTGCTTGCCAAGGGCGTCTTTCTTCGCGGACCTTGAACGAAGAGGGATCACAATCACTGATGTGAATCAGGAGCTGTCGCAACCATTTCCCGTAGAAGTGATCGGCGTAGCATTCCGAGACCAGGTGCATCCAATGGGGTTTGCCAGGGGAAGCGACAGGGTCGATACTCTATGGGAGCTGCATCCCGCGACCGTCAGAGTGCTTCGGTGACACGCCGCACGGTAACAGCGAAGACCAATTCGGGATAAACCTAAGTATGATTGTGCGCGAGATCTTGCTTAGGCCGCTTGCCCGATTACGTGAGAGTGCCCTTCGCAGACCGAGCGAAGCAGGATGGAATCACGATCCCCGGTAAAGAGATGTCTTGGATAGGCACAATGGAGATGAAAGGTTCCATCGTCGAGCAGTTCATTCCAAAGATGTTCGAGTTTGAGTGCTGCAGCGTGATTTCCTTCTTGCCAAAGAACCGCTACCATCTCGCCAAAAACCGTCAAGCCGCGCTGCATATTCCAGGAAGTCTGCTTCGCAGCCTTCACGAGAGCGCCAACCTTAGAAAGGAATAAGTCGCGGCTAGGCAGATCCTCAACCATGAACTGATCGAGCAGTTCACGGGCATCAAGCAATTGCAACCTTCCCTCTTCCTCAAGACCAATTGGGTTGATCCCCGATTGCTCGAGTGCCGCCCTGAGTTGGTGCCGATGCTCCTCGGTTGCTACCACGAGGATTGCATTTCCGACCTCCACCCCTGACACGATAATTCCACGCAGCCTTTGAATGAGGGCGTCGTCGTGGTCATAAAACTGAACAGAGTGGATTACCGGTGTCGAAGTATTCGCTGAAGACAAGAATTTAGCTCACTTTTTAATAGAACTTATCAACATCGTAAACAAACAGTTGTGGGATGCGGACGCAGAGACTTTGGTTTTGTGGAAACCGAAGCCGCTATTGTCAGTTGGAGAGCGCTCATCCACTGTTCAATTCTATGCAGCTACTCTGGCCTGACCTCCCGTACCGCTCTGGACGCATCCAAGTTTCCGCCACTCTGAATTTTTTTGAGTGAAGGAGACTTTAAGTATGAATTCGGCAGTGAAGAGAATTTTGCTGGTCGCTGGAACGGTCCTGCTTGTAGGCGCAGTTGGGATAGCGCAAACGGATTCTAGCGGCACTTCCAGCAAGACAAAGAAAAAACGCTCAACTTACTCGAGCACCAGTTCCGCGCAAAACGGTTCAAGTTCAACGGCAAACAGTACTTCAAACGCCGACCCCTCGACGCCCTCGTCGAGCGCCACCACGAGCCAGTCGGGAGGTGCTCTCCCGCAGAGCGATTCGGCGTCGCCAGCGACTGGTTCCAATACGCCTGCTACCGATGGCGGCGGTTCCGGCACGGTGAAAGCAGGAAATAGTGGATTTGACGAAACATCATCGTCCCATAATGGAACTAGCAGTTCAGCCCAAAGCAGTCAGGCATCGCCTTCAACCCCGAGTGCCTATGGAAGTGGTTCCGGCGCTTCAGGACAAGGCTCTTCTGCGCCCTCTGGATCGGAGGCATCTTCCTCGAATGACATTAGCAACGGTCCAGTAGCCGAGACGGTGAGCGATTCCAATGCGCTGATCGGATGGGCCACACGAAATGCCGCCAGCAACACCGCCATCAAATACGGCATAAACCGCGCTAACCTCTCGCAGGCCGCTCAGGGAACAGATGGCAGCGATGGCAAGAACCATCACGCAAAGATGGAAGGCCTGTCGCCGAATACTCGCTACTATTTCCAGATTACGGAAAATGGTCAGCCAGTGGGTGGAGTCGGGACTTTTCGGACCACTGCTGCCGGCGAGCAGCCCGTGCAAAGCAAGGCAGTCATTCCGCAGAAGTAGACTGTTGTACGCAGACGATCGTCGCTGTTAGTTCAACAAAGCAAAAGCCCCGCTTTTCAGCGGGGCTTTTTCGATGTTCCGGCAGCCCTCCCCCAAGTTCTGCCTGAACAGCAACTGAGACTGTATGGCCGATTTGTGTTCTTTGCACGCGGGGCTTCGCCTAATTACCCCGCTAAGTTTTGTACTTAGCTCTATAGCGGCCTTGCCCCCAATGCGTATGAATTCAGACGCATGAACCAGCCAGCCTCGGCCGAGTACCAGGTCCAGGGAAATCCCTTGTTTACGTATTTAGTATCGATGGACTGCGTGTAGGTCGCCACGCGAGCAGCATCCCCCATTATGATGGCGGCGTCTCCAACGAGCACCCACGGGAATGGATCCTGTGCGTTGTACGACAGCGACGGCCATCCCGGCCACGCGTTATTGAGACTGTTGTAAGCCTGTTGCGATCGTGAATCCGATGCATCGATGACACCCTGGAGCACTGGGAAGATCTGGCTGGTAGCGTCGGGAAACCACTTGCCCATATTGGGAGCGACAAGATTTCCGACTCCGTCCTTGGACATCGCCCACGCGCCATTGCTCCACATGCCTTCGATGCCCTGCAGCATCCGGTCGGCGGCGGCGTTGTAGTAGCCCGCCTTGCTCGAATCGCCAACGGCATTTTGAAATAACTGCGCGAGGTCCCGCAGCCCACGGTAGGCCTCGCAGTTGTCCATTAAATACTTGATCTGGTAATCAGGCTTCGCCCAGGTCAGGCCGTCGCTTTGCTGTGTCTGAATCAGCACTCCACCAATCGAGTCCAATTGCGATGCGATGCTCTTCACATAGCTCTGTGCGGCGGCATCACCGGTCCGGTAGAACGCCCAGGCCAGCGTCAGAAACGTGGCAGCGTAGGAGTCGGTGGAGTCGGCGAACACGCGCGAGGTTGCTACGCCATTGTTGTAGTCATAGTCGTAGGTGGTGCCGTAGAGGCCCCACTTGTCCGGCCAATTCAGGTGATTGACATACCACTGCATCCAACGCTGGACGGTTGCATAGCTCAAGGGATCGTGAGTCAGGCCGATCGCAGCCAGATTGCTGTAATACGGATTGATCTGCGACGAACCATACAGAATCGCGCCGTCCGGGGAGACAGAGTTTGTTCGTACCCATTGCCCGGTAACCGCGAGGTTAGTCTGAAAGGGCGAACTGGGGGAAGGACTAGGTGTCGGTGTCGGGGCTATAGTGCCGCCTCCGGAGATTGAGTTTGACGGAGTGGTGGCTCCCGGCGAAGAAGATTGCATTCCCGCTCCCGCGCCACAGCCTACAGCTCCTAAAATGCCCAACAAGACTGCCAGAAACCTGCTGTCTGCCTTGCGCAAAGGTCGCAAACGAGCCTCCAGGTCGGGGTTCCGACGCGAAGCTCAGGTTAGGCGACAGGTAGCGTTTAAATGATCCAGAGAACGCCTTACTGTAGGTCTCAATACCTACGTAGATCGTTGAAAACTAAAGCCGAAACGCACCTAAGGTGGAAAATACCTTAGCTGGAGTGGAAGTTCTAAGAGAACCGCCAAATCCTTCTTGAATGGGAGCCGAGGAACCACTTTTCCGGACGTTTTGCTCGAGTTGCACGGGTTTGCAGCATCCTATCCCTCGAGTAACAGCTCCTGATTACCCATGAAATCTCGACGGTTTGCGACAATTGATGCCTAATAGGAGGGATGGATCGGAAGTAAAAATCTCCCCGGGGGAAGTTCTGGAATGTCGACGGGCCTAAGCCTTTCACAGTTACGCAGGGATAATCGCATTACAGTGGTCCTCCCGGTGAAGATCTCCTTACACAGCGAACCCACCAAAGTTCGTCCGGCGTGCACCTGCGAAGTCTCTTCGCGCGGCGCCAAGCTGATGAAGATTGAAGGCATCGGCGAGGGAGACATTCTTTGGATCGCACGGAATGCTCGGCGCGCAAAATACAAGGTTGTCTGGATCGGAAAGTCTGGTTCCGACCTGGAAGGCAAGATCGGCGTCGAGAGCCTCGAGCCGGACAAGTTCATCTGGGACGACGACCTTCGCGGCAAGCTCGCGTAACCCGGTCTCACGTGTCCCCACTCGTCTAAAATGTGCAGGATTCCTCCTGCTCCATGACCGTCTATCAAGCTCGCCTGAGCGCCTATACCGAAGGCAGAGATCCCATTGCGATGCAGCGGCAAGCGCCACTCATGTTGGCGGAGCTCATTGACGGGGTAAGTGAGGCGGACCTGCAGGCTCGTCCAGCACCCGGAAAATGGTCCGTTGGAGAGATTTTGGCTCACTTGGCAGAAGACGAGATTGCAACCGCCTGGCGATATCGCCGAATGATTGAACACTGCGGCTGTGACTTGGCTCCGTTCGATCAGGACCAATGGGCGCAGCTCGGAAACTATGCTTCGTGGAATCCGAGGGAAGCGCTTGAGCTATTCAGATTGTTACGCACAGCGAATCTGCGCATGCTAGGCCAGCTGAGCGTCGCTGACTGGCAGAAGTTTGGCGTGCACGCAGAACGCGGCAACATCACAGTCTCAGATCTGGCGCGGCACATGGCTGGTCATGATATGCATCACATCGATCAGATCCGGCGAATTCTTGCTCGCCAATAAGCTTTCGAACTCTTGCTGCGCAAGCCTTCGTCAAATTACCAAAGGTCGTTGTTACCCAACTCCCTCTTGGGAACGTTCCCTCCGAGTAACCTTCTTTCCCGCGCTCTCGTGACCTATCATTCCACTACCTGGTCGACTTCCATGAAGAAGCTGAAACTGTTGGTTTCCCTGGTCAGCAACGAGAACGACTATCAGCGTGAGCAGGCTCGCGCGGTCACCGAGATGGCTGAGCGACTGGGCGCTGAGGCGCAAGTCATCTATGCCGAAGGCGACGCCATCAATCAAAGCCAGCAACTCCTCGACGCCATTCAAGGCGTGCCTGAATCGCGCCCCGACGCAGTTGTTTGTCATCCGGCAGGTACGGGCCTGTCGCAAGTGGCGCACGCAGCTGTCTCGAAAGGAATCGGATGGGCGGTGGTTAACCGCGACATCGATTACTTGACTGAACTGCGGGTGAGTAGCAAAGTTCCGGTCTTCTGCATCACTGTGGACCAAGAGGAAGTCGGGCGCATACAGGCGCGCCAGATCGCAGCCCTTCTTCCTCAGGGCGGTCTAGTGCTTTACATCCAAGGACCCTCGGGCAATTACTCTGCCGAGCAGCGCACAATTGGCGTCGAGCGTGCCAAGCCTGCCAACGTGCAACTACGAATGCTTCGTGGACGCTTCACAGAAGAAAGCGGATATCACGCGCTGAAATCCTGGCTGCGTCTTTCCACCTCGCGTCAGATTCAGGTGGATCTAGTCTGCTCGCAGAACGACAACATGGCTCTCGGAGCGAAGAAGGCGCTGTCCGAAGAGGGTGGCCGTTGGGCCGACTTGGCCTTCATCGGTTGCGATGCGAGCGGCAATGCCGGTCAGGATCGGGTAAAGAGAGGAATTCTCACGGCTTCGATCTCCCTCCCAACAACGGCGGGACTAGCCGTCGAAACGTTTGTGCGCGCCTACCAGACCGGAGTCCCCCCGCAGGAGCTCACAGTTTTGAAGCCGGTGTCGTTTCCTCCGGAAAAACAATTACTTGCTCTTCTTCCCGCCGTTAAGGCCTAACCTGCACGCACCTCGTCCGAAAGCACTCCCGATTGGACGGAGGTGCAGCCGTTTGTCGAAGATTGCCGGGAGGACAACTTACCGCGTGTACCTGCGTAACGTTGTCGATAAGAGGCACTACTGAGAAGCTGCCTCTACCTCCCTCACTTTTCGGTCGGGCTCTTATGAAATATCTCGCGTTGCTTTTTCTGGCCTGTGCTGTCTCTGTCGCCCAAGACCGGACTGCCAGCACTTGTCCCGTCCTGGTGTCAGTGGCCGGCACTGACGTCCCCATGGAGACCGGCAAGCACATCGTTCTCTGGTTCACAAATCAGTCGAGCAAGATCGTTTCCGGTACGCAGTTTAAGCTCTCTGCAGTCGATAGCTCGGGCCTTAGGTATTCGGTGTCGGATATTTACTACGCAGCCTGGGAGACAATGCCGGGCGCTGGCGGGCTAGTGGTTAAGTCGGCCAAAGATGAGGAGAAGTACTTTGGTTCAACCTGGCGGAATATGCGTGGAGTGGAAGTGCAGGTGAGCCGGGTCTTTTTTTCCGACGGCACACAGTGGCAGCCCTCCGGAAACTCTTGCAGTCGCGTTTTCATGAACGCGGACTTCGTGCATGACATGAGACGGTGGAACACCCAAATACGCGCTGAATGGAACCGAACGCATCCGAGCGACCGTGTTCCGGCAGGGTCCCTCGCAGCCTGGCTAGATCCCAAGAACGACGGCTGGCGGTAGGAACGAGATATTAAAATAAAAAAGGACCGCCCGCGCGCCCTCGCGCAGGTTATTGTCGATACGTCTTGCTTAGAGGATGCCTGCTAAGAGGGCTTCGGCGCCGTCTGTTCTGTCTTCTCGCCCATCTCTCGACTCAGCCGCGCCAGTTCAGCCTTCTGCCGGTCTTTGAGAAGCACGAATTCGAACCCGTGATAGAAGGCCCGTGAATACCGCACAGCAGCGTACACCTTGAGAGACGGCGAAAGTTCGATCTGCAGCACTTCGCCGGAGCGCAATTGCTCCGACATCTGCGCGCCCATGCCACCTTCTCCGAATTGCTGCCAATGGCCGCGAATGCCCACTTTCATCTCTTCGTAGAGTCGGTATGCAGTGAGAGGCCTGTCGATGGGATACCGGGGATATCGACGCTTCAGTTCATGCATTGGGGAGCCACTCCAAACCTACAAAATTTTGTCTCTGAAGTACCAGGCGGCAGCAGCAATAAGTCCAGTAAGCCCCGCCCATGCCCAACCCTGAAACCCGGAGTTCGATTCGTCCGGTCTTGGCCGGTCATACATCTGACGGAAATGTGCGCTGGCGGTGGGTACCATCTCTCGGCACAGGCCCGAAATCACAACTGGTCCCACGGCCCAATTCCACATAACGGAAGCTGCAATTTCGTGCTGCGCGGCGTCCGAAATTCGCACTCTCTGGCCGATCAAGAGGTCTCTGCGCCAGTGACGGATCGCAAATCCTCCGTCGCTCGCATTCACGAGCACGGCATGAAATTCCTCGCCACCGCCTGGCTGCTCAACTCGAACAGTGACGCCAGCGGGCTGGTTTAGCCGCGGCTCACGGCGTCGTTCCACGTGCTCGGCAGCAATCTGTTGCAACTCTTCTGGGTTCACCATGGGCGACGTCAATACCAAGCTAGAGCAGTTACGCCGGGGAAGCAACGAACGAAGGTGTAAGACCGGGAGGTAATACCTAGGCTATAGAAAAAGAATGACTTAGCTTTGCGCTATGGGTCGCTGAATTGTCATGAGAATAGTGCAGGATAGAGACACAGTATGCAGCGCCTCTGCAGGAGTCGCCGCTTACACCTGGCTCGCAGATATGCGACGCGCATCTTGCTCCTGGCGAAAGGCTGCCTTGCTGGGAGGTTCCACTCGTCGAGGTAGCTTGGCCCAAGCGGGGCTACCCCAGAGGTACATCGCAGCATAGGCCCGCCAAGGCCGCCAGGCCTCGGCACGCCGCTCCAGTTCGCGAGGCGTCTTTGCGTCCAGCGCGCGAAGAAGCCCCAGGTCGGAAGAAGGGAACGCATCGGGTTCTCTAAGGGCACGCATGGCGACGTATTGAGCGGTCCAGTTCCCGATGCCGGGTATCTCGCAAAGACGGTTTAGGAACTGGTCGACGTCGATGATTCCCTCAAAGTGGATCTGACCGTCGCAGACCGCCCGGGCGAGAGCACGAATCGTAGCGGCCCGAGCCTTCGGCAATCCAACGCTGGAAAGGTTGGCATCGGCCAGAATTTCCGGAGCGGGAAAGATGTGCGTCAGATTGGCCGCGGAAAACGGCTGTCCGAAGGCTCGGGCGATTCGCCCTGCGAGGGCCGTGGCCCCTTTGACTGTGATCTGCTGCCCCAGAACCGCGCGCGTCGCCAGTTCAAATCCGTTCCAACAGCCTGGCACACGCATTCCTGGAGCGGCATCAAGTCTGTTGAACAGCTCTCGGTCTGCACGCAAGGCCGTCGAGATGCTCGACCAGTCGGCGTTCACGTCGAACATTGCGCGTATGCGCTCGACGATAAAAAACAATGCGCGAGGATCGCCGAATTGAATGCGCGCAGTGAGAGTGTGCGTGTTTTCGTCCAGCGAGGCTTCAAAGTAGCCGTGCTTCCCATTTAAGGAAATCGAACGGCGGTAAGTTCCTGCGTCCACCGCTTCGACACCCGGTGTAGCCCGAGCCGCCAGAAATGCCAGCATCCCCTGCCAGTAATACGGCGGGCGAAACCGAAGTCGAAACAAATACTGATTCTCCGGCTCGATGGTCTTCTGCCGCGCGAGGCGGCGAATCTGCACTGGCGTGCGTCCATAAACATTCCGAATTCCCGCATTGAACCGCCGTACACAGCCGAAGCCGGAGGCCAGTGCAACCTGATTCATCGGAAGGTTGGTTTCATCAATCAGCTTTTTGGCAAAATGCAGCCTGCGCGTGCGAGCAACTGCGCTCGGCGTCGCTCCCAAATGTTGGAGAAACAGGCGGCGAACATGTCGCGCTCCCAATCCCAATCGTTCGGCAAGCGCTTCGACGCCTCCATCTTCAAGGCCGCTTTCATCGATCAGGCGCAGGGCTCGCGAAACTGTGTTTGAAGTTCCGAACCAGGCTGGAGTTCCCGGGGAGCACTCCGGACGACAGCGCAGGCATGGGCGGAAGCCCGCCTCTGCGGCTGCGGCCGCGGTCGGGAAGTAACGAACGTTCTTCTCTTTGGCCGTAGGCGCGGGACAAATCGAACGACAGTAAACCCCGCTGGTGCGGACTCCGATGAAGAACTTCCCATCAAATCGCGCATCGCGTGAGAGTCTCGCCTGCGAGCAAGCCTGCCAATCAAGTGCCATGGTTTTCGAAGCTCATCATAGTGGATTCTCCTGTGAGGAATGGACGTTTTCGGACACGGCAACCAGGCGCTTTTTAACTTTGTGGCACAGCCCCCCTCGGCTGTGGGTTTGGCCGATGGCCAAACATGAGCCTAGTCCCGGAAGGGGTGGGTAAACGTCGGGGAGCAACGTCCGGAAACGTCCATCCCTACGCCGTCTCTAGCTCTATCTTGAGTGACGAGACGACCGTTTTGAAAATAGGTCTGGGCACTGGAGGCTGGGGAGTTTCACAAATGAGATTTTTTGCTCGATGTTTGAAGGTCAGCGTGGCATCAATCCTCCTTGCTTTTCCGCCGAAGGATCTTGCTGCAAACTCACGCACCTCCAATGAATCCCCAAAGTCCACATCCTGTGCCACTCCTGAGCATCGGCAATTCGACTTCTGGATCGGCGATTGGGACGCATTTGACTTCGGCACCACCAACAAAGTCGCGCGCACGCGGGTGGAACGCACACTCAACGGCTGCGTGTTGCGGGAAGTCTACGAAGATCCGACTGGGCTCAAAGGCGAGAGCTTCACTATCTATGACGCCGCGAGAAAAACCTGGCACCAGAGTTGGGTAACGAATCGCGGACAGTTGCTGACAATCGAAGGAAAGCTCGAAAACGGCGAGATCGTACTGAGCGGACACGATCACGCGAAAGACACTCTGGTTCGCGGTACGTGGAAGGCGGTCGACGGAGGTGTGCGCGAAACCGCATTGACCTCCACCGATAACGGAGGCACGTGGAGGCCCTGGTTCGATCTGCTCTTTCGTCGTCACACCGAATCAACTGATGATCCAGGCAAGATCGTTGCAGCACTCGACAAGGAATATCAGGCTGCAGTGCAGAGGAACGATGTCGCCACCATGGACCGCATCTTGGCCGACGATTTCACGCTCGTTACCGGCTCCGGTAAGAGCTATACAAAATCTGATCTGCTCAAAGAAGCAAAATCCGGCCGCGTCATCTACGAACAGCAGGACGACATCAGTCAAACAGTTCGCGTGTGGGGCGATACCGCCGTTGTCACGGCGAAGTTGCGCGCGAGAGGTGCAGAAAGCGCCCAGCCGTTCGATTACGCGGTTTGGTTCAGCGACACATATGTAAGAACACCGGCGGGATGGCGATATGTGTTTGGGCAATCGTCATTGCGGTTACCGAACTAGGTCGGGAAGTACGTGGGGAGATTAAGCCAATGTGGATGAGTAACAATGTCGTGAGCGCAGAATCGTCAGAGCAGAAGCGGCAGCCGGACGATCGGCTCATCATCAAGTCCGGCGGGCGCGTGATCTTTGTTTCTGTGGACGAGATCGATTGGATTCAGGCCGACGCGAATTACGTTCGTCTGCACATCACCGGAAGAGATCCACTGCTGTTCCGCAAACCAATCAGCAAGCTCGCAGACCAACTCGACAACGCCCGCTTCATCCGCATTCACCGCTCCTACATCGTGAACGTTAGCCGAATCAGCGAACTGCAACCCTGCAACAGCGGTGAATTCATCGTCTCACTACGCAATGGCAAAGAGATACCCTGCAGCCGAACCTATCGTCACTTCCTGCAGGCTTTATATGTGCAGCGATAGCCTCGATGTCCCTTGGCCTGCGGATGTCGACAAAGCAGGATCAGCCGGTCAGAATCGGCCTCAATTTCAAACTATTCTTCGAGGAACCTTACGCAGTTCGACAATGATAGGGCCGGAGGCCCGGCTGGCCAAACGTCAGCCCAGTACCGGAAGGGCTGGGTCTGCGTTTACCTCCGTTTATTCCGCTGTGCATTGGCCGCATCTGCCGTTGTCGAACAACATCGACGATAACCTTCAAAGGCGACGAATAAGCTGGTGCCGGGCCTCCGGCCCTCATCATCTTGTGCTTGCATCGCCCCAGCCCTTCCGGGACTGGGCTGACGTTTGGCCAGCCGGGCCTCCGGCCCTATCGTCTGTGAGGGATCATCGATGATCATGTCTCGACGAGCGTTTCATTTGCAGCGCTCTTCGTAGTGGTCACTTCGATCAGGTCATTAAGCACTGAAGCGAGTTACATCCTCGTTTCGCCTGTAGAACCATGTGGTAAGAAAATACGCATGAACCTTCGAACACCTCGTCCGATGTTCGTAGTGATATGCCTGGCCATGATTGCCAGCACCGCCACGCAAACATTTGCTGCGAAGCCGCACGCCGCAAAATCGAAAAAGAATCGCATCAAGGAATTTGAAAACTGGCCTAAGGGTTCGTCGCCTCAGGAGATCGGCAAGCGTGTCGCAGAGCGTTTTGCTAACGGACCACACACGAACTTCGGCAGATCTACTCCGCCTGCTCATATCACCTACCCGGAGACCTGCGCATGGTATGGCTCGCTCACATTCGCGCAACTCGCAGACGACAAAGATCTCACGGCCAAGCTGACCACTCGATTCGATCCGCTATTCGGTGACGAAGCAAAGTTAATTCCCGAACCGAATCACGTGGATTCGACTGTCTTTGGCGCGGTTCCACTGGAGCTTTACATCGAGACCAAGCAGCAAAAGTATCTCGATTTGGGAAAGTCGATGGCCGACAAGCAGTGGGAAGATGCCACGCCCGACGGGCTCTCGAAGCAGAGCCGCTTCTGGATCGACGATATGTACATGATGGAAATCGTGCAGCTACAGGCGTATCGCGCGACCGGAGACAACAAGTACGTCGACCGGGCCGCTCTCGAGATGAGCACATACCTCGACAGGCTCCAGCAGCCCAATGGGCTCTTCTACCACGCGCCTGACGTCCCATTCTTCTGGGGCAGAGGCAACGGCTGGGTAGCCGCAGGAATGGCGGAATTGCTTCGCTCCCTGCCCGAAAATCATCCACAGCGTGCCCGCATCCTCGACGGTTACCGCAAGATGATGAAGTCGCTGCTGCAGTACCAGGGGAGCGACGGAATGTGGAAGCAGCTCATCGATCATCCAGAGTCGTGGCCCGAATCTTCATCGACCGGCATGTTCACCTTCGCGATGATCACTGGAGTTAAGAACGGTTGGCTCGATCGCAAGACCTACGCGGCCGCAGCGCGCAAAGGCTGGCTTGGGCTGGTGAGCTATTTGACTCCTGACGGCGACATCCGGAATGTCTGCGAGGGCACGAACAAAAAGAACGATCTGCAGTACTACCTCGACCGCGCAAGATTGACGGGCGATCTTCACGGTCAGGCGCCGATCTTGTGGTCAGCCTCAGCGCTGCTGCGGTGAAGCTGGTTCAACGATCGGTCAACCCAAGACTTTGAGGCATCCTGGCTCGGCCGCGCTGGGTATATTCTTTAAGGGATGTGTGAGAACTTGTCTGCCAGTCCCGTTTTGTGACTGTCATCCCTCGCGCGTATTTTGCGCGGGGGATCTGCTGTTGTTTGATTTGCAATGAGGACAGCAGATCCCCCGCTCCGCCTCGGAATGATTGCCATCCCGAACACTCACGCGGCGGAGCGAGGGATGACAGTATCCAATGAGACTCGCCACGACCGCGAGAACCTCAATCGCGGAATATAAGAGACTCCATGACCAACGACGAAATCAACGCTCTGCTCGACTATCACTATTGGGCCCGTGATCGCATGCTCGCTGCCCTCGATGCGCTGACGCCCGAGCAATTCACTCAACCCGTTGAAAGCAGCTTCAAGTCCATCCGCGACACTGTAGTTCACACGATGGGAGCCGAGGCTGTTTGGTACTCACGGTGGCGCGGCAACCCGCAAGGAATGCTCACGACGGAAGGATTTCGCGATGTAGCCTCGCTCTGTTCTGCGTGGCGCGAGCTCGAATCTGGTGTGCGCGCATTTTTTCAGGGATTAGGCGCGGAAAGAATTGAAACGCGGATGGAATACAAATCACTCAAGGGCGAGCCGCACTCGTCGACATTCGCGCAGATGCTCCAGCATGTCGTGAATCATGCCAGCTATCACCGCGGTCAGGTGACCACCATGCTGCGCCAGATCGGCGCGAAGCCGCCGGAGAGCACTGATCTCATCAACTACTATCGGATGCAAGAGAAGGCTCGTGCCGCTACACCTGGGCGGACCGCCTGATGTGCCTACGATCTTTTGCCTGTCATCCTGAGGCCCGGTGTTGGCCGAAGGATCTACCGGAATGAATCGGATTCAATTGCAGCTTCCCGGCTCTTTCACGAAGATCCTCGCCAAAGAGCCGCGAAGCTACATTTTTGTACCAGTCATTGCGGGAGATCCTTCGGCGAACGCCGGGCCTCAGGATGACAGTCGCTTTTGACCCAGAGCGCTCTCGCAATGCTCCCACATCGTCCTACTGCTTTCTGTGTTTGCTATCCTGACTGGCCCAAATGTTTCCGACGCTCACACTCAAGAAGCCGGACGATGCTCTTCATGGCTGTTCGTCTCTACTCCTTCTGCTGCTCTTTCTCTGCACGATAACCTGCGCCCAAGAGAGCCAAAGGGTCTCTGCCCGTCCGAACCCCGTCGACTGGGTGAACCCCTACATCGGCACCGCAGGCGCCGGCAGCGACTACGGTGGAACCATGCCGCTCGTGACTACGCCCTTCGGCATGACCAACTGGACGCCGCAGACTCGGCAAAACAAGATCAGCATCACCTCGTACCACTACGACGACACGACCATTTCGGGATTCATAGGTACGCATCAACCTGCAATCTGGATGGGAGACTTCGGATACGTCACCATCGTCCCCGAGCTGGGCGAGATCAAGACCACTCCCG
Source organism: Terriglobales bacterium (assembly GCA_035567895.1). Lineage (NCBI taxonomy): Bacteria > Pseudomonadati > Acidobacteriota > Terriglobia > Terriglobales > Terriglobales bacterium. The sequence goes on along the minus strand of DATMPC010000011.1, from coordinate 244,886 downwards.
ATGCTCGCAAACTCAAGTTCACACGCGAAGATGAGCTCGCCACTCCGTACTACTACTCTGTCGTGCTGGATGCCGGGCAATCGCGGGAGATCCACGCCGAGATGACGGCGACGGATCACTGTGGTTTTCTGCGATTTACCTTCCCGGCGGATACTCGACCGAGCGTTCTGGTGGAAGCGACTCGTCCAAACATCATCGGCTCAGTCGAATTAAACCTGGAGCGCAAAGAGATCAGCGGATTCAATCCTCATCGCATGGACGCTCACCTCGGTCCTTTTGCGCTGCCGAATTTCAAAGGATACTTCGTGGTCCAATTCCGCGATTCTTGGGCAGAGAGCGGCACTTACCAGGGCTCGGATACGCGTGGGGATCGAACATCAGTCTCGGGAAACAATGTCGGAGCGTATGCGACCTTCCGTGCCAGAGATGAAAAGGTCATCGAGGTGCGTGTCGGAACGTCTTTCATCAGCATCGACCAGGCGCGTGCGAATCTCCAGAAAGAGATTCCGAGTTGGGACTTCGAAGGCACGCGCGCAAGACTGCAGCAGACCTGGAACCAAAAGCTTGGTCTTATCAGCATTGACGGTGCGACAGACGACCAGCGCGCAATCTTTTACACCGGTCTTTACCATTCGCTGTTATATCCGCGGCTCTTCTCGGAATACGGACGCTACTATAGTGCCTTCGACGATCAGGTTCATAACGGTGTCTCCTATACCGCCTTTTCCCTTTGGGACACATTTCGCGCCGAACACAGCCTGCTCACCCTGATTGCGCTAGAGCGCGTTCCCGATATGATGACGGCATTACTGCAGAATTACCGCGAAGGCGGCTGGATGCCGAAGTGGCCGAATCCTTCCTACACCAACATCATGATCGGCACGCACGCGGACGCCGTAATCGCCGAAGCCATCAACAAAGGATTCCGCGGATTCGATTTCAACCTCGCATACCAGGCCGCGTACAAAGACGCGATGACCCCTCCGGATGATGACACCAAGCACAAGTGGCTCGATCGTGAGGAGCACACGCCATATGAAGCGCGTGCAGGGCTCACGTATGCGAAAACTCTGGGCTACGTGCCGGCAGACAAAACCTCCGAAGCCGCCTCGTCAACTCTGGAAGATGCCTATGACGACTATGCCGTAGCTCAAATCGCCAAAGCGGTTGGCAAACAGAGCGACTACGAGTTCTTCATGAATCGCTCGCACAATTACGAATTGCTCTTCAATCCCAAAACAGGATTCATGCAAGCCCGCAATTCTGACGGTAGCTGGGCCGATCCTGGCGCAGGCTGGACGGAGGGCGATACCTGGGTTTACACCTGGTCGCCAATGCACGATATTCCCGGACTGATGAAGCTGATGGGTGGCCCGGATGTTTTCAACCGCAAGCTCGACGAGCATTTTAACGGCGGGCACAACAAGCACGACAACGAGCCCAGCCATCATTATGGCTATCTCTACGATTTCAGCGGCCAGCCTTGGAAGACGCAGGCGAAAGTTCGCGAAATTGCTACCCAGGCGTATTCCAATACGCCAGTAGGCATTCTAGGCAACGAAGACTGCGGGCAGATGTCGGCCTGGTACATCTTTACGGCAATGGGCTTTTATCCACTGAATCCCGTTTCGGGCGAGTACATGATCGGCAGCCCGCTCTTTGAGAGGGTCACATTGAATCTGCCCGAAGGCAAAAGCTTCGTAATCTCAGCTCGTGGGAATTCGCCGCAAAACATGTATATCCAGTCGGCAAAATTAAACGGCAAACCCTTGGCCATCCCTGTACTGCGCTATCAGGACATTCAGCACGGAGGTAACCTCGAGTTCGAAATGGGCCCGACGCCCTCGAAGTGGGCCAGCGATTGGCATCCGGAGCCATTACCACGGTTTCAGAACCGTCCGCGGTAGCGGATGGTAAAGATAGAGAGAGCACGGAACTCACCCCGAATCAATAGCTTAGCGTTAGTTGTGATTTGGCAGACGCCTTCCGGTAACGCGAGTAATCGCTGAATTTGCGCGGGTAATCTTGTTGGCTCCGGTGGCTCCGGATACGCTCTAGATGCTGACAAGGAGTGCCGCAAATGAGCGTCGCCGTTGTAATAGTCGCGGTTTTGGCAGTCTCCTCCATCCTGCACCGCCGCTCTCCGGAGCGATAGACAGTACTGATTAGCGGAGCGCCCTCGCTCGGCGGACTATCAGTCGTTACGGCGTTCTATTCTCACTCTCCCTTACATCCGTTACTCGTGCCGCAGCGCCACAATCGGGTTCACTTTTGTACTGCGTCGTGCCGGCAGGTAGCAGGCAGCTAGCGCAACCAGAGTCAAGGTGGCGGAGACAGTAAAGTACGTCAGCGGATCAGCGCCGCTAACCACCAGGAATTTGCCGACGAGCTTCGCGCTAGCAAGCGCGCAAGCTAATCCAAGCACCAGTCCAGCACACACGATAATCACACCTTGTCGGAGAACAAGGCCAAGAATCGAACCAGGCTGTGCTCCCAGAGCCATCCGGATTCCTATCTCCTGTGTTCGCTGGCTTACGGAATACGAGATCACGCCATAAACGCCGATCACCGAGAGAATGAGGCCAAGACCTCCCAACACGGCAGCCAGACTCGCGCCGAGTTGGAACATCAGCAATCCGTTGAGTGTGTATAGGGCCTGCTTCATGGTCTTTACTTCGAAGACCGGAAGATCAGGGGCCAGAGCGTGGATTGTCCGCTCGATCTCGGGAATCATGCTCGCCGGATCACCATGGGTCCGCACCTGCAAGACTTGCAGGCTACCCAGGGCTGCGTGCTGCGTCAGGGGCATGTAGAAGTGGTTCGAGAATGGTCCATTACCACGCTGGTAGCGGGCATCCTTTGCTACGCCAACGATCTCGAGCGTCTGCTTAGCATTGCTGACCATGCGGAAGTGACGCCCGATGGGATCCTGTTTTGGCCAGTATTTCTTGGCCATGGTTTCGTTCACGATGGCCACATTTATCGCCTTATCGTTGTCAGAGTCTTTGAAAGTCCTTCCCTCGGCGAGTGGAATCTTCATCGTTCCAAGGTAGTCTCCGGAGATCAATTCATATTGCGATCCCGGACCAGGTTGACCTTGCGGCGGCTGGTATCCCTCGATAATCAGTCCATCCCCGTTGCCGTAGTACCCCATAGGCGCGCTGCTGGCAGTGGCCGCCGTTTCCACACCCCCGAGTTGTGTGACCCGCGCGAGCAAGTCGCGATAGAACTGGAGAGTCTGGTCGGGCTTGTAACCAAGCTCACTGGGATCCATGTAAAGGTTAACAACGTGATTGGGGTCAAATCCCAAATTGGTCCGCTGCGCCGCTTGCAGGCTACGGGTAAAGAGTCCGGCAACGATCAGCAGGATCAGCGAGCCGCCTACTTGAACGACCACTAGAGCCGTCCGCAAACGGGCACGGCCACCTACGACACCGCGTCCAGTTTGGTGCAGGACAGCATTGAGATTCCCGCGTGAACCGCGAACCGCTGGGACAATTCCAACGACGATCCCAGTAATCAATGCGGCAGAAAACGCATATCCAAAGACGCGCCAGTCAAAGCCGAAGTCGAGGTGGATAGGCAAGTCAGTCTGGAGATTGAGCGAGCCCAGCAGCGAGCTTCCGCCGAATCCCAACACGATGCCGGCAAGTCCACCCAGCAACGCAAGCAGAACGCTTTCCGTGAGCAGTTGCTGGATCAGCCGTTTTCGCGAAGCGCCGAGCGCAGCCCGAATTGCGACCTCACGCTCGCGCACTGTCGCCCGCACGAGCAGGATGTTGGCGATGTTCATGCACGCCAGCAGCAGAACCATCGCCGCCAGTCCGAGAAACAAACCTGCGACGATCACCACCGTATTGTCGGAATCCGGCTGAGGACGTGAATGGACCTCCGAGTAAGCGCGAATTGCCATGTCCTTATCAAAGTCCGGAAAGTCTGAGCCCAGGTGCTGTCCAATCACGGCAAGCGATGCAGTCGCTTGTTCAAGCGCAACCCCATCTCGAAGCCGGGCCATGAGGACCACTTGGCGCATACCGCGATTCTCCATGAAATCGCGCGGCGTGCCTTCCACTACGTTCATACCCAGTGGCAGGTAGGCCTGAGCTTCCAGTATGGGATACGGTCCATAGAATTCTTTTGGCGCAACGCCGATCACGGTAAACGGCTTCCCATCGAGGGAAACTTTCTTGCCTACGATGTCTGGCTGTCGACCAAAGCGCTTTTGCCAATACGGGTATCCGAGAACGATCACCGGATCGGAATCGACGTTCTCACCCTCTTCCGGCAGGAAGAGACGGCCGAGTGCCGGCTGCATGTTCAGCATGCGGAAGAAGTTTCCCGTCACGTAATAGGTCATGAGCCGGTCGGCTCTGCCCTCGACGCTGAAGCCGTCTATGCCGATTTGGTATCCGGCAACGTCCGAGAAAACATTCGTCGTCTGGCTGCGTATAACCCGATAGTCGGGAACCGAGAACTGATTCTGTGTGTTGCCATGCCTCTGGCTGTAAGCGAGAACGCTGATCTGCTCCGGCTGCGTCACCGGCATGGGCCGCAAAAGAAGCCAGTTCACGAGGCTGAAAATCGTCGTGTTAGCTCCGATTCCAAGTGCCAGCGTCAAGACCGCGACAATTGTGAATGCGGGACTCTTGCGCAGCATGCGCACGCCATAAAGAAAGTCACTCTTCAATGTATTCATGAAATGTCTTCTCGCTCCGGCCGCAAGCCACCAGACAGGGAACCGCTCTGCCGGTTCTTACGCACATAGACGCGCCAGAGTTCAAGTTATTACGCAGGGAGCATGACTTTGTCTACTTCGAGGACTTCACGGCCGTCGAGGTTCGTCGCCCTAGAGCGCCCAGGCGCCCTCCCCGGCGAATCATCAAGACGCGGCTTGAGTCCATCACAGACCAAACAACTCGTTTCTGCCCTTGCTGTGCTACCTTATCGCCGAAATGCAGAGCGCTACGCAGCCAGAAATTGCCGTCAAAGTGGTACCTATGCCAGATTCGGTTACTGTGGGATCGATCGGGGTCCTTGCCTACATGCTTGGGAACCTGTTGCATGAAGGAGCAGGCCACGGTGGCGCTTGTCTTCTCACGGGCGCCCAGCCTCTCGTGCTGTCTTCAGTTCACTTCGAATGCAGTGTGGATAGCCGCCTGGTGATGGCTGGCGGCACTCTCGCGAACTTCATCGCCGCGGCCGTGTTCTTTTTCCTCGGGCGAATCACCAGTCGCAGCCGTCCGCGAATGAAGTATTTCTTTTGGATTGCGATGACTGTAAACCTTTTCGCTGCCACAGGGTATTTTCTGTTTTCAGGAATTGGCGGCATCGGTGACTGGGGAGAATTCATTCGTGGACTCGGCCCACAATGGATCTGGCGAATCGGTCTGACTATCTTCGGCGCTGTTACCTACTTCCTGGCCGCGCGTCTTAGTTTGCTTGAGTTGCGTCCGCTGATTGGCAGCAATCAGGAGCAACGCTACCGAAGAGCGGTGCGCCTCTCTACGATCCCGTATTTTGCCGGAGGAATTTTGATGTGCGTTGCCGGAGCATTGAATCCTAGAGGGATGATCCTGATTCTGATCTCCGCCGCCGCCTCGACCTTTGGCGGCACATCGGGACTCATGTGGGACCCCAACTTGCTTCGTAAGGGAACGATGATTCCCTATGGGCCGCCGGCAGAACCAATGCCGATCGAGAGGAGCTGGCCCTTAATCTTGGCATCTTGTGGGGTCGCGATTGCGTTCATTGTCGTACTGGGTCCAAGCACTCGCTTCGCCCATTGAGAATGTCAAAGGCTAAAAGGACGAACATATGCCCGATTCATCGTTGGCGAAAACCGTTTTGATTTAATGGAGTGATCATGACTGCATCTGCGACTGAGCCCACGACGGCGATTACCTTCGTCCGAACCATTCCCATCCTGCGCATTTTCTCCGTGGAGAAGGCCAAGGAGTTCTACTGCGGATTTCTCGGCTTCACGGTTGACTGGGAGCACACGTTTGAGCCCGGCATGCCAGTGTACATGCAGGTCTCGCGTGGTGGACTTCGCCTGCATCTGAGCGAGCATCATGGCGACGGTTCGCCCGGAGTACACATTCATGTGGAGATGACCGGTGTCGACGACTTCCACCGCGAAGTAACCGCGAAGGGCTATCGTTTCTTGCGTCCTGGCGTGCAGGACGAATTCTATGGCGCACGCGCGATGCACGTGATCGATCCGTTTGGAAACCAGATCAGCTTTAACGAGTTCAAAGAGCCGCGAGCGTCGGCTTAACCCTCAATGTGAAGAAGCGGTCAGTGCGGCCTCCGTGAACGTGTATTCGTGCTGGCCGTCACGGATAATTAACGCGCGCCGGCCATTCCGTTCGGCCTTCACGAATTCGAAGCCATCATTTGTGGGATCGATGGTGATGAACGAAATTGTGCCATCGTCATTCTTTCGTGAGGCGACGGTGCTCTTCCACTCGCCGAAGTCGAACGTCGTTGCGCCATCCTTATTTGTTACCGTGAGTTCGCCAAGGTCCTTGCTGGAATACTTGGACGCCAGTTGTGACACGAGTGATGCATCTGCCGGAACAACGAGTCGTAGCCGCTCTTTCTCGAGAACGGCCTTATGCCGCTTGGCCTGAGCGGTAACGTCGTCAGCCGCTTCAGGTTTGCCGTCGAACAATACCTCCAGCAATCGCCGCCTGAAGGGTCCCAGCAGCATTCCACCGTTGTCGGAATTCGTGAGCAGCACTGCGCCCACGCCGGAGTCAGGCAGAAAATCGATGTCGCTCTTGTAACCTGCCATGCTCCCTCCGTGATGAACCACCGGGACGCCGTATCTGCTATCGACCATCAGGCCCATGCCGTAATAATGATTCTCTCCGACGTCGATCTGCCGGGCGCGTCGAGCCAGTAAATTCTCCGTCGATACCAACTGTTTGCCATTGGGTAGCTTTCCCCGAGCAAGCTCAAGCTGTACGTAACGAATCAGATCGTCGGAGGAGGTCCAAACGCCTCCCGCCGGACGGTGGGGTCCGACCGAGTAGTCAAACGCGATGTCGGCCACACTAGGCTTGCCATCCACATCATCGCCGTGAGGGCTGGCATGGTTGGCTCTTAAGGCTCGCGCCATATCGAAGGTTGTGGATTTCATTCCGAGGGGATCAAAAATTCTCTTTTGCATGGCAGCGTCATAGGCGGCCCCGAGTTCCATGTTGGGATACACAATATGTGCGCCGATGTATCCCGCCGCAGACGCCATGAGATTGCTGTACTGAAAGACCTCGCCATACTTGCTGGTGGGCTGCATGGTGCCAAGCAGAGCGAGTGAAGATTCCGGAGTGGCCTGCTTAAACTGGAAGATCCATTCCAGATCCTGCCGAGGTAGTCCGGTGCACGCGCAGATCAGGTTTTTGACGAGCACCTTCTTAGTTGTTTCCGGATCACCAAGTTTGAAGCTGGGATAGGCGTCAACGACAGGCTCATCCCACCTCAACTTCTTCTCGTCCACCAGTTCTGAAAGCAGCAGCGTCGTCATTCCCTTCGTATTCGACGCCGCCATGAAGAGCGTGTTTTCGTCCACAGGGTCGGGTTTACCGAGCTCGCGTTTTCCCAATCCGCCTGCGTACACGATCTTGCCGTCGTCAACCAGCGCAAGCGAAGCTCCCGGGACGCCAAGCTTTTGCATCGAGTCTTCCACGAAGGCCTTGATCTCAGCGATTCGGGCCGCATCCAGCGGATGTGCTTTCCGTCCGGCGAATGACTCACGCTGATAGCCCTTGGGACGCAGACTCTGAATGATCAATCCAATCGGCGCGTTGCGCTTCTCAAATGTCGGTTCCTTTCCGTCTAGGATGACCGCAGTCCAGGTGCTGCCAGCACGCAGCGCAATCGCCTGTACGACAGCGCGTTCGTTGGGAGAAGTTTCGTAGTCAAAGACATGGCGATCTTCCCAGCCTTCGCGCGGTGGGCGTGAGGTGACAACTTTAACCGGCCACTTGTGCTCAGGCTTGTATGCCGCCCAACCCGCCGCGACCGCACCTGCAGCATCGGTGGCTTGAGTATCGACAATCGCTATATGCGTGTCGGGCTCTGGAGGCTGAAGGATGACCACGTTCTTGCCCGTGACGATCGACCAGCCGGCGGGCACCATGAAACTCGCCCCCGCGGCGGTGACGCGCTGTGTGTCAGCCGCCAACTGCTGTGGCGCCGATCTCGCTTCGACGGCAGGCGCAGCCGCCTGCATCATCGGGGCTGACGGTGTGCTGTGGGTTAGCGTTGGAATTGCAAGAACGGCAAGAACAGTCAACCGGCGGATCGTCATGTGCATCACCATAGCTAAGGGATTGAAATGGCGCACGCAACGATACACCGTGTATTACGGGTTTGTAAAAATGTTCTGGGGCGGGTTCCGTAACCCCGGAGTTCATCCCAAAGTGGGACTCGTCGTCAGGTCAGCGTATTCATCAATTCGATGAGCGCATGAGGCGTAAAAACCGCTTTGCTCTTCTCAGGACCGCTTCCGGGTGATGGATTTAACAGTACGAAGAGCGCCTCTGGTAAGCGGATGAAATCGCCAATCCTGTTTTTCGCCAAATCCCTGTTTTCGGATCTCCTCGAGTGCATTTTCCAGGCGCCTGCTCTCTGCCGGGCCCATGTGAATGAAACGGAATGCTTGCGGGGGAAGTGCACCTCGATGTGCTGGTCCGAGGAATTCGATGGCGCTAGTAATTGGTCCTGATGTTGCCCGTATTGTGAGGTCGGCAACGGTTCCTTTCGACATTGGCTTCGACAAACGTAAAGAGCCGCCGGTGACCGATAGTTTGCACAGGACACCGAGGATTCGCTGCGTTCCGAGCGCAACTACCGCTTGTTCCTTGTTTGGGACATTAACGCGCGGAGCGCGGACCGAATCGCGATCTTGGTTGGCGGGATTGTGCATGCGGCAAGCATTTCATTGGGGAGGACTCACATCAACATTACGAAAGCTAACCAATGCCTCGTATCTGGCTGCAACGTTTGCGGAGCATAGCTTTAATCCTTTCGTGCGCACCCAATTCTTCAACGAGTTAGCAGCCCAAGCGAGGCCAACCTGACCGAAGTCCGATGGACCTTGGATTCTGAAAAATTCCCTCGGAACATAGCATCAGAGCGGCCTGAACGGGACTGTTCGTCTCTTCCGATAAAATGCGACGGATGCAACACGGCTTCAGGAAACCGCAGGAAAGGAGCTTCGGTGAAACCGTCTCTGATCAAAATGTTCTTAGTATGCCTCTTGTTGATTGTTCCCAATGTCTTAGTGGCTCAAGCGCCTGAGGGGATCTGGCAGGGGTACGACGGAGAGTGGAAGCATGTTTCGCGACAGCTCATTGATCTGGCCGAGGCCACTCCTGCAGACAAATTCACCTGGCGACCCGCGGCCGGAGTGCGCTCCACAAGCGAAGTCTACATGCACATCGTTCTGGCGAACTTTTATCTACTGAGCGTTACCGGTCCGAAGATGCCCACAGACCTGAAGCGGGACGCGGAGACAACTGTCACGTCAAAGGCGGAAGTAATCAGTTGGCTGAAGCGATCGCTGGACGCGGTGAAAGAGGCACATCTGGCTGAAACGCCCAAGGACCTGGCACGTAAAGTCCACGTAGCTGATCGAGACGCCACGGTCGATGGCATGTACCTTCGCATCATCGTTCATGCCAACGAGCACATGGGCCAGCTCATTGCATACGCGCGCATGACGGGTGTCGTTCCACCCTGGTCGAAGGCTAATAGCTAACAGCCCAGAGGTTAAGAGGCTAGCATCTTCAGTGTGCCGGCGCGTGCCCAATGCGAATGCCGATGCTGAAGGAGAAGCTATCCAACTGCTGGCGCGCACTGCGATCGTAGGTGAAGCCCATATCCATGTAGCGGCCCATCTCGGCGTTCAGTCCCGTCGTGAATCCGTTGTCTTCGGTGAAGCCCTTTCCAAAGGCAGCAGCAACTTGCTCATAGATCGGCGCCGACTTGCCCTTACCACTCGAGGAAACGGAGCCCGGTCCGCGATTGAACTCCTGGCTATAGAGTTTTTGCAATCCGAGCGGCAAGTTCTCGTAGCCGGCAAATTCAAGACTTAGCCGCTTGCCGAGCGGAAGTCCGAGTCCCGCCTTATAGTGCGACAGCATACCCAGAGTGGTGTATGGACGCTTCACCGCATTGATGAGTGCGCTGGTGTTGGCAATTCCCAAATCGAGAAGCGGAGAGAAGTGACCAAGATCGAACTCCACATGATTGTTGAAGTCTGCAGTCACCCGGCCGGTGCTTAGGCCGATCGACGTATCGCCCGTCGGGGCCGTACCGGTCACGGTGACAACGTACTTGATGATCGGAGTCGGCGTCGCGAACCTCAACCCAATACGCGTATCGCCCATTGCTTTAAACCCAGAGATCGGCGTGAACTGCGTACTCGTCCCGCCAGTCGGCGTTGTAGTCGAAGTGAAGAGCGGCTGGTTGTACGCAAGGTAGAAGGGGGCTCCTACGGAGACGGCGAAGACTCTGTTGAAGTTGTAGCTGACGGTGGAATCCACAATGCTCGTCCAGTTGGCCGAAGAGTCATAGCTCTGCGACAGGGTCGTGTAAGAGCTGAAGCCTCTATCAGGAAACCGCAGTATCGGGGACGACGGAGTCGCTTGACCCATGCAGGCCAAAGCCCCAAGCATCAGCAACACGAGTGCGAAAACAAAATTCCGCTTCAACATAAGTTTAAGGAGTCCTTAATTGGGATCGTGCTGGGGGAGATGGTGCTCACGGCATTATGTGCGGGGAATGCGGCACCAATAAACGCAAACCGCTCATAGAGGGATTACGAAAGGGAAGTGGCAACACCGTACTAGCGGGCAAACAGCAGAACCGTGCGCAGTAGCGCATGGGTGAGTGGCCCCAGCGACATCTACGTGCTTACTGCTCCTGCTGCGCGCCCATCTCGGCGAACACAACTACGTGTCCGGCAGGATCTTTGACGCCGATCTCCGTAGCTCCGTAGAAAGTTGTCCGTACGGGCAGCACGACATTCGCATCCTTCGTCGCTTGAATGAAAGGTTCTAGCTTCTCAACTTCGACATACAGAAACGTGCGCTCTCCTTCGATCTCCTTTGAAACGATAGGAGCATCCTTCCTGGCGCTGGCAAAGCTCTGATACATGAGTTCCAAATTGCCATTCTGCAGGATCACGAATCCCAGGCGGCTCCCATCCGGCACTTCCACTGTCTTCTGAAATCCAAACCGCTCGGTCCAGAACTTTACGCACGATTCAAGCTCATCTGCGTACAGAACCGGCGTAATTTTCTTGATGTTCATAGCTAGTCTCCTTATTTACCCTCAGAATTTACCCTCAGACCCCTCACTTGGCACTGTCATCCCTCGCTCCGCAGCGAAGGTGTCTGCGTTGCCCACTGCTTTCACCGCGGAGCGGGGGATCTGCTGTTCTCGCGGCGTAGGAAAAGCAGATCCCCCGCGCAAAAAGAGCGCGAGGGATGACAGTGTCGATAGAAAGTTTCGGCACCCACAACTTGCCGCGCCAAAATCTACTTGCCTTTAGTAACTAGTCTCAATTAGACTACTGCAACAAGAGACGTTACAGGAGCACCTATGCCGACGTCAACTAGAATTTCATCCCGAAACGAGAAGCAGAAGTTGCAGAGCTTGATCTCCGTCGGCCCCGCCATGCTGCGCGATTTCGAGCTACTGGGCATCAGCAGCGTTGCTCAACTCGCCAAGTCCAATCCTCGCCAGATGTATAGACGCTTGTGCGAAATCACTGGAGAGAGGCAGGACATCTGCTGCCTCGACGTCTTCCAGGCGGCGGTGGCGCAGGCGCGCAATCCGCGATTGCCGGCAGAGAGATGTGTATGGTGGTACTGGAGCCGCAAGCGGAAGGCAAGGCGTGCCCAGGCGTAAGCGCAAGCTCGATCTCACCACTGCAGACCTCGTAGTGCTAAGCCTGTTGTCGGAACGCCCGATGCATGGCTACGAAGCCAATCTCGAATTGGAACGCCGTGAGATTCGGGACTGGGCCGGAATCTCCCGGCCGCAGGTGTACTACAGCCTCGACAAGCTGCAGCGCCTCGGGTTTTTGCGCGCCAAGGCAAGCAAAGAACCCGCTGCCGGTCCAGAGCGAAACGTCCTGACTGCGACCGCCGACGGGCGTGCGGCTCTAGCCGACGCCCTTGAGCGTGAAGATTGGACCACCCAACGCGAACGCCCTCCTTTCCTCACCTGGATCGCTCTCTCCTGGCTCGCCAGGCCAGGAGTCTTTAAAACGCAGATTCAGCGCAGAAAAAAGGTTCTCGAATCGGAGCTAGCCCGAGAAAAAGAAGTGCTGAATTCCGTCCTCCAGGAAGTAGGACATCCCTATCACGAAGCCGTCTGGATGCTGAAGCTAACCCTCGAGCAATTCAAAACGGAACTCGCATGGCTCGATAAGTTGGAGCAAGAACTTCCACACCGCGCTCACGCAAGGAATGCCCAAGGCTCGGGAAATTAGTACCGGCGGCGGCAGCCGCTGGGTGAGTGTCTGGGTACCTAGAGCGCCGAAGGCACGCCATTCTTGTAGCCCATGGGCGTGAGCCATGGGTGAGATGAGAAACGGTGTGAGCCCAAAGGGCGGGATTCTTGTCCTCGAGCACCACAAGAGGATGCCCGAGGGCTGTCTAGTTATGCCGCAAAAAATGCCACCCGCACAATCCAAGATAGCTTATCGCAAGGGCAGCAAAGAGCGATGTCAATAGAATGTGCCCCACTACAAATTTTGTTCCGTGCGGCCAGTCGTTGTGGGAAAAGTAAAACGCGTCGACGAGAATGCGAGAGGTCCAATAGATGCCGATAAATAAAGCAAGAGCCAGCGCAGCACGATCGCCCCGAAGTAGTTCCACGTGTAGGGAGAGCGTCAGGATTCCGAAGGCGAGGATGGTCAGGACAGTGAACGCGCCCTGGACCCACAGCAGCTTACGGTTGAATGGCTTCAGTTGCTGCAGGTCTACTTTCCATTCGAGGCGAAAAGGCACTTGAAAACTGGCGATCAGAATCACGAAGTGTCCGAATCCAGCCAGCCAAAGATCCCAGTCGAACAGCCGTTCCCAGAGTGGGCTCGTCATATCGCCCTTATCGCTCGCATAAATGGGAGTATTACACGCGTAACAAACTGAGGGTGGAAGAGCCAGTACGCAGGGGCCGCAGTTACCGTTGCCATAAACAACCAGCCTAATGCGTGCCTTCCCAGTCCAAGTCGTTTACCGAACTGGGAACGTTCAACAGCAACTCCGAGTCCTTGAATGACGAAGTACGTGGTGGGAAGTCCGTAGCCTGCACGAGCAGGAAATGAAATCACTAAATCATGCAGCAGCCCAGAAACTACAAATACGAGAAAGCCCGTCGCCGGGCCGCCGAGCACTTTGTGTAATGGGGAGAAGATCAAAAAATCATAGGCAAGCTGGCGGAATCCTAAGTTCCATCGTTTGCCCCAAAACTCGCTTAGAGAAGCGGAACGCAGAGGTGCGTCCATGATGGGCACCGCGTCAACTCCCATGGACCTCCATATCAGCGCAATAATCTTGAAGGTACCAAAGTGGAGTAAGAGGATTAGGCCAAGCATTCCCACCCATCCACGCATGAGTGGGTGCTCCTCGGGAATCCTTCGTGCCAGGACCCAAAGCAGCGTGATACCCATCATCGCCGTGATGAGCCCTGCGACCCACTGCCGTACGGCTGGTTTCGAGACAGGACAGCCTGATTTCAGAAATGATTCCGCGTCCATTCCAGGCCAGCCGAGAAGATACGCGGCAGAACGCCAGTTTGAATGGCGAATTCGCCCTTGTACTCTCCACCAGCTCAGCCACTTGAGGCCAGTGTAGATGGCGGAGGCCAAGCTCCACATGAACGCCCACGCAGGCATCAGATTTCTGAGCGCTATCGTGCCACATGCAGCAACGAGCAGAGGAACCCGGCCGACCCACTGGCGAGTTCGCATGTCTTTCATAGGGTAAATCGCTGTCGCGGAGTCCACGTCAAGGTCGGCTGTTCCCATTGTCCATATCAGACATGATGAGCCATCTGCTGTCGGCGCCCTTGCGAAGCGTCAACGTAAACTTTCCCGTATCGGGATCGCCTTTGTGCCGCGTGAAGCCGCCGATAATGTAACCAATCGAGCCCTCAGTCGCATACGCCAGAGCCCGCAGAGAAAGCGGACCGCCGGCCTTGGCATACTGCCGCTCGATGGCAGCACGTCCACGGACCGGCGGATGCCCGATCGAGAGCACGAATCCATCCTCGGCAAAGAGCATCGCCAGCTTCTTCGGATCAGGCGCCTGCCAAGCCGCCTCGTAGTCAGTCAGCACGCGAGCCAGCTCCGGCGGCGGCAAGACCGATGGCAACTGCGCCTCGGCTCTAGTCTGCGCCTGAGCACTAAACGCCATGGAGCACACGATGCTCGCGGCTAATAACGTGGAAGTCATGGTTAGAGTCATGCCAACCTCATCAGTTGAAGGTCAGGTTGTGTCGGATCGGAACTTGACTTTCAGCGAGCCAGAATCCTAAGAAACTGAGTCGGTCCGATAATCTCAACTCTCCCATACTTCTTAATGCGAAGCAGGGCCCTGTCGCCGGTAATCACGTAACCGGCCGTGGCGGCGCTCGCCGCCTCCAGGAACTTGTCATCGTCGGGATCATCGCACACTGGCGCCTCGAAGCGCGTAGATGCAACGATCTGTGAGTGGAATTCAATGAGTTCCAGAATTGGGTCGATTACAGTTGACCGTCGAGTCCTGGTCATCTCGTGAAGAACTCTCCGGTACTCCTCGAGGATTGCAGCGGAGATGACCAGCGAGAACTGTCCGTGCTGTCAGGCTCCCAGAATCTCGAACGGTGGCCCCTTCCAGAAGACCCCAGAAATGAGAACGTTCGTGTCGAGGACTGCTTTGAGTTTCACCTCGCGCGGCGCCTGACCTTTAAGAGGGCCGCCTTCAGATCGGATTTCTTGATCCTCACTTTTCGGGCTTCTGCGCGGGCTTGAGCAAGTAGTCCCTCAAACTGTTCGAGTCTGGGGGGAGTGATTGCTTTTAGAATCACCGCGTCACCTTCACCGATGACGAGGAACTGGTCTCCCTCTTTCAGACCAAGATTCGATCGGACTTCCTCGGGGATAACGACTTGCCCTTTTGAGGAGAGCTTCGTAGTACCGTAGCCAGCCATATGTAAATCTTACATGTAAGACGTAAGCACAGCAACGAAAACACCTCTTTAGTGAGTGGGTGCTGCGTTCTTGTAAACCACCCCGCCCTTCATCACAAACACAACCCGCCGCACAGCCGTGATGTACTTCAGCGGATCGCCTTCGAGAGCGATGATGTCTGCCTGCAGGCCCGGGGCGATCGTGCCAATCTGGTTGGACATTCCCAGCGCTTCTGCACTCACTGAGTTAGCGGAGACCATGGCCGCCATTGGATCCGCTCCACACTCGCGGACTCGTTCGACGAACTCCTCAGCATTGCGCCCGTGCATGCCGGCTACTGCGTCGGTGCCGAAGACAATTATCAATCCGGGAATCTTGGCTGCACGCCGCATCACATCGTGGTTCATTGGGATGATCTGCTCCATCGGTGCGAAGCCTTCGAGCGTAGTAGGGAAGTACGGTGTGCCGACGAACTTTTCCTTGTTCTCGAGGTAATTCTTCAGCAGCAGGCCTGCCTGCGGATCGAAGTAGGTTCCTTTTTGGGCCATGAGCTCCAGATCATCGTCCGTAGCGCCGAGGCCATGTTCGACCTGAGTGCATCCGGCAAGCGCTGCGGCGCGGACAGCGTCACGGTAAGCGTGCACGAGCACGCGCAGGCTCTGTTTTTTCGCTTCGTCGCATGCGGCATTCAGTTGATCCTGCGAAAGCGTCATACCGCCCTGGCGCATGCCGCCCGAGGCGAAGATCTTGATCAAGTCCGCGCCTGCTTCCTTCTGCTTGCGCACCCAGGAGCGGATTTCATCTGGTGCTCCGGTTTTCTCGCCCTGGCCCATGAGCGGCTCGAGCGACGTGATGATGCGCGGGCCGGGAAGCAGACCTCTCGCGATGGCGTCGCGCAAGGGAGCATCCACCGCCGACCCGACGCTTTGCACCGTGGTGAACCCGGCCATCAACGTGGCCCAAGCATTCGAAGCCGTCTGATAAGCTGCCTCCTGCGTCGTACCTCCGCCATTTGCGTTTTTGCCGTCCGGACCAAAGCTCCAGCTCATGTGCACATGCGCGTCAATCCATCCAGGCAAGACGGTCAACCCGCGAAGATCGTAGTCCACCGGCGCGGCCTTGGGATCGAGCGCAACGATCTTCCCGCCCTCGACGACGATGCGAGTGTCGTGGAGGATGTGTCCTTTGCCGTCAAGGAGCGTGCTCGCGGCGATCACGATGCGCTTTGGTTTCGTCGGAGACGAGGTCATTTGTTGGCCGAGGACGCAGGCGCCAAGAACAAGGATGCAGAGAACCAAGGCACCAGAAACAGATTGTTTCATAGCCCTCCTCGAGCGACTGCGGAGTGCCGCCCGCCGTGGCGGGGCACGAATGAGAATAGCCCGGCGGTGAAACCCCGGGTTAGGTGGTGTTGGTAACAGGAGTCGGGCTCTTCGAGCCGACGGCTGGCATTTTGCCACTGAAGAACTGGCCATACCAATCGGTTCATAGGGCCAAGCCAATATTCAGCAATAAACTAAGCAACCGCGTTCTTCCAGACTTTCAATCCATTCTGGTAACGGCAGAGTCTCGATCCAGCGCAGGTCCACCTTCTCCAGCTTTGGCAGCAAAGCGATGCTCGCAGGCAACGAGATGAGCGGATTGCTGCGAAGATCAATTTGCCGGAGTTCTCGCAGCGCGCCGACCGCATTGGGGAGTGACGTTAGCTGATTGTTTCTCAAGTGCAACTCCCGCAACCGCGACAAGCACCCGACCGAATCGGGAAGTGAAGTCATCGGATTGCCTTCCGCACGCAACTCGATTAGGTTCGTCATCGACGTAACCGCCTCTGGCAACGCAGTGAACTGGTTGCTGCTGATATTGAGATAGCGCAGCTTCGTTAGCTGGCCGAGAGACGCGGGCAATGACGTTAAGCGATTGTCATGCAGGTAGAGGAAGTCTGTGAGCGCGTCGAGATCGCCAAGCGACTCAGGCACGCTCGTCAGGACATTGTGCCCAAGGTCGAGCATGCGAAGTTTCTTTAAGGTTCCAATTTGTTCGGACACCTCCGCCAGCCCGTTTTCAGCCAGGACGAGTGTTTCCAGTTCGGTTTGTTCCCATACGGAGTCCGGCACACGACCAGGCTGCTTTTTCCAAAAACTCAAGTCCTTTACAGTCGACGACCGCATCAGGAGATATTAAATTGGCTTAGTTTGCGGTTCCAACAATGGAAGGTCGGGAACCAGCAGATTTTTCCTGAAAGGGAATCAGTATGAAACGTTTCGCAATGAACCTCACCGCGTACGTCCTGATCGCATTGGGACTCCTCGTTTCGACGCAGCATGCTTACCTGTATGGGCTGGCAAAAGGCAAGCTGGAGACAGCCTCAAGCACAGACGCCCTGCGTATCCATTCCCTCCAAAATCTGTCCGTCACGGGATTCGCTGGTGGAATCCTGATCCTTGTAATTGGGCAGGTGCTTCTGTATAGAAATGTTCGCAAGGTTCATCCCGATCCAGGCCGCGAAGCCAAATCTGTCGACAGTTGAGAAGCGTGTTGACTGCAGCATTGTGATGATTACAATTGGCGCGCTTACACCCAAGCGACAAACCTAGGTTAACCATTTCGGACACAAACCTACTTCATCAGGAGGAATGATGGTTCCCACCTCGGCGTTATGGCTTCCGATTCTGCTCTCGGCCGTGCTTGTGTTTATCGCGAGCGCAATTCTGCACATGATCTTGCCCTCGCACAAAGGGGATTGCCGGCAGCTTCCGGATGAAGCCAAAGTGCTCGATGCATTGCGCGCCGCAGGCGTGACTGCGGGCCGGGCCTACCGCTTCCCGTACTGCAGCATGAAGGAGATGAAGTCGCCTGAGACCATTGAGAAGTTCAAGCGCGGACCGGTTGGCATGCTAACGATCTTGCCCAGCGGACCCCCTGCCATGGGGAAGTACCTGGGCCTATGGTTTGCTTTCTGCATCCTCACCAGCCTGATCGTCGGCTGCTTTGCCTCGATCTCTCACGGTCCCGGCGTCGAGCATCACGAACTCTTCCACTTCTTCGCCGTCACCGCATTTCTCGCCTACGGCTATGGCCAACTTGTGGATTCCATCTGGAAAGGACAGACGTGGGGAGTAACGCTGAAGCATGTGTTCGACGGTCTCATTTACGCGTTCGTAACAGCGGAAACGTTCAGTTTGCTCTGGCCGAGGTAATCATCCATAGGACGGAGCATACTGCGTCGACCCAGCTTCTCGAATTGGAACTGGTTTGTATCCGGACTATCGGCGAGGCAAATCGAGCAACACAACATCCGAGCGTGCTTGCGCGCGTTCCAGTACAACCTCACGGCCATCCGCGGAGATGTCGTAGTCGCGAATGTCGAAGTCCGAAGGAAGGTTGGTCAACTGTCGCTCGGCGCCCGTTGTCAGGTCGAGGAGCCAGAGATTCTTATGCTGCATCTCTCCGCGCAGGAACACGAGCGCTCCTCCTCCACGCAGAAAGACAACATGTCGAGCTCCCCGAGTCAGAGTCAGGGGTGGTAAGGGATGAGCGGCAGCGTCAGCTGTGGCCGCTTTTACTAAGAACGTAGTGCCAACGTCGGGTCCGGAGTAAACAACGAAGCTGCCGTCAGGCGACCACGCGGGATCTACCGATTGTTCCCGCAGAAAAGGAATGGGCGAGCGACCGTCCAACGGCACGCGATAGAGGCGCGGGACGCCTTGTTCGTCGACGGCCGAGGTAAGCGACTTCCCATCCGGCGACCACGCCAGACCGCCGTGCAGTTCGAGCGAATCGGTCACAATGTGTGCGTTGGCGCCGTCGGACTGCATTACATAAAGGACAGTCCTCCCGCGCTGCCGAACTGAGAATGCAATCGACCGTCCATCAGGGGCGATTGCCGGCGCAGTCAGGATTTGCGCTTCCGGGCCACTCCACAACTCGGTGTTTTTTCCGTTGGCAAGCTTCCAGATACTCTCACTCGGGCCAGTCGCAGAGACATAAAGAAGATAATCTGGACCGAATCGTGGAAAAAAAACCGCATTGTGCGTGAGAGAGATCTGCTCAGCCGACGAAACTTGCGCGGACGAATCAGGAATCCGCAAACGCCACAGTGCTCTCTTTGGAGTTGCGAGTGTCGCAACCAGACGGCGGCCATCTGCGCTTGCTGCCAGAGAAGTGTATCGATCGGGGCCAAAGGTCAGCCGGTGTGGAACGCGGCGCTCGACGTCCATGCTGTAAAGCCACGGCCCGGAACCATCAGGATCGGTCGCAAGGTACACCAACGTCCGCCGATCCAACAGCACGGGATGACTCACCTGCCCATTATGGGAAGTGATCCGTTCAGGAGTTCCTCCTGACGCAGGGATTCGCCAGATGTCGAGTTTGTCCGGCAGCGAACCGTGGACGAAGTACACAAATGAGCCATCTACCCCCCACACTGGAAAGTGGCTGTGGAACCCGGCGGGCGCAGTGAAGATGGGCCGAGCACCCAATCGCAGCCCGCCATCAGAGACAAACATTGGGTCGCCGGGCGCCGGCGTATGGTAGGTCAGGCGGGAGCCGTCCTGCGACCAGTCGTACTCAGCCACTCCTTCAAGGTACGGCTTTGGCTGTCCACCCAGCGTTGGTATCGCCCAGATACTGATGTCGTTCTCGCTCGAGCCATCTCGCTTACGGACCCAAAATGTGACAAAGGCACCGTCCGGGGTGAATCCAAGCGTGCGAACCTGACGATTCACTAGATCCGCGATAGTTCCGTGAGTCAGGTTGTGAAGCTGTCCGGAACCAACCTGAGTAACCCAAACGTCCATCGGTCCGTCCCGATCCGAGAGAAGCGCCACAAACTTGCCGTCGCGGGACAGCGCCGCGGCCTGCTCCAGTCCTGAGAAGTCAGTGACCGTCTGAAAGCGTGCGTCAGCGAGTGGATTCCGCCAGAAGTATTCTTTCCGCTGAAGCCAGAGCACTACGCCGATAACTAGGGCAACTCCGGCCGCTGTGAGCGCCAGTACCGATTTCCAGCGAGGCCAGGGCGACGCTACCGAGGCCGGGACCGATGCAGCCGGATCAGGCGAGACAACCTTACTTCCGTCTTCTGATGCTGCAAGGATGTTCCGACTTTCGGCCCATGCTTCTAACTCCGCCCGAGACGCGTAAACGGACCCCACCCTGCTATGCAGGTGCCGGTGGACCGGCATCCCCTCCCGCTTCTCCCATCGCTGCACGGTGGTCACGTCGCGGTTCAGGTAGGCCGCGATTTCCTTCCAGGAATCGAGGCGATCTTCGGGTGGTCTCACGAATGGCGTCGTGCCAGAGGATGGTTCAGCCATCGTGCTCTCCTGATTTAGCCGGCGGGAATCCCGAAATTGTACCCCGAAGGCCACGGCAAAACACAGCATTTCACTGCAAGTAAAAGCACGGGTTGCAGTTCTGCAGATTGCGGCTTGATCCGCGCGTCGGCACGTCTGATTGTGTTCATCTGCGTTCCACGCTTCCGGGCGCGCAAAGGAGATTAGTTATGCGAGGAAAAATAACTTGGATTGCTTTGTGTACTGCGGCGATGTTGATAGCCGAGATCTACGTGGCAAAAACTGTTCAGGCGACTGCGCCGACTCCGCCGCCAGGATTCATGGGCACGACCATGGCCAGGGGGACCTTCAGCCCATTTCAAGTCTTTAAGGCGTGCGCCTAACCTTCCTACTTTTTTCTTGCTTCTGGGCTTTTTATACCCTCACCATTCAAGCAGATTTCCGTCTATGCGATGTCGGAGGCCCGGTTGGCTAAACACAGCCAGCCGCGTTGCCCAACTCATATGAACACAGTCTTCCTGGGAACCATCGCCTTGATCCGGGCGTTACTAGTGGCGCTCCTTGCCGTTCCGCTCGCGGCACAAAGCGTCGATCAGCTTGTTGGAAAGAACGTTTCGATCGCACAGACGAATTACAAAGGGCGAAGTGCCATTCAGCTGCTGGCCGCTCCACAGGCTGCCAATGACACTTCCTACGCGCTGATCAAGGGCTCTTCATTTAAAGATGGCACGATCGAAGTAGACCTGGCGGGCAAACCAGCCGCCGGTGCCGGCGAAGCCGCGCGCGGGTTCATCGGCATCGCGTTTCGCATACAGGATGATGGAAAGCACGAGTACATCTATCTAAGGCCAACCAACGGCCGAGCCGACGACCAAATCAGGCGAAATCACTCCACCCAGTACAGCTCAGGTCCCGATTTCGACTTCGCCCGTTCGCGCCAGGAGGCTCCTGGAAAATATGAGTCCTACGTTGATCTTGAACCCGGTGTCTGGACCAAGTACAAGATCGAAATAGAAGGCCGCAAGGCACGGCTCTACGTGAACGGCGCCGAGCAACCTTGCTTAATCGTCAATGACATGAAGCTCGAACCGCGCGCAGGCGGTGTCGCGCTCTGGGTCGGCCCCGGCACTGAGGGATATTTTTCGAATCTGAAGATTACGTCGAGGTAGCTTGTGCCATGATGGAGCTGGATTGCGACGTTTACATTCGCCAGAGACTCCGGTGCCTCATCTGGCTCTGTATCACTTTGGAACGCTAGAAAAGAACACTTCGTCACTAACGAGTCTGGCCGAAGACTAAAACTTAGGAGGAAAGATCCCTATGCTTCGGAGAATCTCGCTGGTGTTTGTAGTGTGCATCCTCGCTTCGCTCGTGGCGCAAGCGCAAGACGAAGCCGAATTATTTGGCGGCTTTTCCTATATGCGCTTCCGCGGTGCCAACCTCGCCGGATGGGAGGCCTCAGAACAATATAAGTACCAGGATTGGCTGGGCGTGGTCGCCGATTTTGACGGGCACTATGGATCCATCAGAGGGATCGGCACATCGACCCACACGTTTCTGTTCGGACCTCAAATCTCAGTACCTTCCAGCGTATCGCCCTTCGGTCACTTACTGCTCGGTGGAGCCCATAACAGCACAGGAGGTTTCGGAAGTTCATCTTTCTCGATGGCCCTCGGAGGCGGGGTCGATACGGAACTGACCGATAAAGTGCGATGGCGCCTCGTTCAAGCAGACTACTTGCTAACGCAGTTCGGAGGCGGCTCGCAGAACAACTTCAGGTTCTCGACCGGAGTTATATTCCGATTCTGATTAGCTCGAAACTGGAGTCGCATTGTGGCTGGGCCCGGGCATCGAAAGACCTTTTCCAATCTGAAAGTAACGGCGAAATAGCACCCGCGCATTTCTGGACTATCCGAGGCAGTGTGCCCATTCATAGCTGGTTGATGATTGAAGCCAGATATCCGGCGCCGAATCCGTTGTCGATGTTCACTACGGCTGTGTTTGGCGAGCACGAGTTCAGCATTCCCAGAAGAGCGGCCAGTCCTCCGAAGGAGGCGCCGTATCCAACGCTGGTGGGAACGCAGATCACCGGAGCCGGTACAAGCCCGGCAACAACACTCGGCAGCGCGCCTTCCATGCCGGCGCAGACGATCAGAATTCGAGCCCTGGAGAGAAGATCGTGCTGCGAGAGAAGACGATGGAGGCCGGCGACTCCGACATCACAGAGTTGTTCAACGTCATTGCCCATAAGATCCGCGGTGACAGCGGCCTCTTCTGCCACTGGAAGATCGCTGGTTCCGGCGCAGACAACCGCGACCAATCCCCGGCCTCGTTTCTCGTGATTGCGGTGGAGCACGATGCAACCCGAAATGGGATGGAATTGGGCTTCGGCAATATGGGCGTGTACGGCCTCGAACTTTTCGTGATTCGCCCGAGTTGCGAGTACGTTGTTACTGCGAGCTGCCATTCGCACAAAAATCTCAGAGACCTGCTCGGGAGTCTTGCCGGCCGAATAGATCACCTCCGGCATGCCGACGCGCAAGGGCCGGTGATGGTCGATCTTCGCGAAACCCAGATCCTCGAAAGGAAGATGGCGCAGGCGCGCAATTGCTTCTTCTGGAGACAGTTGGGAATCGCGAACCTGTTCGAGCAGCTTGCGAAGTGCGCTCTCGTCCATGCTCAGGCGACGTGTGACTTCGTGCTCAGCGGCTTTCTGGTGTTGTCGGAGAGGGAAGAGGAGGATTGTCTTTTTGCAAGATAGGAGCCGATCGCCTCCTGCTGAACTTGTTTCAGCGGAATCGAATTGGCCTCGGCGATCCGGCGGCAATCTTCATACTCGGGAGCGAAGTTCGTGACCGTCCCGTTCAAGCGAGACTCTTTTACCCGAACTTCACCCCATTGTGTGGCTGCACGGATCATCGCACGTTCAAGGCAGTCGCGGCGTTCGCGCCGCGTGCGAATTCCGATGGTGCTGGTCTCACGGAAAAGAATCTCGCGCATTGTTGGCGCCGTCGTTTCATCGCACAAGACCGTGAGCAGCGATCCGGGACGATTCTTCTTCATCTGCGCAGGCGTGACGAATACATCAAACGCTCCTTCCGCCAGCAAGCGTTCAGTGACGTACCCCATCACCTGCGGACTGAGATCATCGATTGTCGTTTCCAGAACTGTGACTTCTTGGTGCGAGTGATCGTGATCAAGCATTCCCGTTTCGAGCAGTTCACCGACTGAGATTCGGAGGACGTTCGGCGAGCCATCAAGATCCCGCGAGCCCGCACCATACCCGATCGATTGAATATTCATTGCCGGAAACGCAGAGAAGGAGCAGTCGAGCGCGCGAAGAAGAGCCGCGCCGGTGGGCGTCACCAGCTCCACATTGACTCCCGACGAGTAAACCGGCGCTCCTTTTAACAGAGCGAGAGTCGCAGGAGCTGGAACGGGAAACTCGCCGTGCGCACACGTTACGCTACCGCCACCAAGATTCAGCGGAGAGCAAACGAATCGATCCACGCCAAGTGAGTGACATCCGACTGACGCGCAGACGATGTCCACGATGGCATCGACTGCTCCGACCTCGTGGAAGTGAATCGACTCGAGCGGAACATTGTGAATTCCCGCCTCAGCTTCGCCGAGAAGTTCGAAAGCGCGGATTGCCGTTGCGCGCGCGGTATGCGGAATATCCGCATGCCGAATGATTTCTCGGATTTCCGAAAGTGATCTTCCGTGCTGATGTTCGTGCGCGTGTGAGTGCGAATGGGAGTGGCCATCTCCTGTTGAAACGTCGTTCGGAGCCTGGTGTTCGTGAGCGTGTGGGTGAGCGCGCGAATCATCGTGACTGTGACCGTGCGCATGCTCACGGGAGCGTTGAGGCTGATCCGCGAGCTTTCCGTTCACCAGCACATCGACTTTCGTCGCAGAAATGCCACTGCGATCGACGCGGCTGATGCGAAGCTCGGCGTTGACATTCAGTGCGGCTACCGTCTGCTGCAAAAGCTCCGGCTTGACGCCCCCGTGAAGCAGGGCGCCCAGCATCATGTCCCCACTAATTCCCGAGAAGCACTCTAGATAAGCAACGCGCATGCCTTTTACCTGGTTACACGATCCAATCCCAGTTTGAAGCGACAAAGGAAGCTCACTTCGCCAGCCCGATCTGCTCAATCGGTAGCACAGCATTCATCGAGCCGGACCGATATCCTTCGCAATCCAGGGTCACATATTTGAATCCGAGCTTTTTGAATATCGGCACGAGTCGCGCTGCCATTTCGGGACTGAATGCGCGGTCGAGCTCATCGCGCGCGATCTCGATGCGCACAATGTCTCCATGGTGGCGTACGCGAGCCTGTTTGAATCCCAGCTCTCTAAGCGCATCCTCTCCGGCTTCGATCGCCGCCAGGGCCTCGCGAGTAACCGGACGTCCATATTCAATGCGTGATGACAGACAAGCAGAGGCAGGCTTGTTCCACACCTGCAGACCAGCACGCTCAGATAAAGTGCGAATGTCGACCTTGCTGAGCCCTGCATCTGCCAGAGGACTCAGGACGCGGTGCAGCGCAGCAGCGCGTTGTCCCGGACGAAAATCTCCCTCGTCGTCGAGGTTCTTACCATACGCGATGTAGTCAAAATCCAACTGATCGCGTTCTCTCTCCATAACGGTGAACAGTTCGTCTTTACAGTGGAAGCAGCGAGCCGCGTCGTTGCGCGTGTACTCTGGTCGGTCCATCTCTTGAGTCGCAATCACCTTCAGCGGAATATGCCAGTGCTCTGCGAATTCAATGGCCAGTTTCAACTCGCGGCGGGGAAGACTGGGAGAATCTGCCAATACAGCCAGCATGCGCTCTCCAAGCACTTCGTGAGCGGCCCACGCCAGGAATGCGGAATCCGTTCCGCCGGAATAAGCGACCAGCACGCTTCCCAACGACGCAAGTCGAGCGCGTAAAGCTTGCTCTTTCTGATCAAGGTCGATAGTGAGCGAGCGTGCTCCGAGTGCGGACATGATTTTATTTTCCAGGCGCCATCAGTGCGTTCAACCTAACCATTGCGGATTGTGAACCGTGCCGTCGAAGTTCGTGGTGGTTTTGTACTGCTCGTACTCACCATTCTTCGCCGGAGCGGCCGTTTTAGCCAACAGCGCTGTGCGCTGCCCTTCATCCAAAGGCTTAAAGTCCCGTGCAGCCTTCAGCGCCTGTTGAAGTATATCGATCGAATCGCACCCTGTGACCACGACGCTGGTAGGCAGGCTCATCGCGTAGTGCAGACACTCAACCGGCGTGACCGCTTTGCTGCGGAGAATGATCTTGTCTCCCATCGGCTTCATTCCCAATACACCGATGTTCTTCTTGACCAATATGGGAAGAACGATTTTCTCGAAGCTGTGGTAATGCGCGTCCATTACGTTGAGCGGCATCTGCACACTATCGAACAGGAACTTGTTCTGATCTGCCAGTTCGAGCATGTGACGATGAATCTCAGGGCTCTTGTGTCCGGTAAATCCGATGTAACGGATCTTGCCCGCCTGCTTCGCTTTCACGGCCGCCTCCATGCCGCCGCCAGAGGCGAAGATGCGCTCTGGATCGTTCATGCGAATGATTTCGTGAAACTGCAGCAGGTCGATGCGGTCGGTCTGAAGGCGACGCAGTGATTCGTCGATCTGATTGGCGGCGGACTTCGCATCTCGACCATCGATTTTCGTCATGAGGAAAGCCTTCTGCCGATAGCCATCGCCCAGAGCTTTACCCATGCGGATCTCGCTTTGTCCCTCGTTGTAGTCCCAGCAGTTGTCGAGGAAGTTGATTCCTTCATCTAGCGCGGTTCGGATGATGCGGATGCTCTCGTTTTCATCCTTCTGGCTCCCAATATGGTACCCACCGAGTCCCACGATTGAGACCTTCTCTCCAGTATGGCCGAGCGTCCGTCTCGGAATCGAACCTGTCGATGCATTGAGAACTGGGTCGAAAGAAGAGGCGATTCCGGTCATGGCGATTCCCTTCATGAACTCGCGACGCTTCATAAAAGCCTCCCCGGAAATTCTACTGAAGGGCGAAGTCGGTTGCAGAACCCCTGCGGTAGCGGGAGGTGCTTTTGTCCACCAGCAAAAGAGTTCGCCGGCTCTTAAGCCGATGCACCGATTCTACGAATCAAATCTTCCTGTTCTGTTTTGCTCTCCGCGCCGATCGTGAATGCGTCGAGTGTTCCGAGCGAGAGGGCGAACTTAAGCGCCTCGTCCTGACGCTTGCTCAGATCGCCCTGGCCGAGAATCTTCATTCCGATGATTCCGTTTCCTGCCGCTCGCATTTCTCGAATGACGCTGGCTACCGTTTCAGGTTCGGCATCCATGTGCGAGCCGATGGGATTCATGCGTACCAAATCAACTTCCACCCAGGGAGACTTCGCGGCTGCACGAAGTGCTTCGATGCTGTGACACGAGCACCCATGAGTTCGTATGATGCCTTTTTCTTTTGCCTCTGAGAGCACGTCCATCACGCCGCGGAAACGCGTAGTCCAATCAGCTTCTGTCAGGCAGTGCATGAGGCAGATGTCGAGATAGTCGGTCTTCAGCTCGCGGCGGAAGCGATCAAGATCGGCACGCGCGGTCTGCGCATCGCGCGCCCAAGTCTTCGTCATCACCGTGACCTTGTCGCGAGGAAGCTGCCGAATCGCCTCGGCCACGTGCGGATGACTCCCATAGGAATCCGCAGTGTCAAAGAAGCGCAGACCATGATCGTAGCCATTCAGCAGCAGCTCGGAGAGTCCCTTAACTCCCATGGAGCTCTGATGAGACGTGTGTCCGTACCCGACGGTGCCGGTTCCCATTGCAAGGCGGCTGGTCTTGATTCCCGTCTTGCCCAGTGTGACTGTGTCGGTCGCGGCGAAGCGGCGGGGGAGAGTCTGGCTGAGGAGATTGCTGGCGAAAGGATGAGAGCTTAGCCAGGCAACTCCCAAACCGTAGGCGGAACGGACGAGGAACTCGCGACGCTTCAT
Organism: Terriglobales bacterium; assembly: GCA_035567895.1. Taxonomy (NCBI): domain Bacteria; kingdom Pseudomonadati; phylum Acidobacteriota; class Terriglobia; order Terriglobales; species Terriglobales bacterium. The sequence continues at coordinate 217,427 of DATMPC010000011.1, read as the reverse complement.
GGGCGCCTCCGTTTCGATCATTTTAGACGTGGCTAACGCGATTCGGTTTTGCCTAGCGGCTCAGTTTGAAGATGATCGCCGATAGAAAGCCCGAAGCACACAGAAAGCCAGCATCATGGCTCCAGTGGCACCCGTCAAGATCATGGGAATACCAAGGAGCATGCCGAGCACCGCAACGCCGAGACTCTTTTCGCCGGGGCTTAACGCTTGTTCGTGAGCGACTGAAATCTCTAATCCGACATACAGAATTACAGACGCTGCAACCAGTACGCAGCCAGCGAATAGCAATGGTCTCTTGCGCAACATCCTTTCAGCCTAGTTTGCCAGAAGCGGAACTCCAAAGCGTTTGCCACTCCTTGACTATTTGCCTTTTATTCGCCTATAATGACTCAGTGCAACTTGTTGGCCTTCAATCTCTGCGTCTGAGTTCAGCCGCCAGTCATTCGTTCCTTTTCTTAGTGTTCTTAGTGCCGATCCGGCAATTTAATTGTTCATCCATCGCAAGGATCGATGGATATCGCATGAGATCCCAAGGGATTAAACATGGGATATCCCTAGGGACTTCATGGGATCAGAAGGGACTTTGCGATTTTTTTGCGCAATGACGGCGTGGCTCTTGGGTAGGCTGAAGGAAGCCTCGGGTAACGCCGTGGAAAAGTCGGGGTAACGCCGCGGAAATTTCGGCGTTACGCTGTGGGAAATCCGGGGTTACCCCGGGGTTTGTTTGGGAAGATCTTGTGTTCAATACTCCAGAAATCTCCATTGGTTCTTAGTCTAAGTACTGTAGATGACAGAATTTACGCAAGAAGAGGAGGGGAGGGGTGTAGAGCTGGATGTCCCACAGGCGCTTGCCTGGGCGCATCCGCTGGTCCAAGAGTGGTTTGTCTCGAAATTCGGCACGCCCACTGAGCCGCAGGAGGAGGGCTGGCCTCGTATCCTCTCTGGACGCTCCACACTCATCGCCGCGCCTACTGGATCAGGTAAGACTCTTGCCGCGTTCCTTGCCTGCATCGATCGGCTGATATGCAAAGCGGTCACCGGCCAGCTCGAGAACAAGATTGAAGTCGTTTACGTTTCGCCGCTGAAGGCGCTGGGAAACGACATCCAGACGAACCTGGAGCGGCCGCTGGCGGAGATTGCGCGGCTGGCTGGCGAACGCGGGTTGCTTATGCCCCAGATCCGCACCTTTGTGCGTACCGGGGACACGCCTTCCGCCGATCGGCAGCGCATGCTGAAGTCGCCGCCACACATTCTGGTCACCACACCCGAGTCTCTGTACATCCTGCTCACGGCAGAGAAGAGCCGCGAACTGCTGCGCGATGTGGAGACCGTGATCGTGGACGAAATCCACGCCATCGCCGACGACAAGCGCGGCGCGCATCTTGCCATCTCGCTTGAACGTCTTGATGTGCTCGCCCATCGCAAGCCGGTGCGCATCGGGCTCTCGGCTACACAGAAGCCGATAGAACTCGTCGCTAAATTCCTCGCTGGCGCCTCGGGGGAGCCGGAGATTGTGAATGTTGGTCATAAGCGGCGGCTGGATTTCGCCGTGGAAGTTCCTCCGAGCCCACTGTCGGCTGTGATGACCCACGAAATGTGGGACGAGGTCTATGACCGTCTCGCACAGCTCACCGAGCAGCATCGCTCCACGCTCATCTTCGTGAATACACGCTCTTTGGCGGAGCGCATCGCACACTGTCTCGCCGACCGGCTCGGTGAAGACGCGGTCGCTGCGCACCACGGCAGCCTCTCGCGCAAGCTGCGTTTGCACGCTGAGTCTCGTTTGCGAAAAGGCGAACTCAAGGCGCTGGTGGCCACCGCTTCGCTCGAACTCGGTATCGATGTCGGGCACATCGATCTGGTTTGTCACATTGGCTCGCCGCGGTCGATTGCGGTGATGCTGCAGCGCGTCGGACGCGCCGGGCACTGGCGCGGAGCCATTCCCAAAGGCCGCATCTTTGCCACCACCCGCGACGAGCTGATCGAATGCGCTGCGCTCGTTGGTGCCATCGAAGCCGGCGAACTCGATGCGCTGATGATTCCTGAGGCTCCGCTCGATGTGCTGGCACAGCAGATCGTCGCCATGTGCGCTGCCGACGATTGGCCTGAGCAGGATCTGTTCAACGTGTTGCGTCGCGCTTATCCCTATCGCAATCTGACCGAGCGCGACTTCGAGGAGATCGTGACCGTGCTCTCCGACGGTATCGCCGCCAGCCGCGGACGATACGGAGCTTACCTCCATCGCGATCGCGTGAATGGCTTGCTCAAAGCTCGTCGCGGCAGCCGCATGATCGCCGTCACCAATGGTGGCGCGATCCCTGACAATTCGCTCTATACCGTGGTTGCGTTGCCCGAAGAAGCGGTCGTCGGCACGGTCGATGAAGACTTTGCTGTCGAGAGCCAGCGCGGTGACGTGATGCTGCTGGGCAGCACCAGCTGGCGCATTCATCGCGTTGAGTCTGCGGGACGCGTGGTTGTGGAAGACGCGCAAGGCGCGGCGCCAACCATTCCTTTCTGGCGCGGCGAGGCTCCGGCGCGAACTCCCGAGCTGTCGCATCAGGTTGCGGCGATCCGCGCCAAGGTGGATGAACTCACGCCTAACGTGACTCCAGTTGGAATCTCGCAGAACATTCCCGAAGTGGCATCGGCCGTCGGGTGGCTGAAGAACGAATGCCACATGGACGACTCTGCCGCTGAGCAGATCGTGGAATACATCGTCACCGGACGGGCAGTGCTCGGGGCTGTGCCCACGCAAACCACGCTGATTGCCGAGCGCTTCTTCGACGAAGGCGGCGGCATGCAGCTCGTGATCCACGCTCCCCTGGGCGCGCGCATCAACAAGGCCTGGGGACTTGCTCTGCGCAAGCGCTTTTGCCGCTCGTTCAACTTCGAGTTGCAGGCTTCGGCCACTGAGAACGGCCTGAACATCGCTCTGGCCGAGCAGCACAGCTTCCCGCTGGCGGATGTCTTCGAGTTTCTGCGCGAGGAGAGCGTGCAGGAGGTGCTGGAACAGGCCGCACTCGACTCGCCCATCTTCAAGACCAGGTGGCGCTGGGATGCCGGGCGAGCGCTCGCACTGCTGCGGTACCGGAATGGAAAGAAGATTCCGCCGCAGATTCTACGCATTCGCTCCGACGATCTTCTAGCCTCGGTATTCCCCGATGTTGCAGCTTGCCAGGAGAACATCGAGGGCGACATCAAGATTCCGGATCACCCGCTGGTTCGCGAGGTCATGAAAGATGTCCTCACCGAAGCAATGGACATCGATGGCCTGAAGAACCTGTTGCACGGCATCTCGGACGGCTCGATTCGCCTGCTCGCCGTCGATACTCCCGTGCCCTCACAGTTTTCGCACGAGATCCTGAACTCTGCGCCGTATGCCTACCTGGACGATGCTCCGCTCGAAGAGCGCCGCGCCCGCGCCGTGGAGATGCGGCGTACGCTTCCCGATTCGGTACTGCAGGAGGTGGGTGGCCTCGACCTGAGCGCTATCGAGCAGGTCCGCAACGAGGCCTGGCCCGACGTTCGTGATGCCGATGAGCTGCACGATGCGTTGCTCACGTGGATAACTCTGCCCGAGCACTTTTGTACACTTGGAGCACTGTCCTCTAATGACTTTGTGCCACAGCCGCCCTCGGCTGTGGCTCTGCCCAAGGTCAACCCAAGTGATGCTGCATTTGTTACCAATGCACTGAACAGTTCTCTTTTGGACAGGTTCTCGCTTATGTCGCCTGCATCGAACACAGCCGAGGGCGGCTGTGCCACAGGTGACATAGGAGTCACAACCTGGGCCACGTTCTTCTCTGATTTACAAAGGCAGCGTCGCGCCGCACGCGCGCGCGTGGCAGGTCGTTCGTTCTGGGTAGCTGCCGAGAAGCTGACCAGCTTCCGCGCGCTCTATCCCGATTCGGAACTGGAATCTCCGGTCGACTCCGCCGAACGCGAGTCGCCAACTGCCGACGATGCCCGCCTGGCAATGGTCACCGGCTGGATGATGCACTCTGGGCCAGTCACCGCCGAGCAGCTGGCGACCGCACTGCATCAGCCGGCAAACGAGATCGACATCGCCCTGCTTCGCCTCGAAGCCAAGGGCTCGATCCTGCGCGGCAAATTCGCGCGGCGTGACGGAGTTACCGAGTGGTGCGACCGGCGTCTGCTGGCCCGCATTCATCGGCTCACCCTTGGCGTGCTACGCAAGCAGATTCAGCCGGTCACTCCGGCCCAACTCATGCGCTGGTTGCCACGCTGGCAGCATGTGGCGCCGGGGACGCAATTGAGTGGCGAGCGCGGTCTGCTGGAAGTCCTGCGGCAGCTTCAAGGCTTTGAAATTCCGGCGAATGCTTGGGAGAAGCAGATTCTGCCGCAGCGCATCAAGGACTACGATCCCAAGGATCTGGATCACTTGTGCCTAACTGGAGCTGTCGGCTGGGGCAGGCTCTCGCCGCATCCGGCCACACTTGAGGCTTCCGCGGAAAGCAATCGGCGTGTAGTTCCCACGAGCGTTGCGCCAGTCACGTTCTTTCTGCGCGATGAGTCCGATTGGATGACATCGGTCCGCTACCAGCAGCCAATCGCGATCGAGCGCTGCTTGAGCCCTGTGGCAAATGAAGTACTGGCATATCTGCAGTCGCGCGGCGCATCGTTCTTTGCCGACATCGTGCGCGGGACCGGCAAGTTGAAAGCTGAGGTCGAAACCGGCCTATGGGAACTGGTCGCTGCCGGTGTCGTCACCGCCGATGGCTTCGATAACCTGCGTGCCCTGGTCGCTCCCCGCCGCTCCGGAGCCGCCGGACGCGCTAGGCGTCCACGACACAGCGCGGGGCGCTGGACCATCATGCACGGCGAGCCTGCACGCGATCAAGCCGCCGCGCTCGAGGCCACGTGTCGCATGCTGCTGGACCGCTATGGCGTGGTCTTCCGCGAGCTGCTGGTGCGCGAGTCGGTCCTCCCAAAATGGCGCGAACTGCTGCTGACCTTCCGCCGCCTCGAAGACCGCGGCGAAGTGCGCGGCGGCAGATTCGTCTCCGGCTTTATCGGCGAACAGTTTGCGCTGCCCGAAGCGGTTGAATCCTTGCGGGCAATGCGCAATGTGCAGCCCGCGGGGGAGATGGTGACCGTATCCGCGGCTGATCCCTTGAACCTGGCTGGCATCATTGTGCCCGGCGAGCGCGTGCCGGCAATCTCTGGACATAACGTAAGCTTCCGCGACGGATCGCTCGTGGAAGAGGATGGCCCAAGTCCGGTGCTGCAAATTCTCGCGGCGCGCGAGAGCGCAGAAGCAATCCGGAGCGCGAGTGGCGACTGAGCAACACCGCGAGTCGTCCTCCGGTGAACCGCTGGTGGAAGATCTGGATTACTACATCGAGAACGGTCTGTATGTTTTCACCGAGCACTATCTGCTGAAGCGCGGCTATTGCTGCCAGTCAGCATGCCGTCATTGTCCGTATGGCTTTACGAGTGGGGATTCCTCAGACAAATAAAAAGGGGCGGCTATAGAGGCCGCCCTTGTGGTTCGTTGATAACGATCAATTCTTCGCGTCGCTCTTGGCAGAGGCGCCGACCTTAATGCTGTCCTTCACCTTCATGCCATTAGCATTTTCCTTCGCGATACGCAGCGCTTCTTTGCGGTCCTTCGCGGAGTTGGCAGTGCCGGTCAGTTCGATACCCTTGGCGCTTGAGCTGACGCTGATGCCCGAGAGACTCGGATTCGCCTGCAGAGCGGTTTGAATCTTGCTCTGAACATCGGAGCTCGCGTTCATGTCGCTCTGCGGCATTCCCGAAGCGGAACTCGAAGCACCGGACTGGCTGCCGGTCGAGGGATTCGCGCTCTTATCGGTGGATGGCGTTGCGGAGCTGGATGGATTCGCGCTCTGGTCGGTTGCGGAGCTGGAAGAAGAGGGTGAAGTCGCGCTTCCTGAAGTCGCGGGCGAAGTGCTCTGCGAGCTGCTGGAAGACGACGGAGCCGAGCTTGACGACGGACTTGACTGATCGCCGCTGCTGGAGCTCGGTGCAGTTGACGTCGAGGACGAAGAGGACGGAGCCTGGCTACTGGAAGGTAACTGGTCTGAACTCTGCGGCTGTGCTGACGTTGGATTCTGCGACTGGCTTTGGGCAGCAGATGGAGATTGCTGTTGGTCCGGGAAGGTCTTCGGAGTTGTTTGAGTCTGGGATGCGGTGCCTTGGGCGAACGCGAATCCAGCGCTCATCGCGACTACCATTCCGAGCCGATAAAGGTTCTTCTTCATTTTAATTCCTCCTGCTGATGTGTGAGTGATTAATGCCTGCTTAAAACGAAGTGCGCTCACTGGGCGCCCAACAGACAGAGATTAACTACAGCAGGCCTACGGGTCGCAGTGAGTGAGATGGCTGCGCACAACCTGCGGTTGACTCGGATCCAGAATTTTCGAGAGTTGCTGAGTCAGCTCTCGAGCCACTCTGTTGCCGATCCAGGAAGAACATAAGAGGACCTTAGTCCTTTGGAGGATTCCTGAAAGTGCCTGAAGACATTGCGGTTGGTGTGATCTCTGACACACACGGGCTGCTCCGCCCCGAGGCCTTAGACAAGTTGCGTGGAGTGGATGCTATTGTGCATGCCGGCGATATTGGTGATCCCGAAATTCTCGGGCAGCTGCGCAAAATTGCGCCTCTGACCGCTGTCAGAGGGAACATTGATACATCAGCACGGGGCAGTACTCTACCCGAAACGAAGGTGTTGGAAATCGGGGGCGTGAGTCTCTATGTCTTGCACAACGTGCAGGAACTCGATCTCGATCCAGCCGCGGCAGGATTTGCAGCTGTAATCTTCGGCCACTCTCACAAGCCGCTAATCGACTGGCGAAAGGGTGTTCTGTTTTTCAATCCCGGAAGCGCCGGACCAAAGCGGTTTAGTCTGCCTATTTCTTTGGGCAGATTGAGGCTCCGAAATGGAAAAGTGAAAGCGGAGTTGATTGAGTTAAAAGGATGAATGCTCAGAATTCTTTTACCTGTCATCCCGAGCCCCTCTTTTGGGCGAAGGATCTCCGGGAATGCGTCGGACCTATTTTGCTCTTTCGCGGCACTTTCACCATGCAGCCAAGATTCTTGGCCAAAGAGCCTGGATGGCGCGTTCAAGACCTACACATCTCGGGAGATCCTTCGTCCAAAAGAGCGGCTCAGGATGACAGGCTTTACAAGCACGCAGCCACAACAGAATAAAGGCGCGTTCACAGAGACGCAGCATGCTGCGTCTCTACAAACATGATTAATCCACGCGAATTGTTCCCGAACCGGTACTCACTTGCAGCAGAGTGCCGCCGCCATTCACCGTTCCTTCGATGTGGTTCTTTTTCAGGACACCTTGCATGGTTACCGGAGGACGGACTTTGACATTACCCGAGCTACTCTCAGCGTTGATGTTGAACTTCGCATCGGGAGGCAGCTTCACTTCGACTTCACCGGAGCCAGTGTGAATGCGCCAGTCGGAGGCCATCTTGCCCTGAACGTCCACATTGCCGCTGCCGGCGCCAGCCTCCAGGCCACCGGACACGTTGCGCAGATGAATGTTGCCGGATCCGGTTTCGGCGCGAACCGAGCCCGAAGCGGTCTGCTCGAATGTGATATCGCCCGATCCGGCCCGCGCATCAAAGCCTCCCGCAATGCCGGTCGCAACGGTGTTTCCGCTGCCAGTTTCGGCGTAGGTGCGACCCTGCACGTTCTTGACCTCGATGTTTCCGGAGCCTGCGTTGGCGCGCACCTCGGAACCGATGCCGCTAATTATTACATTGCCGGAACCGGTGTTTGCGCGCACCGGTCCATTCACGTCGCTGACGCGCTGATCGCCTGAGCCGGTATGTGATTGGACCGATGTGTCCTTGGGCACGGTCACGTCGTAGCTGATGGAGACGTTGCGCAAAGCCTGATCCTGAATTCGGCCGATGCGGATACTGTTCCCAGTCTGGTCAATCGGCGGGTTCTCATCAAGGCGCTTTACTCGCTCCTCAGCAGACACACCGCCAGAATTGAACCACGAATTGCCGGCGCTGATGTGGCCAATTACGATCACGGAGCTGGAATCGCCGGCATGCACGGTAATGTTTCCGGAGCCGCTCTGGACATCAAGATCGACGTGCCCGCTGACCTTTAACGTCCGTTCGAATTGACCTCGCACTTCCGCATATGCCGCGGAACTGAACGCTAAAACAACCGCTACTGTCGAGATTTGCAGTTTCTTATTCATATGTTTCACATTGCCTCGCAACCACTGCCAAGATTGGACTGCAAAACCGCGCTTTGGTGAGCGAATAGGGCGCGAACGAAAAGACCGCAGATTGCATCTGCGGTCCGTTTCAGGAAATCTACTGCAATATGACCTTGTCTTCCTTTTTGAGGCCGGCCAGCAGTTCGGTTTTCGCGCCATTAGAGATGCCGACTGTAACTGGAACTTTTCGCTTGCCGTCCTTGCCCTTCGGATCCGGGACTTCGACCTGCGCTTTCTTGTCCTTGTCGTAGATGATCGAATTTTCGGGAATGATCAGCACGCCTTTGTGCTCTTCCAGAATGACCTCAGCATTTGCGGTCATGAGGGCTTTCAGCTCGCCACCGGAGTTGTCGATCGAAACTCGCACCTGGAACGTAGTTACGTTGTCTTTTTCGACGCCCATGGGAGCGATCTTCGTGACTTTGCCGGTGAAGCTCTTGTCCTTGAATGACTCAACTTTGATGCGCGCGGGCTGCCCGAGATAGACTTTGCCGATATCGCTTTCGTCTACCTTGCCATCGACGTAAACCTGCTTCATGTCGCCAAGGGTCATCACCAGAGTTGCCGAAGAGCCCAATACCAGAATGGAACTGATAGCATCGCCAACCTCTACATCACGGGAAAGAATAACGCCGTCGATTGGCGCGACAATGGTCGCGTAATTCAGCTGCTCGGAAGTGCGCGAGAGAGTTGCTTTGTATTGCGTCACCTGAGCTTGCGCCTGCTTTACCTTTGCCTGACTCACGATCAATTGCGCGCGCGCGATGTCCCGCTTGTTCACTGCCATCTCATAGTTGCGCTGGGCATCATCGAGCGCCGATGTCGAGACTACTCCTTCGGACGCCATGCTCTTGGCTCGTTCATACGCCCGTTGCAAAGTGGGAACATCCACGCCGGCGGCGTCGACCTTGCCGCGCTCCACATCAGCTTCAGCAGCGCGAAAATTGGCTTCAGCCGCGCTGAGCTGGGCTTCGTCGCCCCGGACCTGAGCCTGCAGCTCCTCTTTGTCGAGCTCAGCAAGGATCTGGCCCTGCTTCACTCGGTCCCCAGCATCAACCAGCAATTTCTTCACAATGCCACTGGCTTTGGACTTCACCTCGACCTTGGTAATCGGCTGCACTTTGCCAGTCGCAACTACACTCTTGGCGAGGTCTCCTTGCTCGACGGTCGCGATCTTTGTGGGGTCAATTTTGGTACTGCCGCTGGTCGCCTTGGTGACCACCCCCCCGATCAGCAGCAGAACAAATACTGCGCTTCCGATCCACCAAATGCGCCGTTTCCTCTTCTTATGATTAGAATTGCCGTTCGCCACTTATTCCTCCACCCCGTTGTTCATGGCTTCATACGCGCGTAATCAGCCGCGAGTTCCTCAATATTTTCCAATGATTTAAGAGTGCCCGCGCGGACACACAAAGGCAATGCACCTTAGACCTGAAAATGGCTGAAATGTAAGCACTCGGCCAAGAAATTAACTTTAAGGTTTCCTTGAAATTGCAGGTTACGGTTCTTCGCGAGCTCCAAACCACTACAGGCCATTGTAGGCCAAGGCTAAGTACCTGCCGATGCTAGACTAAGCAACGATGGCGCCTCTGGTGCTCCTCCGCATTCTGGTGGTCGTGCTGCTGGTGGCCTTGAACGCTTTCTTTGTGGCTGCCGAGTTCGCCATCGTGAGCCTTCGCGATACCCGGATCCAGCAGCTTATCGATGCCCGCCGCACTGGCGCGCGGACGGTCCAGCGCCTGCAGCAGCGTCTCGATGACTTCCTGCCGGCGGTGCAGTTCGGAGTTACGCTCGCCAGCCTGGCACTGGGCTGGATTGGCGAGCCTGTTGTGGCCCATCTCCTTCTGCAACCTCTGGCAGGACTGCCACACGCCGCCGCCTACGCTCATACTGGCGCCGTGGTGATTGCGTTCGTACTGATCACCTACCTCCACGTAATTCTGGGTGAACTGGTGCCTAAATCTTTGGCGCTACAGCGGGTTGAACAGGTAGCTCTCTCCGTCGCAGGCCCGATGGACGTGTTCATCACAATCTCGCGTCCGCTGCTGCACCTGATGACGCGGTCGGCCAACGCTGTGCTCAAGCTCTTCGGCTCGCGCTTAATGCGGGAAGGTGGAATGCACTCGCCGGAGGAGCTGAAGCTGATTCTGACCTCCAGCCGCCGGCTTGGCCTGTTGCCGCCGCTACAAGAAGAGATCATGCACCGTGCTCTCGAGCTCGAAAACATGACGGTGCGAGAAATCCTCGTACCTCGGCAAAACATGTTCTCTTTGCCTGCCGATATGACGCTGGAAGATGCGATGGCGCGTGTCGTCGAGGATCAGCACTCACGGATCCCGATATACGATCCCGCATTGGGCAAAGAGCATATCGTCGGAGTGCTCTACTCAAAAGACCTCTCACGGTTCATGCACCTGCGGATTTCGGCACGCGCGCGCCCACTTCCGCCGGAAGTTACGCTGCGGGTGCGCCACATCATGCGCGATGTGCTAGTGGTTCCCGAAACGAAACCAGTGCTCGATCTACTGGCTGAGTTTCGCCAGCGCAAGCGCCATCTTGCTATCGTCGTGGACGAGTATGGGACGACAGTCGGTCTGGTCACGGTTGAGGATGCGCTGGAACAGGTCGTGGGCGAGATTGAAGACGAGTTTGACGTTACCGTCCAACCGCATTTGCTGGACACGGGCGCTTTGGTTCTGGAGGGCGGAGCCAATGCTCGCGATCTGGAATCTCACCTGCACATCCGCCTTCCACGCGACGAAGGCTTCGAGACCCTGGGCGGCTTCATCATGTGGCGACTGGGACGTTTGCCGCAAACTGGGGATTCAGTCGAGTTTGAAGGCCGTCGCTATACCGTGCTACAGATGCATGAGCGTCGCGTGGTGCAGGTAAAGGTTGAGGTCGTCAGCACGCCAGAACCTCAGGTGGAAGAACAACCCTCTCTCTTCAATGAACCCTAAACCAGCGTCCGCAGAGAGCCCCGCGTGATTCGTCTGATTGGGTCGCGCCTCCTGTACACGTTGCCTGTGCTCTGGCTTGTTGTGTCGGTCGTCTTTTTGCTGATTCACCTGGTGCCGGGCGATCCTATTCTGGCCACGCTCGGCGAAGGAGCCGCGAGTGCCGACGTGCAAGCGGCGCACCACGCTTACGGGCTCGATCAGCCCATAGGCAAGCAATATCTGCAGTACTGGAACGGCGTGCTGCATGGCCGCCTGGGGCAGTCGATTCGCCTGAATCAGGATGTCGGACGAGTGATCTGGGAGCGTTACCCGTACACTCTCCGCCTCACGATTGCGGCTCTGGTTGTGGCTCTTCTTCTATCGATCCCCGCTGGAGTCCGGTCGGCGCAACGACGCGACCTCTGGGATGACCGCCTGCTCAGCGCTGTGAGCTTGTTCGGATTATCGTTTCCTAATTTCGCTCTCGGACCCATTTTGATCCTGTTCTTTGCCATAAAACTCGGACTGCTTCCCGTTTCTGGAGCAGGCACGTGGGAGCACTTGGTGCTGCCCGCGTTCACCCTGGGCGGAGCGTTAGCTGCGATCCTCACACGCATGGTGCGCACTGCCATGCTTGAAGAGCTGAGCCAGGACTACATCCGCACCGCGCGCGCAAAAGGCCTAAGCGAAGGCAAGGTGGTGTACAAGCACGCCTTGCGGAATGCCATGATTCCCGTACTCACCGTTGTGGGACTGCAATTCGGTTCGCTCCTCGCCGGCGCCATCGTAACTGAGACGATCTTCTCCTGGCCCGGAATCGGACGCCTGACCATTAGTGCAATCAGCAACCGCGATTACTTTCTTGTGCAGGGCTGCATACTCGCGATTGGACTTACCTATATCGCAGTAAACCTGCTGACTGACGTGCTGTATGCGGTAGTGAATCCGCGCATTCGACAGTAACTTCGCGATTATCATTTGCGGAAAGTCATTATCAACATCATTCCTACTCGCTTCATGAATTCAACGCTGCGCAGCCATGCTGGAGCTATATGAAATCGATGGGATTCTTCCCTCAGGCCTTGGCGCTGGACCATATTTAATAACTGATTGCGAGTAAGCTGATGAGCCTGATGGCTCAGATAGGAGTCAGATCCCGTCAAATGGTCAAGCGCTGAAAATCGGTGAAAGATCCGGGGATGACGAAAAATGAACTTTTCAATCGCTCGGAGCCAACTCTGACGATTCGGAACCGAGACCACCAAGATTCCGCCGGTCGCTGTTCGAGCGCAGAGACGGAACAATAAGGAGTCGATGCCCGGAACAAACTCGAGCACCGAGAGGCATATGACGATGTCGTAGGTCTCTCGCTCGTAATTGCCTTGACCAGAACTACTCTGAAGCCATTCCAGATTCACGTGTTTGCCGAAGCCGGACAGTTGCTCGTGTGCGGCATCGATCATGGCTTTGGAATGATCCACGCCCGTGACCTGCAAGCCGAGATTGGCGGCATCCTTAAGAAGGACGCCGATGCCACAGCCGAAGTCGAGGACCTTAATCGTTCCTACAGGGCGACTAAGTCTGAGCACCTGCTGTTGAATAATCTTGCTTATGAGTTGCTGCCGTTGTCGATACGTTGGACTCTGATACCGATCGGCCCACGCTGCCGCCTGCCTGTCGAAGAAGGAGCGGGCCAGGGTATCAGACTGGGAACTCAACACGGTGAGCAACTCCAGTCCGGCAGAGCTGCGCCAATAAGCGCCGGCAATCGATGTGGCCTGAATCGCGCATCGAAGTAATCGAAATGTACGCAGTCAACGGTCATTGAGTCAGCAGTATGTGGTGGGCCCTCGGAATTGCGATTTGGTTGTTGCTCTTTTTCGTCGTACTTTCACTCTGCCGTGCCGCTGCGGAAGCCGATCGCAAGATAGCTCACTTGAGGAATACAACGACTACTGCATCACGGCGGAAGAAGGCTGCCTAACATCCACTCCGACGCCGCACTTCAGGCCTGCTTCGAATCGTCGTAGTAGCCCTTCGCGAGCTGCGGATAATAACCGTAGTAATACGATCCAGCTGAGCGTGAACTGACGCCATTTACAACAATCCCCAGCACTGGCGTGCTTGCCTGATTCAACAAGTCACAACTGCGAGCAAGAGCATCGTGTGATGTTTGCCCTGAGCGGATCACGACGAGTACAGAATCAGCCTGACTGGAAAGACGCACCGCATCTGTGACCGCCAGCATCGGAGGGGTGTCGAGGATCACATAGTCGTAGCCTGCCCGCCACGACTGCATTAGTTCCCGCATCTTCGCCGAACCGAGCATCTCCGCAGTCATCGATTGCGACGACCCGGCAGGTATGATCGACAAATTGGCGATCCGCTCTAGTTGCTGGATTGCACCCTCTTCGTCAACTGCATCTGATAGAACTTCGGCGAGGCCTGACGTATTCGCGATTCCAAATTCCCGATGCAGGCCAGGCTTCCGAAGATCAGCATCCACCAGCAGCACACGCTTCCCCTGCTGCGCAATGACGACGGCTGCATTGGCCGCTGTCATAGTCTTTCCCTCGCCGGGAAGTGGACTTGAGACCAGCAGCGTTTTCAACTCGGGCGAGGCGAGCAAGATCGAGGTTCCGAGCGCGCGATAAGCTTCCGCAGTTGCGGAGCGAGGTTCAGTCAAACAGACGACCTGTGTTGCGTTATCCACGTGAGAACTGAGCAGTCTCGCTGTTGGATGGTGCTGCGGAATGATCGCCAATGACGGCATGGCCGTGAATGATTCGACTTCCGCAGGGTCGCGAAGGGCCCGATTCATGCCTTCCCGGAGTCCAATTGCGGCAGCGCTCAGCAGGAATGCGATGAAGAGACCAACATAACCAGCTCGCGCGAGATTGGGCGACACGGGAAGACCCTTTGGCTGCGCAGGATCTATCAGGCGAATATTGCTCGAGCGCAGGCCCGCCGCGACACCTGCCTCCTTCATGCGTTCTTCAAGATTGTCGTACAGCTGACGATTGGCATCGGATTCCCGTTTGAGTAACCCGTATTGAATCGTGCTTTCCTTCAACCGGTTAGCCTCGGCCTTTTGTGTTTCGAATGCCGAACGAAGCTTCTGCTCACGCCGCATGGAAACCTGATATTCGAGGTCTGCTCGATCCCGCAATCTCTTAAGCTCAGTTTGAATACTTGCGTCCATCGCCCGGATGCGATTAGTCAATTCGAGTACTTTCGGATGGTTTGGTCCGTAAGTGGTCGTGGCCTGTGCGTATTCGTTCTTGAGGTCTGCTTCCCGTACGTATAGATTTTCCAGCGCTTCTCCGCTCTTGCCTGCCGGAAGCCGATCGAGACTGCCGGCTGCGATCGCCTGGTAAGCAGCCTCTTTTTCCATGCGATCTTCTTCCGCAGCGGTGACTTGCTTGTTCAGGTCGTCAAGTTTGGCAGTGACTACATTCTGCGTCTCGTCGACCATTACGATGTTGTGTTCACGCTCATAGGCGACCAGCTTCTGTTGCGACTCCTCGACTTTCGTGCGGAGTTCGCTGAGTTGTGCGGAGAGGAATTTAGCTGCGCGGTTCGCGGACTCATAGCGCGAACGGATGTTGTCGTCGATAAAAGCATCGACGAGCGTATTCACGATCATTGCGTTCAGCGTGCGGTCTCGCCCGGTGAAGCTCAATTCGACCACTCGCGTATTCTTGATCGGCTTTACTGAGAGTCCAAACCGGAGAGCTTCCACCGCGGTAGTCTCTGAATCTGATGCATCCCGAAGGGAAGGGAACTCGCGATTGGCGTCCCGCATGAACTCAGCGTTATGGTCAAGGCCGAGCTTGCGAACTACACCCAGAGCCAGGCTCCGGCTTTCAAGAATACGGATCTGCGTTTCCAGACTCACGCTGTAATCGTCCGTATCGCCAAGAGCAGAGGCAAAGCTCTTGTTGAGTGGGATACTCGTATTGCTGTCGCGGTCGATAGCGATATTTGCAGTGGCGCGATAGAGGCGTGGCTGCCGCAGCGCATACAGAAAACTTACGGATAACGTTAGCGCAAGGCACGCTGTTATGATCCAGACATGTTTGTGCAGCAAGCGAACAATGCGCTGTACTGGATTCGATGGAGTAAGACGAGCAGAAGCCCGATAGCTGCGTTCGCGGAGAGGCGAGTCTTGAGTGGAAACCTCAGTCGAAGTCCACTTTATTAGCCCGCGCGAGTCCATGGCGGTGTAGTTCCCTTAGTGGAAGTGCACTCACCTCGAATAGGACGCAAATGGAACGCGGAACTACACCCACATAGGTCCTAGATTCCGAGGACCGAAAAGGTACGCTTATCGCTGGATTTATTCAAGTGCGGATTTTTGAGGGCATTAGCATTCTTGTAGAGACGCAGCATGCTGCAGGGCTGTCCAAATTAGTCTTGGGGAAGGGCACCGGCTTCAGCCGTGCCGTTTGAAGTTTCGGATTGATCAGGCTTTAGCCGCTGGGGTTGTGTTTCTCGACGGAGTTAGCTATTTAGGTTTCGGGTAACCGATTTAAGGTTTTCGGTCACGAAGCGGAATCCACCGCAGCGGCTAAAGCCGGATCGATCATGGATTCCGTCCCGGCACGGCTAAAGCCGATGCCCCTCCCTAAATCGCTAAATTCCTAATTTGGACAAGCCTACAGCGTGCTGCGTCTCTACCTCGCTGATGGCGCGCGCTATCAACCCGGAAGTATCAATTCATCCAGCTCCAGGAATTGACGTAACACTGGGTCATCGCTCTCGCTCATGCCCTTCATCGTCCCGAAGTAGAGCGCTCTGCCTTCATGCAGGAAGAGGACGCGGTCGGCCAGCTTGTGCGCCAAACGCATATCGTGCGTGACTACGATGCTCGTGAGTTTCAACTGGAACTTGAGCTTCTTGATCAAGTCGCCGAGAAGTTGTGCCATTAGCGGATCGACCATCGTAGTGGGCTCGTCGTAGAGAATGCATTCGGGTTGAGCGGCGAGAGCGCGAGCGATAGCCACCGAGCGCTTCATACCGGTGGAGAGATCCGAAGGCAGAAGATCGCGCATGGCCTTGACTCCCACCATCTCAAGCAGGCCATCGACCACCTGAAAGATCTGCTCTTCGTTTAGGTCGCGGCGCTCGCGCAGTGGAAATGCCACATTTTCGCCGACCGACAACGAGTCGAACAGCGCTCCATTTTGGAAGACCATCGTCACTTTCTTACGGATTCGTTCCAAATTGGGCTCGTCCATATGGGTGATGTCTTCTCCCGCGACGATCACTTCTCCGCTGTCCGCTTTCAGAAATCCCATGATGAGTTGGAGCGAAACCGACTTGCCGACGCCGCTGCGACCCAGGATGCACATGGTTTGCCCGGGCGGAACGTCGAAGTTGACATGATGCAGCACCACGTTTGACCCAAAGGCCTTGCAAACGTCTCTGAACTCAATATAAGGATGCCCTTCCTGCGGGCTGCCGTTCGAGTCTGCGAGATGGTGTCCGTTGCTAGACATGCATGATCTTGGCGAGCGCGCGAGCGCGCTCCAGGTCCTCGGGCGTGTTGACGTTCAAAAACGTCTCCGGAGCAAAGCCGTTGGCGATCAGTTGATCTTCTTCAATGATGCGCGTACTGAGCCGTTCTAACAAGCGATGAATTGATGATTCCCGGCTCGTCAGCGCTCGCTCAACCTCGGGTAGTAAATCGCGATGGTAGACGGCACATAGCGGTTGAAGCCGCGATTTCACTCGGGGAACGATCGCTGCCTCAGACGCATCGGCCTGAAAATGTACGAGCCAGATGAGCATCTCCGAGGTGATCAGCGGCAAGTCAACAGCGAGAACTAGATTCCAGTCGGTGGCGGAATGACTCAGCGCCGCATGAATGCCGGCCAGGGGGCCGAGCCCGGACTCTTTGTCGAGGAGGACTGTCACGGGCAAATTGTTTGCCTTAACCGCGCCTACGACGAAGACGTCCTCAGAGACGCGCTTCATCTGTTCGATGGCATGAGTAAGCAATGTACCCGCGCCCCATGGAATCTGGGCCTTATCGCGCCCCATACGACTGCTGGCGCCACCGGCTAGAACGAATCCACTAGGGTGCGTTCGGACTGTGCTCGACTCACGAGCCATACCTTCAGGAAGATACCTGAAGCCGGCGTAGAACAGGCCTTTAGAGCGGGTAAGCGGAGGTTTTCATGCTAAGATTCAGCTACTTTCCCCACCTGTACCGGGCCTCATGGAACTCCGCCGACAACTCAGGATTGCCTTCATCTTCCTTTTCATCGTTCTGGCGATCAGCGTAACCGGATACCGGCTTCTGGGCGGCCCCTCGGTCACACTTCTCGACGCGCTTTACATGGCGATCATCACGTTGTCGAGCGTCGGCTATACCGAGATCGTCGACACCTCCCACAACCCGATGCTCCGGGCATTCAACATCTTCGTGATCGTTTTCGGTGTGATGATCATGTTGTATGTGTTCTCGGTGGTGACCGCTTTCCTGGTGGAAGGCCAGATTACTGATTTTTTCTGGAGACGTAAGATGCTCAAGCGTATCAGCGAGCTGAAGGATCATTACATCGTCTGCGGACTGGGCGACACCGGCCGACATGCAGTCGAAGAATTGGCAAGAACTCACGCGCCCTATGTTGTGATTGAGAGCAATGAAGATCACATCAAGCGGATCGTAAACGACGAGAGCGGCTTCTACCGCGAGATGTTGTACGTAGTGGGTGACGCCACCGACGCCGATATGCTGGATCAGCTTGGTATTGATCGCGCCAAGGGCATGATCACCACGCTGGCCTCGGACAAAGAAAACCTCATCATCACGGTGCTGGCAAGACAAAAGAATCCTGACCTGCGTATTGTCGCGCGCTGCATCGATCAGAAGTTTGCTGAACGGCTGACCAAGGCCGGAGCCGACTCCACCGTTTCGCCGAACCAGATTGGCGGGATGCGGATCGCCAGCGAGGTGCTTCGTCCTCACGTGGTGAACTTCCTCGACCTCATGCTCAAGGACAAAAGCCGCACGTTGCGCATTGAGGAGATCGAAATCCCCGAGCACTCAACCTGGATTGGTAAGCCAGTCGCGGATCTGCATCTGCGGGGCAGCTATAACCTGTTGCCGCTTGCAATTAAGGATGCATACCACGACGGCAAGAAACATGGCTTCTGGGTAAATCCTCCGGAGAACATTACCTGCCATGCGGGACTGGTGCTGATCGTGCTTGGTGATGCCAAGGACGTCTGCAGCGCGCGGGAGCATGCCGCCAGCCTCGTCCGGTTTGTCACCACCTAGCTCTTTGTTAGATTAGTAGGATATTTCCATGACGTGGACCGAAACATTTCACTGCGAGATCTGCGGCAAGCAGAAAGGCAGTGTTGACCACTGGTGGCTTGCCTGGACCGAGCGTTATCGGCCATTCGAGGACTTCTCCCGAACGCCCGCTGTTGAAGATCTATCCCTGGGAAAATATGAGCGCACATGACGCAGACGTGAAGCACTTGTGCGGACAAGCCTGCGTTCAAACTATGGTTGCCCGTTGGATGAACGCTAGTGTCGGAGTCACGCACCCCATGAGCTCGGCAAAGCGAGCGTGAGCGCTCCCTCTCTCTAACCGACTAGACCGACGAATTTCCCCGACTTAAGCTCGCATTGTCGGTTATATTTCTTTAGCCGAACCCGAGGATATCCACTCAATGCCTGCAACTTCTGGAACCACGTCTGTTCAAGCTGTCAGCGCTCCCCAGCAAAGCACGAATTATCGCGCGATGGCCATGGTGACCACCCTCTTCTTCATGTGGGGATTTCTCACCTGCCTGAACGACATCCTGATTCCTCATCTGAAGAGCATCTTCGATTTGAATTATGCGGAAGTAATGCTGGTGCAATTCGCCTTCTTCTCGGCGTACTTCGTCTTTTCGTTTCCCTCGGGCAAGATCATCGACTTCTTCGGATACAAGAAAGCGATGGTCGCGGGTCTGCTGACGATGGGAATCGGCGCCTTCATGTTTGTTCCTGCGGCAGCGGTTCCCTCATTTCCGTTGTTTCTCGCCGCTCTGATTACCCTCGCAGCAGGCATGACGATTCTTCAAACGTCCGCCAACCCTTACGTTGCTGTGCTGGGACCGCCACGAACGGCGTCCAGCAGACTGAACCTTACGCAGGCGTTTAATTCACTTGGAACGACATTAGCGCCAACCTTCGGCAGCAAATTGATTCTTGGCGCCGTGGCAGCACCGGTAGCGATTGAAGTTCTCCGGACAATGGATTCGGAGACGCTGCGTGCCTATCGCGTCTCACAGGCGGCCTCTGTAAAAGGGCCTTACATCGGGCTCGCGATCGCGCTCTTCGTACTCGCGATCATCATCGCTTTTTTCAAACTACCCAGGATTGAATCCGCTGAAGCGCACGGAGTGGTTCACGACTCAATTTGGCGGTACCGGCACTTGGTTCTCGGTGCAGTTGCGATTTTTGTCTACGTGGGTGCCGAGGTCTCGATTGGCAGCTTTCTGACGAACTACTTCAACCGCTCAGATATTGGCGGACTGAGCCTGAAAGACGCCGCTGACATGCTGAAGTATTACTGGGGCGGAGCGATGGTAGGCCGCTTCGTAGGGTCCGCGCTGTTGCAGAAAATCAGCACCGGAACCCTGCTGGGATTCAATGCCATCGTTGCTTGTTTACTGGTAATGGCGTCCATGCTCACCTTCGGACATTTCGCAATGTGGACGATTTTGCTGGTTGGCCTCTTCAACTCCATCATGTTTCCGAGCATTTTCACTCTAGGGGTCGATGGACTCGGCCCTCTCACCGGAGACGGCTCCGCGCTGCTGATCGCCGCAATCGTGGGCGGGGCCATCATCCCCGAGTTACAGGGCCTGCTAGCAGATCGGATTGGAATTCATCACGCGTTCATTCTGCCGGCAATCTGCTACCTGTACATCGCGTACTACGGATTTAGAGGTTCGAGACACGCAGCCATCCAAGTGCAAGCGTAGAGGAAGAGAAGCAGCCGCGGCAGGGTTGTCCAAATTAACTTTGTCAGGGAAGAGCTAATTCTGGTCAGCTCTGCAGCTTGCTGGCGTCTCTACCAAGACAAATTAGGCTTGCGGAAACGCTGGCGGTGCTATTTCGGGAATTGCAAGGACGTTTGGCGCTACCCACGCTGGTTTCGCTGCCTGCCGTGGAGCGATAAACCGGAACAACCTACTGCACTCCAGCCAAGTAACAAGTAATTGCTGTGCCCACGCGCTCTCGGTGAGTAAGGCGTGAACGCGCACGAGCATCTCCAATTGATAAAGTTGCGCGTTAGAAGGAATGCCGAGCTCAACCGACTCCGTATTCACGCGAGTCTCTGTAAGGTTGGCAGGGTCAAAGACATAGGCCTTCCCACCAGTCATACCTGCCGCGAAGTTGCATCCGATGTCTCCAAGTACGACGACGCAACCACCAGTCATGTATTCGCAACCGTGGTCGCCTAATCCTTCAACAACCGCGACTGCTCCGGAGTTCCGAACTGCAAAGCGCTCCCCGGCACGTCCAGCGGCGAAGAGACGTCCCGACGTGGCGCCATAGAGAGCCACGTTACCGAGAATCACATTCTCGTTGGAAGCGGCCACTGCCGCTCCGCGAGGTTTCAGGATGAGCGCACCGCCAGAGAGGCCCTTGCCGACGTAATCGTTCGCTTCGCCCTCGAGTGTGAGTTCCATTCCTTCGACACAAAACGCTCCGAAGGATTGGCCGGCAGCTCCACGGAACAGGAGACGCACTTCGCTGCTGTTCAATCCGCGTGCGCCGAACTGACGCATCAGCTCGCCGGCAATGGCCGTACCCGCTGACCGGTCCTGATTCCGAATCTGGAACTCGCGATCGAAGCTCTGGCCGCGGCGAACACTCGCGGTAATCTCTTCGGCTAGCTGCAGCCCGAAAGCGTCATGATCGGATGGCCGGTTGTTTCGGAAAGTCATGCAGCGAGGGGCATCGCCCTCGCTCTTGTACAGCAATTGCGATAGCTCCAGCGGTCCGTCACTTGAGATCTGTTGCAGCAAGTCACATCGTCCAACAGCATCGGCAAGAGAGCGCAGGCCGAGTTGCGCAAGCAGTCTTCGCACGTCCTCGGCAATCCGCAGGAAGTAGGTGACTACGTGCTCAGGCTTTCCGCGGAATTTGGCGCGCAGTTCAGGACGCTGTGTAGCAATACCAGTCGGGCAAGTGTCTAGATGACACTGACGGGCCATATCGCACCCGAGCGCGACCAGAGCAGCCGTGCCAAAAGCGAACTCCTCCGCTCCCAGGAGAGCGGCGATTACAACATCGCGTGCCGTGCGCAGACCACCGTCGACTCGCAAGCGAACGCGGCTGCGGAGTCCGTTACGCATCAGCGTCTGCTGCGTTTCGGCCAGCCCGAGTTCCCATGGTGCGCCTGCGTGCTTAATACTGCTCAGTGGCGATGCTCCGGTCCCTCCGGAGTGTCCAGATACGACGATGTAGTCGGCATAGGCTTTGGCAACGCCTGAGGCCACGGTGCCAATTCCGGCCTCAGATACTAACTTCACACCCACGCGAGCAGTTGGATTTACTTGTTTAAGATCGTGAATGAGCTGCGCCAGGTCTTCGATGCTGTAGATGTCGTGGTGAGGGGGAGGGCTAATCAACGACATGCCAAGCTGAGCATGGCGTAACCGCGCGATGAGTTCGGTCACTTTGGCGGCTGGAAGTTGCCCGCCTTCTCCAGGCTTGGAGCCTTGGGCGATCTTGATCTCCAACTCCTCAGCCTGCACGAGGTACTCTGTAGTCACACCGAAACGGCCGGAAGCCACTTGCTTGACCTTGTTGTTTGCGCCGGGCTGCGAACGATAGATTTCTGGGTCTTCTCCACCCTCGCCGGTATTCGATTTGCCGCCGAGCAGATTCATGGCCTGCGACAACGTGCGATGCGCCTCCGGGCTGATGGAGCCCAGGGACATCGCGCTCGTGACGAAGCGGCGCGCGATTTGATCCGCTGGTTCGACCTCCGCTACTGCCAGCGGATCTGAAGCTGAGGAGAACTCGAGCAGATCGCGCAGGTTGTGCGGCTTCGGCGTCTCGGCCTGATTCAGGAAGTCATTCCATGCGATTTCGCCCGGTGCGATATCAGACTTACGGGCTACGCCCACGGCGGCTTGCATCGCCCGCACCACAGGCGGCGCCCAACCATGTTGGTCGGCATTATCCGCTTTGCGATAGCGCACGGAGCCGTAGTCCTGAAGGACGTTGAATTCTTTCTCGCTACCACTGTTTCGCTGTGCTCGGCGCACCAGCTCATGCTGAATGCTCTCGAATCCAATTTTTCCGAGAAGATTGGGAGTGCCTGCGAAGCAAGCTTCAACGATCTGGTCGTCGAAGCCAATGGTTTGGAAGAATTGTCCGCCCCGATAGCTGGCCACGTCAGAGATGCCCAGCTTGGACATTACCTTCTTTAAGCCATTTGCCAGCGCTTCCGATAGTTTTTGGGGAGACTCGCAGCTACGCAGCGCCAGCCATGGACAAACCGCTCCCGCGCCGTAGCCGATCAGCACCGCTATATGGTGGACGTCCCAGGCGTCGCCGGTTTCCGCGACTAAATCGCAGCTCATGCGCAAACCAGCTTTGATCAGTCGATGGTGCACCGCCCCCATCGCGAGAGCCATTG
Organism: Terriglobales bacterium; assembly: GCA_035567895.1. NCBI lineage: Bacteria > Pseudomonadati > Acidobacteriota > Terriglobia > Terriglobales > Terriglobales bacterium. The sequence continues at coordinate 194,589 of DATMPC010000011.1, read as the reverse complement.
GGATTGGCAGCTCAGTAGGACCTGCATTCCGGTCCGACAGGATCAGCAATTCGACGCCGTTGGACGAAGCTTGTTCCGCCGCCCCGCAAAGATCCGAGATCGATTGCCGCAGATCGCCCGAAGTTCGAAGCGTGCACTGGAGTTCCGCAGTCTTGACGAATGACTGAACGCGAATGCCCTGAAGCTCCGACTCGCTGAGCACTGGGGAGGCGAAATTCAGCAGTGTCGCGCTTCGGTCCTCTTCCTTTTCAGCGCAGCACGACGGCTTGCGTCCCAACACAGTGCGCAAGGACATCATCAAGTCTTCCCGCAATGGGTCTATAGGCGGGTTCGTCACCTGTGCGAATCGCTGTCGAAAGTAGCTATAGGTTGAGCGTGGGACGTGAGCGAGCGCGGAGACCGGAGTATCGTCACCCATGGACCAGACAGGTTCCTTACCGTCCCGTGACATGGGACCGATAACCAATTTGAGATCTTCGCGCGTATAGCCGTACAGAGCCTGTAAATGCTCGTTCGGAATCGGCTCAATCGGCGCCGATACGGTAGGTACGCTCAGCAAGCGCGAGTTCCGTTTTGGGTTCACCTTCAGAAGATGATGCTTGATTCCGTCGGCATCGAGAATCATGTGCTCGTCGAGATCGACGACCAGCATCTGCCCTGGACCCAGTCGCCCTTTCACGCGAACGCATTCCTCGTCTAGATCGAAGAGGCCAACCTCAGACCCGGCGACGACGAATCCATCGTTTGTAACGGCGTAGCGCATCGGGCGAAGGCCGTTGCGGTCGAGCGCGGCTCCCACATAACGTCCATCAGTGAACGCCAGAGCGGCTGGACCGTCCCAAGGCTCCATCAAGGAGGAATGTTCCCTATAGAATCCGGCGAGGTCGTGAAACGCCGGATGTGCTTGCCACGCGGGAACAACAAGCATCGCGATGCTGTGCAGCAGATCGCGTCCGCCGCGGAGCAACATCTCGGCGGTTTCATCCAGATGGCAGGAATCGGAACCGCCTTCGCGTAGCAGTGGCAAGAAGTCTGGCGGCAAGTGATTCTCGCGAGCCTTCATCCACGTGCGGTTCGCGCCGATGGTGTTGATCTCGCCGTTATGAGCGAGCAAACGAAACGGCTGCGCCAGCCACCAGGAGGGATGCGTGTTCGTCGCGTAGCGCTGATGGAAGACGACGAAGGCGGTCTCGAAATTGGGATCCTGAAGATCCAGATAGAACTCGCGCAGGTGCGCGCCAGTACAGAGAGCCTTGTAGACAATGGTCTTCGCCGATAGTGAGGCGATATAGGTATTCAGGTTCGCTCGTTCGAATGTCTTGCGGGCACGGTGCAGCCTAGTCTCGAGCTCTTCAACCCGCATGGCGAAGTGCGGAACGATGAGTGCCTGCCGGATGACAGGCATAGAAGCCAGCGCGGTCTCTCCAAGCGCTTCTTCGTTGACTGGCACATCACGCCAGCAGAGCAACTCCAATTGCTCTTGTTTCAAAGCGGAACTTAGGATCTCTTCGCTGACTGAAAGTTCTTCCAGGCTGCCAAAGATCATTCCCGCAGCAAGAGAATGGTCATCTCTGATCTGCAACCCACGTTCGCGTAAGAAGGCCCGAAATAGCCCGTGCGGCAGGCCCGCGGTAATGCCAGCTCCGTCTCCGCTGCGTCCGTCGGCGGCGATAGCGCCCCGATGTGCAAGACGCGAGAGAGCTTCGAGTCCCATCCGGAGCATGTCAAAAGAGGGCATGCTGGAGATTCGCGTAATGAAACCTACGCCGCAGGAGTCGTGCTCGAACCGGGGATCGTACAAGCCTTGCTGCACATTTGCCGCCTTACCAGAAGTTTCACAGGGTGACACTGCGCCCGAGATTACTGTTCAGGTGTATAGCCACTTGACTCGAGGTTCCAATCGAAACTTCGGATAGCGTGCATCAGGAAAGCCAATGAGCAACTTGGCAGCTTTGCTCAGGCTTATATTGTTGACTTCTTCATAAGCGACATTTATAGTTCCAGTCCATCGAAGCAGTCGGAACAGTTCCATGAAAAGCATCGCGAACATAGGCACAAAGAACGTAGGTTTCAGTGGAGCTGAGGTTTTGTCTGTCGTCGCGGTCGTTCGAATTTCCGTGCTTACACCCGTCCTTTTGCGGGAAGCAACGGGATGATGGCCTAAAGAAGCAGCAAAGTTCGAGGCCATCATCCAGCAGATGATGGCCTCAAGTGTTTTGGGAGAGTTCAAGGTTTTGTGATGAACGAGCGCAAGAGAAACAGCGCAGCGATCACCGAAGGGCCAAGCAGGGCTCCGGCTCGCGCGATGCTCAAGGCTGTGGGATTCACTGATGAAGACCTGCGCCGTCCGATCATCGGCATTGCTAACACGTGGACCGAAATTGGTCCGTGCAACTTCCACCTGCGCGATTTGGCGGCTGAGGTGAAACGCGGCGTACGCGAGGCCGGCGGGACTCCGATGGAGTTCAATACCGTCTCCATCTCCGATGGCATCACGATGGGCGCGGAGGGCATGCGAACATCGCTAGTCAGCCGTGAGGTCATTGCCGATTCCATTGAGCTGGTTGCGCGCGGGAATCACTTCGACGGCCTCGTGGTCTTGGTTGGTTGCGACAAGACCATTCCCGGTGCGGTAATGGCGATTGCGAGACTGAATCTTCCATCAGTCGTTCTGTATGGCGGCTCCATCGCTCCCGGATCTTTTCGCGGGAAGAATGTCACGATTCAGGATGTTTTCGAAGCGGTTGGCGCTCACAGCCGCGGCAAGCTGGCGGATTCGGACCTGAAGGAGATCGAGGACAAGGCTTGTCCTGGCGCGGGAGCCTGTGGGGGCCAATTTACCGCAAACACCATGGCGATGGTGTGCGAGTTTCTAGGAGTCGCTGCGATGGGCAGCGGAGGCGTTCCCGCAACTCACCCGTCCAAGATGCGGCAGGCGCAGGCGACCGGGCGCCTCGTGATGGAACTTGTGGGGGCACAGCGTCTGCCGAAACAAATCCTTACACGAGGTGCGTTTGAGAATGCCGTGGCCAGTGTTGCAGCCACCGGCGGATCGACGAATGCAGTGTTACACCTGCTCGCGATTGCACACACTTCCGGTGTAGCGTTTAGGATCGATGACTTCCAGCGCATCAGCTCGCGCGTCCCACTTATCGCAGACCTCAAACCCGGCGGGAGGTTCGTAGCTACTGATCTGTTTGAAGCCGGCGGTACTCGGCTGGTCGCTCAGCGGCTGCTCGCCGCTGGTCTATTGCATGCCGATGCGCTGACCGTGACCGGCAAGTCGATCGGAGAAGAGGCGAAGTCCGCGGTCGAGACACCAGACCAGGAAGTGGTTCGTCCGGCAAACAATCCACTGAAACCGACTGGCGGACTGGTAATTCTGAAAGGCAATCTCGCGCCCGAAGGCTGCGTGCTGAAGGTCGCAGGTCACGATTTTCAACATCACGCAGGACCAGCACGCGTCTTCGACAGCGAAGAGCAGGCATTTGCTGCCGTGCAAGGCGGCCGGATCAAAGCAGGCGATGTCGTAGTGATCCGCTATGAAGGACCAAGAGGTGGTCCAGGGATGCGCGAGATGCTCGCGGTTACCGCCGCTCTTGTCGGAGCAGGGCTGGGTGATTCTGTCGCGCTGCTCACCGATGGACGATTCTCTGGTGCAACTCACGGGCTGATGGCTGGCCATGTCGCTCCGGAAGCGATGAGCGGCGGACCGATCGCCGCCGTCTGTGAAGGAGACGTAATCGTCTTCGATCTCAAAAAGCGCGAGTTACGCGTGGAAGTTTCCGATTCCGAATTGAAACAGCGGCTGGCATCCTGGAAGCCACCCCAGCCCCGATATGGAACGGGTGTAATGGCGAAGTATGCCAACCAAGTGTCGTCAGCCTCGCTCGGGGCCGTAACGATTTAGGCGGAGGAGATGAAGGAACGATGAAGACCGGTGCGCAAATCCTGTGGGAGTGCTTGATCGGAGAGGGAGTGAAGCACGTCTTTGGATACCCGGGCGGCGCAATCCTTCCAGCTTACGATGCGCTTTGCGGATACCCAGAGATTCACCACGTTCTCGTTCGCCACGAGCAAGGCGCAACCCATATGGCAGACGGATACGCGCGCGCGGGAGGCGGAGTCGGGGTTGCAATCGCGACATCTGGTCCAGGCGCTACCAACATGGTGACCGGCATCGCCACTGCCATGATGGATTCCTCACCCGTCGTCTGCATTACGGGGCAAGTAGGCAGCAAATTCCTCGGCACCGACGCATTTCAGGAAACCGACATCACTGGCATCACGCTGCCGATCACGAAACACAATTATCTGGTGAAGCGCGCGGAAGACGTGGCTCCCACGTTGCGCGCGGCGTTCCATCTGGCCCGTAGCGGCCGTCCCGGTCCGGTCTTGGTAGATATCACGAAGGACGCCCAACAATCGTCATGCGAGTTCGATCGCACAGCCTACACTCCGCCTGCTGTAACAGAAGGCAAGCAAAGCTTCGACGCTGACCAATATGCCGCTGCCATTGAAATGATCAACGCAGCGGAGCAACCAGTGATTCTCGCCGGTCACGGAGTCCTGCTTTCGAACGCGATGGACGAGCTTCGCGAGTTTGCTGAGCGCGCCTCAGTTCCCATTGCGATGACGCTGCTCGGTATCGGAGGCTTCCCGGCGTCCCATCCTCTCAATCTCGGAATGATGGGCATGCATGGCGAAGCGTGGGTAAACCATGCCATTCAGGAAGCCGATCTGCTTCTGGCTTTCGGCATGCGCTTTGACGATCGCGTAACCGGCACACTCAAGACGTATGCGCCACGAGCAAAGAAGATTCACGTCGAGATCGACCCGGCGGAGATCAACAAGAATGTTCGCGTTGACATCGCTCTGGTCGGAGATCTGCGCCAGGTTCTTACCCAGATGATTCCTGATTTGGCGCGTGCAGACCGGCAACGATGGTTGCACTACATTGACGAGCTCAAGGGGGATTCTGCTGTCCGTGACATTCAGAAGTTGCCGGATAGCGGTCACCTTTACGCCGCGCATGTGATCCATGATCTGTGGCGCGAGACCAATGGCAACTCCATCGTGGTCACCGACGTAGGCCAGCACCAGATGTGGGAGGCGCAGTATTACAAGCACGAGCAGCCGCGTTCATTGATCACATCCGGCGGTCTTGGCACTATGGGATTCGCGTTGCCCGCGGCGATTGGTGCGAAGTTTGCACGGCCCGATGCGGAGGTCTGGGTGGTCGCCGGCGATGGCGGATTCCAGATGACGATGCCGGAACTCGCCACGGCAGCGCAGGAGGAGCTCGACCTGAATATCGCTGTGATCAACAACGGGTATCTGGGCATGGTGCGGCAGTGGCAGGAGTTTTTCTATGACCGTCGCTATTCCGCAACGCCGCTGCTGAGTCCTGATTTCGCAAAAGTCGCGGAGGCTTTCGGATTGCTTGGGATTACGGCACGCAGTCGAGAGCAGGTTGGACCTGCGATTCGCGAAGCGCGCCGCCGCCGCGGCACTGCGTTGATCAATTTCATGGTGGAACAGGAAGACTCTGTGTTTCCAATGGTGCCCAGCGGAGCAGCTCTGCACCAGATGATTCGCCGTCCAAATCCACTAGTAGAGACCGCGGCATCGGAGGCGTGAGCATGGTACGCACATTTATCGTCTACGTTGCCGATCATCCTGGCGTTCTGAACCGCGTTTCGTCACTGTTCCGGCGGCGAGGGTACAACATCGAGTCGTTAACGGTTGGACACACGCATCTGCCGGAGATTTCGCGAATGACGGTAGTCGTCGCAATCGATGCTCAGGGAGCCCCCCTGGTGGAAGCCAACTTGTACAAGCTGCCCGAAGTGCTTCATGTCCATGACATCTCGTCGGTTCCGTCGCTGCACCGCGAATTAGTAATCGTGAAAGTGGCTGCCTCTCAGGAAGTGCGGCCAGAAGTGATGCGCGTGGTCGACGCATTCCGCGCCAGAGTTCTTGAAGTCTCCGCCGAGTCACTCGTCATAGAGGCCACCGGTCCCGAAGACGCGATCGACAGCTTGCTCGAGGGGGTGCGTCCGTACGGCATTCTCGAAATGACTCGTACAGGGCGCGTCGCCATGACCCGGGGAAGTGCACCTGTCTTCGCTCCCGGGACAGGGTCGTCCAAGGGCGCTGCACCATTGTGGAACTCGGATCACCTCAGCATATTGCGTAACTGTTCTTAGGAAAGGAAGTCTCAATGGCAACGATTTATTACGAAAACTCGGCAGATTTGGCACTCATCAAGAACAAGAACGTAGCTGTTTTCGGCTACGGGTCACAGGGGCATGCACATGCGCTGAATCTTCGCGACAGCGGAGTTCAGGTTCGGATTGCGCTGGAACTCCAGAGTCGTTCGCGATCCAAGGCGCGCGAAGCGGGCTTTGAGGTCCTGGTTCCAAAGGACGCGGCCGTGTGGGGCGACGTTTTGGTGGTGCTGGTACCCGACACGGTCCAGCCAAAGCTCTATCAGGAGGCCATTGCGCCTGCACTCTCGGCAGGCAAAACGCTCCTGTTTGCACACGGCTTCAACATCCACTTCAAGACCATCGAACCCCCTGCGGCCGTCGATGTAATCATGATCGCGCCAAAGTCTCCGGGCCACCGCGTGCGTGAAGTCTTCGCGGAAGGTGGCGGCACGCCGGGACTCCTGGCAGTCCATCAGGATGCGAGCGGCAAGGCCAAGTCTCTGGCTCTCTCCTATGCCAAAGGGATCGGCTGCACGCGTGCCGGTGTAATTGAGACGACCTTTGCCGAAGAAACAGAAACCGACCTCTTTGGTGAACAAGCGGTGTTGTGCGGCGGTGTGAGCGCGCTGATCAAAGCCGGATTTGAAACGTTAGTAGAAGCCGGATATCAGCCGGAGATCGCATATTTCGAGTGCATGCATGAACTCAAATTAATTGTCGATCTCATGTATCGGGGTGGACTCAACTTCATGCGTTATTCCGTGAGCGACACTGCGGAATATGGTGATTACACCGGAGGACCGAAAGTCGTAACCGCCGAGACCTACGCCGCCCTAAGACGAATGCTCGCCGATGTCCGCAGCGGCGATTTCGCGCGACAGTGGATTGCCGAAAACGAAAAAGGACGACCCTGGTTCAATCAGGTTCGCAGCCGGGAGCGCGAACACTTGATTGAGCAGGTAGGAGCGAAGTTACGTTCGATGATGCCATTCGTTAATCCTGTGACGATCGGTCCAGATCAAACCGAGACTCGATCACAGGCGGACGAAACCAAGGATGAAAAGAAGGCTGTAGCAGTCTAGAAGGGTGACCCACCATGGCAGTCTATGACATGAACAAGATGCGGCCCGATTACTTGACACGCGAGTATCGGCGTAAAGTAGCTACCGGAGAGAGCCTGACACTCGCGCGCTTGGAAGCCAAGCAAGGATCGGTAACCAGACCTCACTGCCACGATCAGGAAGAAGTGATTTTCCTGCTGAAAGGCTCGTGGCGCTTCCAGTTACCGACCGGGCCGGTGACGCTGCTACCAAATCAGGTCTTGACTATCCCACGCGGTGTCGAGCATTCGTCGGAAGTGCTGGAGGATGTAATAGCAATCGACGTATGCACCCCACAGCGTAAGGACTGGATCACAGGCGAAGATCGCGGATTACATTCGGATCAGGACGAGAGTCTGTGGGCAGTCTAGACAACGAGCCGCGGTGAAAGCGCGCCGGTCTTCTCGTAAAAGTCCCGACTGGAAACCGGGGCCTCGGTCAGGGCCCATGATACCGTTTCGGGAATCGTCTCTACAGCTTGTACTTCTTCGCGAGATGGCGGAACGAACGGTACGAGAGCCTCAACAACTCCGCAGCACGAGTCTGAACGCCGCCTGACTGCCGCAGCGCCGACTGCAACATCGAGCGCTCTAGATCGGCAACGTAGGCTTCCATATCGATTCCCTCGGCGGGCACGCCTAGAGAATCTCCAGGTGAAGCCCCCAATGCGGCCGCTGCGATGCGCGCCTTGGAACGCTCTTCTGGCGCTGCAACGTTCAGCACTTCCCCAGTCTCCATGGCCACACCACGTTCAACGGTGTTCTCGAGTTGACGAACGTTGCCCGGCCAATCATAAGCCAGGAGCCTTTCAATGGACTCATGGGAGATGCGCAAGATGTTCTTCCCCGCGGCAGGTGCGTAGCGCTTCAGGAAGTGGTTGGCGAGCAAAGGAATGTCTTCCTCGCGAGATCGCAGAGGAGGGACGTCGATGGGAATGACTGAGATTCGATAGTAGAGATCCTCGCGGAAAGCTTTTTCCTCGACCATCTGTTGCAAATCCCGGTTGGTTGCCGCAATTACGCGAACATCGATTGGAATTTCCGATGTTCCCCCTACAGGACGAATTGTCCGCTCCTGCAAGGCACGTAGCAACTTCACCTGCATCGCGAGGCTCATCTCTGCTATCTCGTCGAGAAAGATGGTTCCCCCGCCGGCGACTTCAAAGAGCCCTTGCTTGTTTTGAGTAGCGCCGGTAAACGCGCCTTTCATGTAGCCGAAGAGTTCGGTTTCGAGAAGCGTTTCTGGGAACGCTCCACAATTAACCGAGACAAAGGGCTGTCCGTCTCGCTGTGAACATGCATGAACTGCACGCGCGACCAATTCCTTTCCGGTTCCACTTTCGCCGTGAATCAGAATAGTACTGCCCGTGGACGCAACCGTACGGATCGTTTCTTTCAGCGTATTAACCGCGGGGCTGCATCCGATGATGTTGTCGAGTGAATTGCGGCTGGCTGCGTCCCGGCGGAAGGCCTGATTCTGTCGACGCAGTTCAATAACCTCTGCGGCCCGGCCAATCGAGACCCTTACTTCGTCAACGAGGGCGTTAGGAGTTTTTTGTATGTAGTCGAAAGCGCCTGACTTCACGGCCTGCACGGCAGAATCGAAATCACCGGCCGCGGTGATGAGCACAACGGCAGACTCCGGTGATAGGCGATGTGCATGCTTCAGTACCTCGATGCCGTCGATCTTAGGCATTCTAATGTCAGTGACGATCACATCGTAGCGAGCGCCTTCCATCTTGCGAATCGCGAGCTCGCCAGAGTTTACCGTCTCGACCTTGTGTCCTTCTTTACGGAGTGCAATCTCGAGCAGTTCGCGAATCGAACGCTCGTCGTCACACACTAAAACGTTAGCCATTCACTCTCTCCGATACAGCCATCGAGGCACGCACTCTCTTCTCCGCAAGCGTCAGGGCTCTCGGAAGCGCCTGAGCTTGTGGAATCTCCACTACGAATTCAGCACCTTCTCCTGGCGTGGAGATCGCATACACACGCCCTTTGTGCGCCTGAACGATCTGATACACGAGGGCTAGTCCTAGTCCGGTGCCGCCCTCAAAGTTCGACTGGAACGGTTCAAAAACCTTTTCGAGTTGTTCTGGTGGCAAGCCAACGCCACTGTCCTTGAAAGATAGCGCCCAATTGCTGCCGCGCGCCCTGAGACTTACTTTGAGGGAACCTCCATTGGGCATCGCCCGAAATGCGTTATCGCACAAATTCCAGAAGACCTGCTTGAGGCGGTCAGTGTCAACCATTGACAAGGCTTCACGGACCTCGAAGTTGCGAACCAACCGGTACTCGGCAGTATCACGCGATGGCCGGTTTTCCATAAGCCGCAAGGTGTCGTCCAGTAAAAGCAGCAGGTCGTGTTGCGCGAACTTGTAGTTCTTCTCACGAGAGTACGAAAGAAAGTCAGAGATGATGTTGTTCAACCGCTCTGACTCGCGACGCACGATGTCGACCAAGACTTGCTGTTCTTCATTCAACGTCGCCATCGTCGAGAGTACTTGAACCGAGCCTGCGATCGACGAGAGAGGATTACGAATTTCGTGAGCAATGCCTGCTGCGAGGCGTCCGATAGCGGCAAGACGATCGCGCTGGCGAATCTCGTTTTCCAGTCGCCGTACCTCTGTGAGGTCCGCGAAGGTGTAAACAAAGCCTACGACTTCACCATCGTGAATCGTGAGGGGCGTCACAGTGAGACCAAAGATCTTTTCTCCATCTGGAGTGGCAGCACGCAACTCGTCCTGCACCGGGTAAGAGTCCGCTTCAGGCATCGGATCAATGAAGACTGATGAGATGTGAGTGCCCAGCATGTCACTCAATGTGCGCCCAAGAAAATTCAGACCTGGCTGGTTCACCAGACTGATGTGCCCTTCGAGATCGGTTGTGATTAGCCCGCCACGCATTGAATGCAGAATGTTCTCCTGCATCACTTGCAGATCTTGAAGCTCGTCACTCTTCACGTGTAGCTCGACGCCCACCTGTCGCAGCTTCGCGCTTAGATTGCTCGCGAGATATGCAATCGCCATGTATGCGAAAAAGTTGACGCCGACGACAAGCTGTACCGACTTTAAGTCTGGGCGGGAGACCGAAAACGATCGAATGATCTGGTAGAACGAGAGATCAAGGATTGCGCCGAACGCGATAAAGGAAAACGCCGCGGTCAGATACGCCCACCAACGCGGCAGCAGAATGCTGGCGACAATGATTACAAGCGGGTAGAGGAAGTTGAAGGAAGTATCAATTCCGCCGGTGATGTAGATAACTGCGGTCGTCAGAGCGAGATCGCTGATGACCTGAATGCGCGCTTGCAACTTGTAATCTTCCCAGACCGACTGCAGCAGCAGGAAGAAGACTCCGACGGTATACCACAACAGGATGAGGCTGACGAACGCCCACTCCGAGACATTCGTGTGAGTGAGCCGAATAATGGCGAGTCCGATGCCCAGCAGGAAGGTGATGATGATGATCCTCACCTTCACCAGCCAGCTTAACCACGTTCGTTCGTCGAAGGTACGCATGTGGAGTTTAAGAATGAACGATCGAGGGGCCGTGGCTATGCACAGATTTTCTGCCCAAACAGAACAACAAAATCTCGGGCAGAGACGGGTTCTTCCCGCCTCTGCCCTAAGTTGACTAGCCTGAAAGCTTCGCGATCATAGAGAAGAGCGGCATATACAGTGAGATGACGATGCCGCCGACTGCGACGCCCAGGAAAGCGATCATCAGCGGTTCCAGCATTGTCAGCAAATCCTTCGTGGCCGCATCCACCTCATCCTCATAGAAGTCTGCGATCTTCTGCAGCATATTGTCCATCGCACCAGTCGCTTCACCGACGCCGATCATCTGCGTCACCATGTTTGGGAATACACCGCATTCTTTCAGCGGATCAACGATGGTACGTCCCTCCTCGATTGCCTTACGAACTTTTAACAACGCCTCTTCAAGAACCGCGTTGCCAGACGTACGCGCAGTAATCGAAAGTCCTTCGAGGATGGGCACGCCGGAAGTGATCAGGGTACCGAGGGTTCGCGTAAATCGGGCGACTGCAATTTTGCGTAGTAGCGCTCCGACGACAGGTAATTTGAGCAGAAGATTATCAGTGATGTACTTGCCTTTTTTATCCTTTCGCACTTGCTTGATGCCAAAAATCGCGGCGATCAGACCTACGATCGCAACCCACCAGAAGTTCTGCACAAACTGGCTGAAGCTAATCACGATTCGTGTTGGTAGTGGCAGATCTACGCCCAGTCCTGCGAAAAGTTTCTCAAAAATTGGAACGACGAACTTGAGCAGCGCGCCCACGACTAATACCGCGATGCTGATAACCGACACGGGGTAGATCAAAGCTGACTTTACTGCTGACTTCAGTTTTACGGCCTTCTCCACATAAGTAGCCAAACGCTGAAGAATGACGTCGAGAATACCGCCAGTTTCCCCAGCCTCGACCATGTTCGTGGTCAGGTCATCAAATACCTTCGGGTATTGGCGCATCGCATTGGCGAGAGTCGAGCCACCTTCTACCGTCACCCGAACTCCAGTGAGCGACTTCTGGAAAGCCGGGTTCTCCTGATTAGCCGCCAGGATTTCGAGGCATTGCACGAGGGGCAAGCCGGCGTCAATCATTACCGAAAACTGCCGGAAGAATATGGCGATGTCCTTGACTGGGACCTTGCCGGAACCGAGCGTGGGAAGCGTGAACTCCTTGCCTTTTTCCTTGACAACAATGTTGGCAATGCGCTCTTTGCGCAAGTTCGCCTGGAGCACCTGCTTGTTCGTAGCCTCCCGCTCACCGGCGACTTTGGTTCCGGAAGCATCGACTCCTGAGAATTTATAGATCGGCATCGCTATCTCCTGCGTTTCGTTTCACCAGGCCTAACTCCTGGTCAATTTGTTATTTGCGTCCTGCGGCCGGAGCTGCCTTTGCGCCCACCGCCGCCTGACCGCGATTAATCATCTCCTGCAGCTCGTCAGGCATTGACGAACGCAGCAGGGCCGTCTCGAGTGAAATCTGCTTGCTGAAATACAAGCTCGCCAACGACTGGTTGAACGTTTGCATTCCGTACTTATCCTGACCAGACTGCATGGCCGAATAAATCTGGTGAATCTTGTCTTCGCGGATCAGGTTGCGGACTGCCGCATTCGGGACGAGAATTTCCATCGCACAGGCTCGTCCCTGACCGCCGATCTTCGACAATAGTGATTGGCAAAGAACACCCTCGAGCACGAGCGATAGCTGGGCCCGAATCTGGGATTGCTGGTGCGACGGGAAAACGTCGATTACACGGTTAATCGTGGAAGCGGCCGAGTTCGTGTGCAAGGTGCCGAAAGTGAGGTGGCCCGTCTCGGCGATGCGCAGCGCGGACTCAATCGTTTCAAGGTCGCGCATCTCACCGATCAGTACAACATCCGGGTCTTCACGAAGCGCGGCACGCAGAGCGTCGCTGAATGACTTCGTATCCGAGTGCACTTCGCGCTGATTTACCAGGCAATTCTTGTTCTGGTGAACGAACTCAATCGGGTCTTCGATCGTGATGATGTGATCGTGACGCTCGGTGTTGATCTTGTCGATCATGGCTGCAAGCGTCGTCGACTTTCCAGAACCTGTAGGGCCCGTAACTAGGATGAGTCCCCGGGGCTTCTCGCATAGCTTAGCCACGATCGGGGGAAGATTGAGCTGCTGAAACGACCTGATCTCGAACGGGATCACACGAAAAACAGCGCCTGTAGCACCACGCTGATTGAAAAGATTGCCGCGGAAGCGTGCCAGTCCCTTCAAACCGAATGAGAAATCGAGTTCGAGATTCTCTTCAAAGCGGTGCTTCTGCGCGTCCGTCAACACGCTATAGGCCAGTTGTTTGGTTTCTGATGGCGTAAGCATGGGCATATCCAGCGGCTGAAGGTGCCCGTGTACTCGCACCTGCGGTGGGGAGTTTGTGGAGATATGCAGGTCGCTTCCGCTCATCTCCAACATCTTCTTTAACAAATCGCTTAGCGTCGCAGTCATTCGTTCCTCTGTTCGAGCTCTGCCTCGATAGGTTTGTTCCTTACTGCGCGAAATTCAATTCGCGCGAGCTAGCCGCTGCTACTTTTAGTGCACGGTTTCGCGAGCAACCTCTTCCATCGTGGTGACACCATCCGCCACCTTTCGCAAGCCGCTGCCGCGAAGCGTAATCATGCCGCGCTCCATCGCCTTCTTCTTCAATTCCACGGCAGATGCGCCGACCAGAATCAACTCGCGAATCTCGTCGTCGATCACCATTACTTCGTAAAGGCCGGCGCGTCCTTTGTATCCACTGTTGTTGCAAACCGAGCAACCCTTCCCCTTCGATACTTTTGCGGTCTTCAGTTGCTCGGGCGTGAAGCCGGCATCAAGTAAAGCCTGCGGATTCATCTCCACCGGCTCGATGCAATTAGCGCAAATGCGACGGATGAGTCGCTGGGCGACAATCAGGTGCACGGCGGTCGCAACCAGGAAAGGCTCAATGCCCATGTTCATCAGTCGGCTGATGGTTTCGGGAGCGCCGTTCGTATGCAACGTCGAGAGTACCAGGTGGCCAGTGAGAGCTGCCTTAATGGCAATTTCCGCAGTCTCGAAGTCACGAATCTCGCCCACCAGAATCGTGTTGGGATCCTGACGCAAGAAAGCTCGCAGGGCAGCAGCGAAGTTCAGTCCAATCGCTTCCTTCATCTGCACTTGGTTCACACCAGCAAGCTGAAACTCGACCGGATCCTCCGCGGTCATGATGTTCGTGTCAGGCTTGTTGAGAAGTGAAATCGCGGAGTAGAGCGTGTTGGTTTTGCCAGAACCGGTGGGACCGGTCACCAGCACCATGCCATAAGGCTTCAGTACAGCCTTCTGAAACTTCTCGAGCGACTCCGGCTCGAAGCCAAGCTTAGTCATATCGAGACGCAAGTTCTCTTTATCGAGCAGACGAAGAACGATCTTCTCGCCCCAGAGCGTCGGCAGGCAGTTCACGCGAAAGTCGAGCTGCTTTTTGCGACCATTGAGGTTCATCTTCAGCATGATGCGTCCGTCTTGTGGCAGGCGCTTCTCGCTGATATCAAGCTTCGACATGATCTTGATACGCGAAGTGATTGCATCCTTCAGCTTCAACGGAGGCTGCATGATGTTCTGCAGCACACCGTCAATACGAAACCGAACTCGATACTCCCTCTCGTAGGGCTCAATGTGAATATCGCTGGCACCTCGCTTTACCGCGTCGGTAAGGATCAGGTTTACTAGCTTTACAATCGGCGCTTCTTCTGCGCTCTTCTCCAGGTCAGAGGCGTTTAGCTCTTCGGCGTCGGCCTGCAGCTCAAGTTCGGCCTCCTCGCCCATTGAGTTGATGATGTCGTCCAGATTCTCCTGCTCCGCCTCGGGCAGCGCGTAAGCCTGCTCGATGCGGTCCATGATGGCGCTCTCGGACGCGACGACTGGTTCAATGTTGAACCCGGTCATGAACTTGATATCGTCCATGGCGAAGACGTTGGTCGGGTCCACCATTGCGATGGTGAGCGATGCGCCGACTCGGCTGAGCGGAAGAATCTGATGCTTGCGCGCGGTTTCCTGCGGAATGAGCTTTATGACATTAGGATCGATTTCGAAAAACTGCAGATTGATGGCAGGAACGCCGTACTGCCGGCTGAGAAAGTTTGTGACTTCCTCGTCCGTCAGCAAACCCATCTTGACGAGTACCGACCCAAGTCGGCCGCCACTTTCCTTTTGCTTCCTGAGCGCTTGTGTCAGTTGGTCATGGTTAATGACCTTTTCCCGCACCAGCAGATCGCCCAGTCGTTGAGACATACGTTCGCTTCCCCGGGGACCGGATTGATTCCGGTCTCAGCATTTCCCAAAATTGAATGGGCCACGCGACAGCAACTGCACAGTTTCGGCTGATCGTCGCACGCTCTCGCGCAACGAATACCTTCACAGATTCGGTAATTAGCCGCAGAATGTGAGAGGTGACATTTATTGTCAACGCAGAAAGACTGCAAACGGAAGAAGGAAAACTACTTAGTTACTAAGGACATACACCATCGTTATGCCTGCGTGAATGCGGGCGATCAGTTCGAAATTCAAAAACAAAAACCGGTCTTTGGAAGACCGGTTTCCGGCTCTCAACTTTAAGACGCCTACGGGAGCAGTTTTGATAATCCGGGAAGCGTTTTCGTGATGTCGTTGAAGATCACCATCGCGGCGAACAGGACCAGGAAGACGAACGCAGCTTGATAGATTCGTTCCTTGATGTGCAAACTGATGTCGCGCCGCATCAAGCCCTCGATGAGCAAGAGCAGGATCACGCCGCCGTCGAGGATCGGAATCGGAAACAGGTTGAAGATTCCGAGATTGAGACTGATACCAGCCATCAGAAGAAGAAGCGGAGTCCATCCGGGCTCGCGAGCGGCTTCGCCCGATACCTTCGCGATATCGATAGGCCCGCTCATCATTTTTACAGAGACCTTGCGCTGCACCATCTTCTCGACGAGTTCAACCAGCAAGAATGCATACTTCTTGTTCGTCTCGATCGATCGGTTCAGTGCTTGCACGAACGTCAGCCTGTCAATGTGCTGCCGCACTCCGGGCGAAAATCCTATCCGGTAGCGTTGTGCGCCTTCCCCATTTGGAGCGAGCACTGGAGTCATTTGGTATTTGTTCGGCTTGCCATCGTGCAAAACGGTCATCTCAACCGGCTTGCCTTTGTCCTGCTGCAGGTAGTGAGTCAACTCTCCAATTGAGTGCAGCGCGGTCCCGTTGATCGCGAGTATCTCGTCTCCCTTGCGGATGCCAGCCTTATACGCAGGCATGTTCTCTTCCATCGCCTCTACTGTGATTCCGGCAGCAGGCTCAAGACCAGCTTCTCCGGCCCGGCTCGGACCATAAATGTCGGGCGTGAGTGTCGTGGAGATAGTCTGGTCCCCACGTTTCAGAGTGATTGGGAGCGCCTGTTGTGGGCTAATCGTGATCTTGGCTTTGGTGTCTTCCCACAGAGGGTTCGAGACGCCGTCGATCTGCGTGATCATATCGCCCGGCTTCAGGCCTGCCTTTGCAGCAGGAGAGTTCTCCTCTACCCATCCGACCTGTGTTGGCTGGTCGAGATACCAGTCGTGCGAGTAGTGAAACATGAACACGCCAGTCACGATTCCGACCGCTAAAAGAATGTTCATCATGGGGCCAGCTACGGCAATCAGCAGCCTTTGCCAGCGCGGATGCGAGACAAATTCGCCCGGATCTCCCGTGCGAGCGTCCATCGGATTCTCGCCGGCCATCTTGACGTAGCCCCCTAACGGTAGAGCGCTAACCCGATAATCGGTATCGCCGCGCCGGAAGCCGAACAAGCGCTTCCCGAATCCCAGGGAGAACACGTCAACGCGAACGCCGCACAGCTTCGCTACAGCATAGTGGCCGAACTCATGCACCAGGATCATTACCCCGAGCACGAACGCGACCGCCACGACCGCATACGCGGTACTTACAAGAAAATTGGTCAAAGATTGCATCTTGTGATTTCAGTGATTCCAATGGGCCGAAGCTTAATGAGTGTACACCCCCAAAGCAGGGACGGACGGCCTTTCCAGCCCTGTTACCTCAGCAGCAAAGGCCCTTGCTTCGGCATCAATCTGTAGCACTTTCTTAATAGATTCAGGATGCGCCGGAGTAGTTTCGTCCAGCACCCTTTTTATTGTCTTGGGAATGCCCTCAAAGCCGATCACGCCATCCAAAAATGCTGCAACCGCAACCTCGTCAGCTGCATTGAGAGCAATCGCCTTGGCTCCCCCCGCCTGAGCAGCCTCGTACGCCAGGTTCAGGCAAGGGAATTTCTCCGTATCCGGTTGGGAGAAATCGAGCTTCTTCAAACTCGTTAAATCGAACTTCAACTCTGATTCCAGCCGCTCTGGATAAGTGAGGGCATACAGGATCGGAAGCCGCATGTCGGTCACGGACAGTTGAGCAAGGATGCTGCCGTCGCGGAATTCCACTAAAGAGTGAATCGTCGACTGCGGATGGACGATCACCTTAACCCGGTCAGGCGGCAGATTGAAGAGCCGGCAGGCTTCGATGACTTCAAAGCCCTTGTTCATCAAAGTTGCTGAATCGATGGTGATGCGCTTTCCCATCTTCCACGTGGGATGATTCAGCGCCTGCTGCACCGTGATACGGCTGAATTCGGATTTCGGCGTATTCAGAAATGGACCGCCCGATGCGGTAAGCCACACCGCCGTTACTTCATCAAGAGTGCCGCCACGCATGCATTGATGGACGGCATTGTGTTCACTATCAATCGGGAGAAGGGGTTTGCCCTGGCGACGCGCTTCCGCGGTGATTAACTCTCCCGCGGCTACGAGGCATTCTTTGTTGGCTAAGCCAACCCATTTTCCTGCTCGTACCGCTTCGAATGTGGCTTCCAGACCCGCCACGCCAACGATAGCACTCACTACGAAATTTGCATCGGCGTGGGTCGCAACCTGAACCGCGCCAGTTGCTCCAGAGCAAACTGGAATCCGTACACCAGACGCCTCAAGCCTGCTTTGCAGCTCTGCCGCACGTTCCTCTGTGGCCATGGAGACCAGCTTGGGTCTCCACCTGCAACATTGGTCAAGAGCAACATCAACGTTGCTACCGGCCGCTAACGAGGTCACGCTGAAGCGTTGCGGATAGGCTTCGACGATTTTCAGCGTGCTCATGCCGATCGAGCCAGTCGAACCGAGAATGGCTATCCGGCGCTTGGAATCGGGAGAAGCTTCCAGCAGAGAAGCTGGGTTGAGAGAATTACTCACGTCTTAGAAATGAACTAGGCGGAAAGAAGAATAGTACCACAGCACAGGGGATGCCAGCAGCAGAGCATCCACTCGATCGAGGACGCCGCCATGTCCTGGAAGCAGTTTCCCGGAATCTTTAATGTCGGCACCGCGCTTCATCATCGACTCCACTAGATCCCCAAACTGAGCGGCGATGTTGATTGAAGCTGAAACCAAGATTGCCATCCAGATCGCATTGGGCTCGGGAGTTGGTCTTCCCGACAGAACACTTTGCCCAGCAAGCAATTTCCAGTCGTACAGCCGCTCTGCAATGGGACGGTTATAAACCAGAATTAAGCCTCCGACGATCATACTTCCGATTATCGAGGCGGCTGTGCCCTCCCATGATTTTCCGGGACTAATCCGCGGCGCCAGGCGATGTCGCCCAATCGCGCGCCCTACGTAGTACGCGAAAATATCGCCCGCCCATACGACCAACAGCAAATAGAAAACCGCCAAGGCTCCATCTGGAATCAGTCCGCGCGTGAATAGCAGGAACCCCAGAGTGATCCCGATATAGGGAACAGCAAGAAATGAGACGGCTGCAGAGGGAAGTGCTTGCCGCAGGTCTTCTGTTTTCAGCGCAGCTACCAGCAATACGAACGGCGTGAGGCTTACGAGGACGAGAAGGCTTTCGTACTGAACAAAAGGATCGCGCAGCATTTGCCATCCGCTGGATCCGGTGGGACGCAATCCTCGAATGGCGATCGAGAGATAGTATTCGCCGAGCACGGCTAATACCGCGATGTACGTCAGCGTTCGCTGCGGCTTCAGATTGTGACCCGCAGCAATGTCTAAGTACTCCGCTAGGCAGAGCAGGGCCAAGATGGCAATAATGACTGCATAAAGCCAAAACGGCGCCTTGAAAACTGCCAGTACCACAAGCGGAATGAGGATGATTGCCGTAAGAACGCGCTGCATTGGATGGATTAAATCATCCCGCGCAGGGAGGCGAAAGTGCTTGATCAGTGTCTACTTGTGCGCGACGGCGATGTCGATCAACGGGTGGTCGCGTCCAGCACCGTTGCGGGACGCTCGCGTTCCGTGTCCGTTGGAAGGAGTGCTGAGTCCGCCATAACGTCGATCACGACGCTGGTAGTCGGCGATAGCCTCGAGAAGGTCAACGCCTTCGAAATCCGGCCATAATTTGCCAGTTACATAGATTTCGGCATACGCGATCTGCCACAGCAGAAAGTTGCTTACGCGCAATTCGCCGCTGGTGCGAATCACCAAATCAGGATCGGGCAAGGCGCCGTATAGGTGGCGACTCACAATATCTTCAGTAATGTCCAGGTGATCGATGCCGCCGTTATTCTTCGCTGCAGTGATGATCGACCGGAAGGCATCCACGATCTCGGCGCGTGCGCCGTAGTTCAGCGCAAGAGTCAAAACCATACTGGTGTTGCCGGCCGTCGCCTCTTCCGCCCACTTCAAACGTTCCTGGACACTTTCCGGCAACTCGTGAATGCGACCGATGTACGTGAGTCGTACATTGTTTCGATTGAGGCGCGGAACTTCCTGCTTCAAATACTGGCGCAACAACTGCATCAAAAAATCGACTTCAGTGCGTGGGCGGCGCTTCCAGTTCTCGGCGGAGAATGCATAAAGCGTTAGGTAGGACAAGCCGATCCGTGCCGCTGTCTCAACGACACCGCGCACCGTTTGGACGCCACTGCGGTGTCCGACAAACCGAGGCAGATGTCGCCGGTTTGCCCACCGCCCATTACCATCCATGATGATGGCGATGTGTTGCGGCACCAGGGCCGGATCAAGACGCGAATAGATCGCGCGCTCCTTCGCTGAGAGCTCATCGACGTTGCCACTGTTTTGTTGCAAGTGCTTCATGGCGCAAAGTAGTACGTTATCACAAGGTGTAAACCGATGTCATGGCCTGGTTAGCCCTTGAGCCAATTTTGTCATTCTGTGACTACTTGCCAGTCCTGCAGGGGCATCGGAGTACAAGCAGTCTGGCGAGCAGGCAAACAAAGAGGCCGGAGAACAGTTCTCCGGCCTTCCTATTCTTAGAATCAGTTTTCAGCTAGATCTTCACGCAAACCGCTTTCGTCTCCGTGTAGAGCTCTAGCGCCTCCTTACCCATCTCGCGGCCCCACCCGGACTGCTTGTAGCCGCCGAAGGGCATGGCCGCGTCAAAGACGTTGTAGCAGTTGATCCACACGGTGCCCGCTTTGAGCTTGTTGGCAAGGGAGTGGGCCTTAGCGATGTCCTTGGTCCAGATTCCTGCGGCGAGCCCATAGCTGGTGTTATTGGCTTCGGTGGCGATCTCATCGACGCTCTTGAAAGGCATCGCGGTAACCACCGGCCCGAAGATCTCCTCCTGCACGACTTTCATTTTGGGATTCGTGTTGACCAGAACAGTCGGCTCCACAAAGTAACCACGGTTGCCAACTTTTTTGCCGCCAACTACGGCCTTTGCGCCTTCGTTCAGGCCGGCCTCCATGTAGCCGCACACGCGCCGGAACTGTTCGTCCGACACGAGTGGCCCCATCTGAGTATCGGGATTCATGCCCGGACCTACCCGGATCTTCTTTGCTGACTCCGATATGCCCTCAACCACTTTGTCGAAGATTTTGTCTTCCACAAAGAGACGGGAACCTGCGCAGCAGCATTGTCCGTGGTTGAAGAAGATCGCGTTGGCAGCGCCAGCAGTCGCCTTGTTCACGTCGGCATCGTCGAAGACGATGTTCGGCGACTTGCCGCCCAGCTCCAGCGTTACCTTTTTAAGATTTCCCGCTGCGGCATGAACAATGAGCTTGCCGACTTCGGTTGAGCCGGTAAAGGCGATCTTGTCCACGTCGGGATGCGCTGCCAGCGCGGCGCCAGCCGTTTCGCCGAACCCGGTCACAATGTTCAACACGCCCGGCGGAAGACCAGCCTCCAACGCCAGCTCACCCAATCGCAGAGCGGAGAGCGGAGTCTGCTCGGCGGGTTTCAGAACGATGGTGCATCCGGTCGCGAGCGCAGGTCCCAGTTTCCACGCCGCCATCAGCAGCGGAAAATTCCATGGGATGATCTGTCCAACTACGCCGATGGGCTCGCGTCGGGTGTAGGCGAAGAACGGTCCCGCAACGGGAATCGTGCTGCCCTCGATCTTGGTCGACCATCCCGCCATGTAGCGAAACAGATCCACGGCGAGCGGAACATCGGCAACGCGCGAGACTGAGATTGGTTTGCCGTTGTCGAGGGTTTCGAGTTCTGCGAGTTCTTCGGTGTGTTGTTCGAGCAGGTCGGCGATCTTCCAGATGATGCGACCACGCTCACTGGCTGACATTTTTGCCCACGGACCGGACTCAAAGGCCCGGCGCGCTGCCTTCACGGCGAGGTCAATATCAGCCTTGTCGCCCTCGGCCACTCGGGCCAGCACTTCACCTGTTGCGGGATCGATGGAATCGAAGGTCTTACCCGACGAAGCAGCGACCCACCTGCCGTCGATCAGAAGTTTTCTCGGGGTTGCTAAAAATTGACTGACTGCATCCTGCATCTGCAGCGGAGTTGCTGTTGCCATACTGCCTCCTCAGAAGTGAGGTTGGAAGGAACCTTGGATATTACCACCGGGAGGCGCCACGCGGGGAGGGCAGCCCTGAGAAGAGCGAACACGAAGGACACAAAGTGCTTACGAAAGGCACGAAGTAACGAGAGGTCAAAGTCGTGACCTCTCGCTTTCTGGCCTTCGTGACCTTCGTGTTGTCTTTTGGGGTCAGGCTGCGGCTGTGGCTTTCTTTCTTTGCTCGCGAACACGCTCAACGTTCCGCGTGATGTTCTCAACCTTCTGCTGCGCCTCGGGCGAGCTGGTTAGGAAATCTTCGATTCGTTTCCAGAACATCGGGCTGATGTTCTCGCGCAACGCCGGTAGAAACGGTTTTAGCTTCACGTAGTTGAAGATCATTTCGTTGCAGTTGTCCAGAAACAGATGTTGATCGAGCGCGCCCCGTGCAACGAAAGACATCGCCATGTCCCAATAGGAGGTCACCTGGCGGAAATAAGCGAATTCTTTTCCTCCGGCTGCGAACACTTTGCCGAGCTCTTCGAAACTGTTAGGCCAAAATTCGAATGTCATGAACTTGCGGGCGTCGCGCATCACCGGATCGCAACGCATTTGGTACAGGCGCAAGATAATGTCCACGTCGCCGTGCGTTGCCTTGTTGGTCATACCTGGAGAGAGAGTCTGATCAGCCATTGCGGAACTCCTTTGAAATGGATGGAGGCCGCTATCCTAACCGATTTCAGCTCCGCCGGATGCTCATCTTTGGACTTTTGACTGGTACAAAATTGCCCTAGAGGGCACCCAGACATGAGAAGAGCTATGCGACTGCCACCGGTTCTTTTGTAGCGATCTGCTTGGAGTAATCGCATTTCACTACTGGAGCCGCAGCGGTTTCAGCGGCAGCTTCGCCCTTGGCCTTTGTCGGCTTTTTCTTACGCTTGGGTTGAGGCTCTTCTTCCTCTGCGGCAGTGCGCTTGTTGTTTGGGCACACCAGGAAGGTGCCTGCTTTCAGATTCTTCTCCAGCAGATACGGGCTGCCGCACTCGGGACATTGCTCGGCGACAGGCTTGTACGCCGACGTGAACTCGCAGTTGGGATAGTTCGAGCAGCCGTAGAAGATGTTGCCGCGGCGACGGGCTTTCTTCTCCACCAACTCGCCGTCTTTGCGTCCTTCTGCGGCGCATAGCGGGCAGCTCACTCCAATGAAGTTCTGCTTCACGTACTTGCATTCGGGATATCCGCTGCAGGACACAAACTCGCCATAACGTCCATGACGCAGCACCATGTTGCGACCGCATTTTGGGCAGATCTCCTCGAGCGGAACATCCGGAACCTTCTTGCCCTGATCGAGGCGCCGCGTAGTTTTGCACTCTGGATATCCGGTGCAAGCCATGAATTGACCAAAACGGCCGCGCTTCAGGACCATTGTGCGTCCGCAGTTCTCGCAGTATTCCTCCTGCGTGGTTTCCTGCAGGTCGGCATTCTCGAGATCGGGCAAATCAATTACGTTCTCTTTGGTAAACGTGCAGCTATTGGGATCGTCCTTGTCGTAAGCGCTGCAAGCGAAGAATGACCCGAACTTGCCCCACTTGAGGACGAGCGGAGAGCCGCAGCGCTCGCACTTCTCGTCCGTGGGCTTCTCCATGCGCTTCACATTTTCCATGTGCTTTTGCGCGTACTTCAGGTCCTTCTGGAAGCGCTTGTAGAACTCCGACATCGCGTCGGTCCACTTTTCTTTGCCCTCTTCGATCTCGTCGAGTTCCTCTTCGAGGCGAGCCGTGTACGCCGGATCGAAGATTTCGGCGAAGTTCTTCACCAGCAGATCGGTAACAACCAGGCCGATCTCTGTTGGAATGAACTTGCCGCCAATCTTCTGAACGTACTGGCGCTCCTGGATCGTGCCAATAATCGCCGCATATGTCGATGGACGGCCG
This sequence comes from Terriglobales bacterium, assembly GCA_035567895.1. NCBI lineage: Bacteria > Pseudomonadati > Acidobacteriota > Terriglobia > Terriglobales > Terriglobales bacterium. Next base: position 171,042 of record DATMPC010000011.1, on the reverse strand, counting down.
ATACCACGCTCTTCCAGTTCCTTTACCAACGACGCTTCGTTGTAGCGCGGCGGGGGTTCCGTGAAATGCTGCTCCGGCTTCAATTCCTTCAGCGTAAGCTTCTGACCTTCTTCCAGCGGTGGCAGTTTGTGTTTGAGCGCCTCATCGTCTTCATCTTTGCCCTCTTTCGATTCCTCATAGACCTTGAGGAAGCCCTCGAACTTGAGCACAGAACCGGTTACGCGGAAGTTGTAAGTACGATCGGAGACGGCATCGATGTCAACCGATGTCTGATCGAAGACGGCAGGCAACATCTGTGATGCCACAAAACGCTGCCAAATAAGTTTGTAGACCTTGAACTCATCCTCTTGCAGATACTGCTTTACCGAATCGGGATGACGGAGTGCAGAGGTTGGACGAATCGCTTCGTGCGCTTCCTGCGCGTCCTTCTTCGATTTGTAAATGTTGGGCGACTCCGGGAGAAATTCCTTGCCAAAGTTCGAACCGATGAATTCGCGGACTTCGTCGAGCGCGTCCTGGGCAACACGCGTGGAATCGGTACGCATGTACGTGATCAGGCCCACCGATCCTTCGTCGCCGAGTTCCACGCCTTCATACAAACGTTGCGCAATCATCATGGCGCGCTTCACGCTAAAACGCAGCTTGCGCGAGGCGTCCTGCTGGAATTTGCTTGTAGTGAATGGCGGCGTCGCACTGCGACGGCGTTCCTTCTTCTCAACAGAACGCACGCTCCACTGCGCCTGACGCAGCGCGTTTGTGATCCTTTCGGACTCTTCCCCGTTCGGAACCTCGGTCTTCTCAGCGCCAATTCCGGTGAAGCGCGCATCGAAAGCCGGCGGCTTCGATAAGTGCGCGTCAATCGTCCAGTATTCCTTTTTCTCGAACGCCTTGATGTCGCGCTCGCGTTCCACGATGAGACGCAACGCGACGGTCTGCACGCGACCTGCTGAGAGCCCACGGCGAACCTTGTCCCACAGCAGCGGCGAGATCTGGTAGCCGACGATGCGATCCAACACGCGACGAGTCTGTTGCGCGTCTACTAAGTTCCAGTCGATCTCGCGGGGATGCTCAAACGCAGCCTTGACCGCCTTCGAAGTGATTTCGTTGAAGGTCACACGGTGAATTGGAATGCCGCCACCGCGCTTCTTCTTCGGCTTGGATTCGCCAAGTTCCTCATACAAATGCGCAGCGATGGCTTCGCCTTCTCGGTCAGGATCAGGAGCGAGATAGATCGCCGAGGCGGTTTTCGCCTTCTTCTTCAGGTTCGTCAGAACCTTTTCTTTACCGGGAATGACAATGTACTCGGCCTCGAAGTCGTTATCGAAATCGATACCGATTTTGCTCTTCGGCAGATCTTTAACGTGGCCGAGCGAGGCTTCGACGTCGAAATCCTTGCCGAGATATTTGTTGATCGTTTTCGCCTTGGCCGGCGACTCAACGATGACTAAAGCTTTGGACAATGTTCGTTCCCTTAACGCAAAGTCTGTTGCGAAACTATCACAAGCCGAAACGTACCGGCTAACCGGTCAAAATGTCTTAACGTAATTTTTGCCTGGAAGCGGCTTAATCTTTCCCGCCAGTTCTAGCTCAAACAGTGCGGAAAAAATCTCCGATGAGGAGATCTCTCCCTCCAGCTTTTCAATGATGACATCCAGCTGGGTGGCCTCGTCGGGCTTCAGCAGCGCGTAAATGCGCTTTTCGTGCGGCGACAGTTTCGAATCCGCGAATAGAGATGCTTCAGTAGGCTCGGGGGATTCAACCCGCCAATTTGCTTCGAGTTGCAGCTTCACGTCGGCAGGCAGCTCTTCCCAGACGTCCTCCCATGTCGCAGTGAGCTTAGCGCCTTGCTTTATCAAAGTGTTAGGCCCCCACGAGTTTCTATTGGTGACATTGCCTGGAACTGCAAAAATGTCTCGGCCCTGCTCCAAAGCGCAGCGAGCGGTTATGCGCGTCCCGCTGTATTCGCCAGCTTCTACTACAAGGACGCCCAGGGATAATCCGCTTATAATTCGATTCCGAATCGGGAAGTTCTGCGGTGCCGCGAACGTTCCAACTGGGAACTCAGAAACCAGAGTTCCTCCCGCAGCAACAATTCCCTCTGCGATTCGCCTGTTGTCGCGCGGATACGGAACGTCAATTCCCGTCCCCCAGACCGCGACGGTCTTACCTTTGCCGTTGAGAGCTCCACGATGGGCGTGAGTGTCCACCCCGCGAGCCATGCCGCTGACAATGACCAGCCCGCGCGACGCAAGATCGTTCGATAAACGCTCCGCCATACCCATTCCGTATGGTGTCGGATGACGGGTTCCAACTACGCCCAATCCCGATTCACTCAACAGCTCAGCATTTCCGCGTACGTACAGCACCAGAGGTGGATCGTAGATTTCCTTGAGCCGCGCTGGATAGCGGTGATCCTCGAACGAAATAAGCTCAGCGCTAGCGTCACGCGCCTTCATGAACTCTTCTTCGGCCAGTGAAGAGGACTTACCCAGTGCGATAGATTGCGCCGAAGCCGCTGGTAGTCCCGCCGCCTCAAGCTCAGTGAGAGAGGCAACAAAGACCCGTTCTACGCCGCCAAAGTGTTGGACAAGCCGGTGTCCCCGAATGGGACCCATCCCTGGCGTCAATACCAGCGCGAGCCATTGCAGCGTGGTGACGTCGGGTTGAATTGAGCGGGAGACGGCAGCGGAGTCAGTCATCTGAGCAAACTGGACGCGGAAGATACAGTGAGAAAGGCGCGAGTGTCAAGAAACCAACGGTCATCGGGCCATAAAGAGATCGGGTGATCTGGTCATCGGGTGATCGGGTGAAGTAACAAGCGCATCTCCTAGGTCTTCGCGAACCGTCAACAAGTCAGAAATCAAAATCAAATTCGCCTATCACTTCACCCGATGACCCGATGGCCAGATCACCCGATCCTTCTTTGCCTGTTAGTATTTTTATGAATGTCCTCGCTTCGCGTCTCTGCTATCGGTTACTTAAACACGGCTCCGCTGATGTGGAACTTCGAGCATGGTTCCGGATCACTTGAACTGCGCAAGGACTTCGAAATCGATTACACCATCCCCTCGCGGTGCGCGGAGATGCTGGACAAAGGCGCTGCGGACATCGGGATTATTCCCGTCGCAGCGTACACAGCCATTCCAGGGCTGCGAGTTATTCCCGACGTAGCCATCGCAAGCAGAGGGGCAGTCCGTTCCATCCTTCTGATCAGCCTGCGACCACTGAGCGAAATCCGGAGTGTAGCTCTGGACTCGTCTTCGCGTACTTCGGCTGCCCTGATTCAAGTCTTACTACGGATGCAGAATCGGGAAGTCACCTTTGCTCGCGCTGAACCGAAGCTGGATGCAATGCTAGAGAAACACGACGCGGCTTTGTTGATCGGAGATCCCGCACTACAGGTGGATCGGACGCGATATCAAACCTGGGACTTAGCCGAGGAGTGGCGGAATCTCACAGGAAAGCCTTTTGTCTTTGCGTTTTGGGCAGTCCGCGAGAATGCGGCTCCGGAAGAGGAACTCAGCCGAGTGGCAGACTTGTTCCGCGAATCGCGCGACGAAGGGTTGAAACACATCACGGAAATCGCAGATGAATGGTCATCCAGACTTTCGGTCTCCCAAGAAGCTGTCCGCAGCTATCTGAAAGAGAATATTCACTATTATCTTGACCCAGAGAGCATCTCTGGCATGAAGCTGTTCTTTGACCTTGCGGCCTCCTATGGGATTCTGCCCTCCGCGCCGGAATTGCGGCTGGTCCCAGAGCTCGCTTTCCGCAACTCCACTGGTCAAAGCCGCGTCTAACGAGACAGGTTACATGCGTGTTTTTTGAACTGATCGTCGCGGGAGGAGTGTGGGCAAAGCTGCGTGCGCTCGGTCCCATCGGCGAAATCCTGCTCGGCCTGGCGGATGCGTCTGTTGTTCCAACACCGGGAAGCTTGGATCTGCTGCTAATTCTTCTCGTAGGATCCGCACCGCACAACTGGTGGATTTATGTTCTGGCGGCAACGCTGGGTTCCTCACTCGGCGCTTACATCACTTATCGCATCGGAATCAAGAGCGGAAAAGAAGGCCTAGCGAAACGCATTCCCGAAAAGAAACTGGCGACTATTTACCGCTGGAGTGAGAAATACGGTGTCGGAGCCGTCGCTGTGCCCGCATTCCTGCCGCCACCATTCCCCCTTTCGCCTTTTTTGTTGGCTGCCGGCGTAATGAAAGTTCCCAGAGCTAAGTTCCTTGCCGCATATTCGTCGGGAAGGCTCGTGCGATACGGGGTTGTGGCATGGCTGGGTCGGAGATACGGTCAGTCGATTATTCACGCCATGCAGCAATATTCCCGACCGATCATCTGGACTCTGATCGGTCTTGCCGTGTTGGGAGGAATCGCGGTTGCGGGCTATCTATGGCGCCGGAAACAACAAGGATTACCCATGCTTCATTCGGTCGAAAAGAAAGCCGCGTAAGTCAGCGCCTAGTACGCCCAGCGCAGGAGCGTCGCTCCCACAGTAAATCCGGCTCCCACAGACGCCAGGAGGACAAGGTCACCCTTTTTCAGCTTGCCTTCCTCAAGCGCTGTCTGCATTGCCAAGGGAATTGTGCCTGCTGTCGTGTTGCCGTATTCGCCGATGTTGATGATCACGCGGTCTTCGGACATTCCCAACCGCTCAGCCGTCGCAGTAATAATGCGTTTGTTCGCCTGATGAGGAATGAAAGCGGCTAAGTCAGCCCCGGTGAATCCATTTCGCGTAAGGACTTTTTCCGAGAACTCCGCCATCTTGCGCACCGCGTACTTGAAGACGGCTCCTCCGTCCTGGTGCACGAAGTGCATCTTCTTATCTATAGTTTCGTGCGTTGCCGGATTGAGGCTTCCGCCTCCGGGCATATACAGCGAACATCCGCCAGCCCCATCAACCTCATGCAGAAAGTCGATCAGTCCAACATCCTCACCATCTTTGGCAGGTTCGAGAAGCACCGCGCCCGCGCCATCACCAAAGATCACACAAGTGGCGCGGTCGGTGTAATCGATGACCGCTGACATTACGTCGGCTCCGATCACCAATACCTTTTTATGCGCGCCAGTTTGAATCAGCTGCGCTCCGACCTGCAGCGCGTACACGAACCCGGAACACGCGGCAGACAGGTCGAATCCCCAAGCGCCCGGCGCTCCAAGCTTGTGCTGAATGAGGCAGGCCGTAGATGGAAACAGCATGTCCGGCGTCACTGTGCCGACAATAATGGCCTCAACTTTGGAGGGCGCGACTCCAGCATTGGCGAGCGCTTTCCGAGCAGCCTCGCAGGCGATGTCCGAAGTAGCGACGCCTTTGTCGACGAGATGGCGCTGGCGAATTCCAGTGCGCTCCTGAATCCATTGGTCGTTGGTTTCGACCATTTTTTCGAGGTCTGCGTTGGTCAGAAGTCGGGGAGGAACGTAGGTTCCAAGGGCACTGATCTTGGCCCGCTGAAGCTGTTTCAAACCATTCTCCGGGAGTGAGTCGGCCGCCACAACAGCCCTGACGGTCCGCAAAGCCACGTTAAGGAAGCCAGACACCGGGGAGCCCACTGCACATGCACTGGCCCATTACCGTTGCTTCCTTCCGGACCTGGCGGGGTTCACAGGATTACATCGCGCGGGACCCGGCATCTGACATTTCGATATTAACATCCACGTAAGTTCACATTCTGCACGGCTCTCAGCGCGAGAAGCGCCCTTAGATCACATGGGGAATGGTTGCAGAGATGGTGGAGTAATCGCAGAGTCGCGCAGGCGAGGGGACACAAGCAAACGACGTCCTTAAGGAACTACTTGTCTTGAAACTTCCGGGGTAAACTGAGCCAACCCGATGCCTTCCAACGCGCCAACCATCACGCGCGCAGCGCACCCCGTCATTCAGCGTTTCTTTGATATTTCGCTGTTCTTCCTGCTATTCACCGGCTTCGCCATCCTGGCAGGAACTGGCAAGCTTGATCTGTTATCGCTGCTCTTCGGCATCTCGGCACTTCTGGCAAAGGGTTACCTTCTTGTTCGGAAAATCGATGTAACTCTTCCCGAGCAGTGGACAACTTACTTCACGCTCATCTATCTCGTTTTCTTCGCGCTCGACTACTTCCTGATCTCGCAAACATTCATTGGTTCATTAATTCACATGGTGCTGTTCGCGGCGATGGTGAAGGTCTTTTCGATCCATCGTGACCGGGACTACGTGTACCTGGCTTTGCTGTCGTTTGGGATGGTTCTTGCCGCAGCTGTTCTGACGGTCGACTCTTTGTTCTTCGGCCTGTTCTGTGTCTTTGTGCTGCTTGCGGTGACAACCTTTGTCAGCATGGAAATGCGACGATCCTGGATTGGCGCTTCGGCATCGGCCCCCACCGAAGCGCGTGAACTGCGCGACCTGCGGCGTCTGCCAGGGTCAGTCGTGCGCGCGTGCCTTTTGCTGGTCATCAGTATTGTTTTGGGAACGATCGCACTTTTCTTCCTCATTCCCCGCAAGGCTTCTGCTGGATACCTGAGCGCATTGAGTTCTCGCGGCGATCTTTCTACCGGATTCAGCGAAGAAGTCAGGTTGGGAGAAATTGGACAACTCCAGCAGTCCAACGCAGTGATGATGCACGTTAAGTTCGCGCCCGGCGTGAGGGTTCCTAACGATCTCCGCTGGCGTGGTGTGGCATTCACCACATTCGACGGCAGGCGTTGGAGCACTCCGCATGAGAACATCACCCCAGAACCGATGAACCCCACCTGGGCTCTGGGGCTCGCGGCATCAAACCACCGTCTTTTCGCCGGCAGCGGACAGCGCGTGCGGTACAAGGTATCGCTGGAACCTTTTGGCTCGCGCGTCTTCTTCGTGCTTCCGCAAGCGGAGTCGATCAATGGCAGATATCAAGCGATTCGGATCGACTCTACCGGTTCGATCCTCAATGCCGACAATTCACGGTCAGTTAGTGACTATGTCGTGACATCGGAGATTGCCCCTCCGATGCCGGATCAACTGCCACCCACTCCCGAAGTGGGGCTGAGCGAGATTGTCTATCTGAAGACTCCATCGAATCTCGATCCGCGCATTAGGCAACTGGCCGAGCAGGTAGCGGCGGGTCAGGACACACCATTCCTCAGAGCGGTGGCGATTGAACGATATCTCGCGACCAGCTACAGGTACACGCTACAGCTGCCATCGACGTCGCCGAAGGATCCGGTTGCAAACTTTCTATTTGAACGTAAGGTGGGACATTGCGAGTACTTCGCTTCTTCGATGGCTGTGATGCTCCGCACGCTCGGTATTCCGGCGCGCACTGTGAATGGTTTTCGCGGTGGGGAGTACAACGATGTGACCGGAAGCTACATCGTGCGCGCCAAAGATGCGCATTCATGGGTTGAGGCCTACTTTTCTGGTTATGGCTGGTATACGTTCGATCCCACACCGGCCTCATCCTCTACTTCACCTGATTCCTGGAGCCGACTCTACCTCTACGCAGACGCGATGCGGGAGTTCTGGCACGACTGGGTGGTGAACTACGACCCTGGACACCAGAGTGTCGTGGGTTCGATGCTGGTTCGCCAAAGCCGTCTCCGCCTTGATTTGTTTCGCAACGGCATGCAGTCGCTTTATGAAGGTTCCGTGCGCCGTGCGCGCGCATTGCGAACTCACTTCCAGCAACACCAAGACGCCTGGACCCTGTGGCTCGCTTGTGGACTAACGCTCTCGATGCTTCTCCTAGTTGGGCCAAGAGCGCTGCGGCTAGTTCGCCGGTTGAGGATCACGCAAAAGCCAACACTGGAGCCACACACAGCGGCGACGATCTGGTACACGCGTCTGCTCAAGCTGTTGTCGCGCCGGGGCATACGAAAGCCTCCCTCGCAGACTCCGCAGGAGTTCCTGGAAGCCCTCCGTTCTCACCCTGCCCGCGAGCCGGCGGCGCGATTCACCGCGCATTACGAGCGCGCGAGATTCGGCCATTCTGCAGATGACGCAGAGAAGCTTCCGGAGCTGTACCGCGAAGTGGAAGCCGTCTCAAAGGAGAAGTGACGGGGGTGGCGTGTGGCCATGCAGCCCGGAATGGTAAAATAAAGAGATTGCATGCCAGTAGAAGTTTCCTCTGAGAACCCTCCGGCTATTTCAAATAGCTCCAACTCGAGTTCCTCTAAACCTGCGAAGAAGATCGGCTTTGTCAGCTTAGGCTGTCCGAAGAACCTGGTCGACAGCGAGGTGATGATGGGGCTCTTGAATCAGGCGGGAGCTGAGATTACCACTCGCGCCGACGAAGCCGACATCATCGTCGTAAACACGTGTTCGTTCATCGATTCTGCGAAACAGGAATCGGTGGACACCATTCTCGAGATGGCGCAACACAAAGCGTCCGGAAGAGCGCAAAAGCTGATCGTTGCGGGCTGCCTGGTAGAACGGTACCGCTCTGAGATCCAGAAGAACATTCCCGAGGTCGATGCAGTGGTTGGCACGGGAGAGCTTGAGCGGATCATCGAAGCCGCGGGCATCGCGCCTGCTCCGTTTGCCGAGACACAAGAGAACTCACTCTTCAAGATTCTGATCGATCGCGCCCCAAGTGCCGTCAAGGAGCATTCGCGGCCCGAAGGCACGGCTCGCCGGAGCAATGGACGCTTTTCACGTGCCGATTGGGACGGCGCGATCTCCGATCTTCCAAACTATCTGTACGACGACAGCACTCCCCGGCTCCTTGCGACCGGGAAGACATCGGCGTACCTGAAAATCGCTGAGGGTTGCGACCATCCGTGCAGCTTCTGCATTATTCCGCAGCTCCGCGGAATGTTTCGCTCGCGCCACTTCGAATCGGTGATCGCTGAGGCACGCCGCCTCACCGCCAACGGCGTGAGGGAATTGACTCTCATTGGGCAGGACACGACCTGCTACGGGGAAGATCTGGGAATAAAGGACGGTCTGGCACTGCTGCTGGCTCGTCTTGCAGAGATTGAGGAGCTTCGCTGGATTCGGTTCCTGTATGCGTATCCCAACAAAATCACAGGCAGGTTACTTGAAACCATCGCAGCTCACGAAAAGATTTGCTCCTACATGGACGTTCCTCTGCAACACGCTTCCGCCTCGACGCTAAAGCGCATGAAGCGAGGGGCCGGAGCCGATATCTTTTTAAAAAGCATCGAAAAGATGCGACGGATGATTCCCAATCTGACACTTAGAACTTCCTTTATCGTTGGATTCCCAGGCGAGACGGAGCCTGAGTTCGCGGAGCTGTGCGACTTTGTCCGAGCTGCAGAGTTTGACTGGATGGGAGTATTCGGCTACTCCGACGAGGATGGCGCTGCGGCTTTCAAATTGCACGATAAAGTTCCTGGCACGGAAATCGAGCGCCGCCGCAAGAAGCTGATGGGGATTCAGCAAAGCATCAGCAGGAAAAAGAAGAAGCAACTGATCGGCCGCGAATTCGATCTCCTGGTAGAAGGCGCTTCCGAGGAGACTGCCTTGCTCTGGGAGGGCCGAACTCCGATGCACGCTCCCGAGATTGATGGCAAGGTCTTCATCAACGACTTCGGATCTCATGAATCTCTCGCGCGCGGAGAGTTCTATCGCTGCGAGATCACTGAAGCCCACGACTATGACCTTGTGGCGCGCATAATATAAGTATGGCCGGCAAGAAAGCTCTCAGTCTGCGCTGCCCAACCTGTAAGAACGTCGTTCTGCGTTCAGACGAGTACTTTCCTTTCTGCAGCGATCGTTGTCGGCTGATCGATCTTGGTAAGTGGGCGAGTGGCGGCTACCGAATCAGCTCCCCTGTGCTCGATCCCGAGCTACTCGAAGAAGTCGAGCAACGGCCGCATTCCACGCAAGATCAAGATGAGCATAAGCGCCATTAGGCCGGAATCACTCACTGCGAGAACTAGATGGGCCTGGATCGCAGCCACTTTCTTCGGGATCGGGCGACTCCCTGGAGGCGCGGGCACATGGGCGTCAATAGCGACCGTACTCCTCTGGTGGACGTTGTCCGGTCTGATCTCGAACAGTCATCCATCCGTTATCGCGGCTGTCATCACATGCACAGTCACCGTGATCGGTATCCGTGCGAGCACTCTCGTCGCTCGAGAGAGCGGGATCAAAGATCCGGGCTTCGTTGTGATCGATGAAGTCGCCGGACAGATGATTCCGCTCATCATCGCGCCGCTGCGTTGGAAATATCTCCTAGCGAGCCTTATACTTTTTCGTTGCTTCGATATTTTGAAGCCGCCACCGTTGCGAGCACTTGAGCGCCTACCGGAGGGTATCGGTATCATGCTCGACGACGTTGGAGCCGGCATTTACGCGGCTCTGGTTTTAATTGCCTTAACGAAGTTCTGGCCAGCATTCTAAAAAGGGCGGTTCCGTTGAAGCACGCGATGGACCGGACTGTGCCACTATGGGAATCTCAGAGCGTTTGCGGGGAAAGCACAGCTTGAACGGGAAGCCGCATATTACATCTGTCACTCCAGAGTTCGCGCTTCCCGGAGGCGAAGTACGCATATCGGGAACCGGATTGCGTCCTCAAGAGATGCGTCGCCCCCGGGTACGCTTCGGTGACGAACCAGGCGGTGTGGTGATCTCGTCCGACGATTTTGTAGTCGCCAGGGTTCCCGACGGCGCCAACTCCGGCCCTGTAGTCGTAATTCCAGATGAGGCAACCAGCAACGGCTTCGATCTGAAGGTTGCTGTACCCATCGCGGAAAACCTTCATCCCGTGACTAATCCAGCGCTCGATCACGAAGGCAATCTCTTCGTGACCTTCTCCGGATCTCGCGGACAAAAAGTACCTGTCTCGATTTACAAGATCGACACCAGCTATCACGTAAAACCATTCCTCTCTGAGTTGATGAACGCGCATGGCGTTGCATTCGATCGCGAAGGACAGATGTACGTCTCGTCGCGGCAGAATGGCACCGTCTATCGTGTGGCTCCGAACGGAACGATGTCAGCCTATGCTGAAGGAATGGGAGTAGCGACCGGTATTGCTTTTGATCGCGAACAGAACCTGTATGTTGGCGACCGAAGCGGCACGATATTTAAGATCGCCCGCGATCGCCAGACATTCGTTTTTTCCACGCTGGAACCCAGCGTCTCCGCCTATCATCTGGCCTTTGGTCCAGATCAAAGCCTTTATGTCAGCGGCCCCACAACGTCGAGCTACGACGCAATTTATCGCATCGATCCCCACGGCGACAGCTCGGTGTTTTTCCGCGGCCTCGGACGTCCTCAGGGAATGGCTTTCGACGCCGCCGGAAACCTCTACGTCACAGGGTCATTCGCTGGTAAGCGCGGGATTGTGCGCATTACTCCGGACAAACAAGCAACCCTCTGCGTCTCGGGTCAGAATCTCGTTGGCTTGTGCTTCGCGCCTGGCCGCGCTGCCGTTCTTGCCACTACGTCAGCTGTGTTCCATCTGTCGTGGAACATCCAAGGGCTTCCTCTTCTGCCCTGATTGAGCCGGAACTTCCGAAAGCTATACTGCCAAAGTGAACGCTGAGATCGTAGCCGTTGGCTCGGAGTTACTGACTCCATTTCGCCAAGACACAAATTCTCTTTTTCTGACCGAAAGACTGAATGAACTCGGCGTGGAAGTTCGCTTCAAAACGGTGGTGGGCGACTCACGCGCCGATCTGGTTGCAGTCGCGCGCACTGCCATCGCTCGCGCGAGCATTGTGATCTTCATGGGAGGCCTTGGCCCCACCGAAGACGATCTCACCCGGGAGTCCGTTGCCGAGGCGCTTGGGATCGAGGTGCATCGTGATCCTCAAATCATCACTGAGCTGTATAAGCGGTTTGCGGAACGTCGTATGAAGATGCCGGAGAACAACACTCGGCAGGCAGATGTCTTGGATGGAGCTATTCTCCTGCGCAACGCGAATGGAACTGCGCCCGCACAATGGTTGCAGACTAACTGGGACGGTGACCGTCGCTACGTCATGCTTCTTCCTGGTCCACCACACGAACTCAAACCGCTTTTCGATACTCAGTGTTTCCCCAGACTGAAAGAAGTGCTTCCCCCGCAATTCATATCGAAGCGCGTTCTAAAAATTGCCATGGGTGAGTCGGCATGTGATGCTCGCATTGCACCCATCTATACAAAAGTTCCTGAGGTGCAGACCACAATCCTTGCCCATGGTGGCGAAGTCGAAGTTCACCTCCAGAGCCGCGCAGGTACGCAGGAGCAAGCTGAGCATCAGGTTGAAGAACTAGCCGACAAGCTCGAGGAAGAACTAGACGACTCTGTCATCTCCAGCGGCGGTGAGTCGATCGAACAGATTGTCGGCTATTTTCTGCAGATGCGCGGCGAGACACTCGCTGTGGCTGAGTCCTGTACCGGCGGGATGATGTCCGAACGCATCACATCAGTTCCGGGCAGCTCCCGCTACTTTCTCGGCGGAGCCGTCGTGTATTCGAACGAGTTGAAAACCAAGTTGGCCGGAGTTCCTGCAAAGTTGATCGCAGAACACGGCGCCGTGAGCCGTGAGGTCGCGCTCGCTTTAGCGGAAGGGATCCGCGAGCGAACCAAAGCGACTTTCGGAGTTGGAATAACCGGCATTGCAGGTCCAAGTGGTGGCACTCCCGAGAAGCCCGTCGGTCTCGTGTACATCGCGATTTCCGATGGCAAGGAGCACGAGGTAGTTGAGCGAAGACTGCCGGCAGACCGTGAACGCATCCGGCTCTGGGCAAGCTTCATCGGACTCGATCTCGTCCGCCGAAAGCTCATCTGAGATGCGCTTGTTTGTTGCAATCGAGATTTCCGCTGATATTCGGCGGCGCATCACTGAGTTCATGAACCGCACGCAGCCACAATTGACCAATGCTCGCTGGGTCCGGCCAGAAGGACTGCATATCACCCTGAAGTTTCTCGGCAATGTCGCCGACCAGCAAGGCGGCGCGATTGAAGCAGCGTTGCGGGGAATTGAGGCGCCGCAGTTCGAAGTATCTCTACAGAACATCGGTGTCTTTCCCAATCCGAGATCACCGCGTGTGTTGTGGGTCGGCATTGAGTCCGGCCCAGACTTGTGCAGCCTGGCGAGAACCGTGGATGACACATTAGCCCCTCTGGGCTTCGAGCGTGAGAAACGTGCCTTCGCTCCTCATGCGACGCTGGCGCGCTTCAAAGAAGGAAGCAGGACCCAAAATGTGAGCTCAGCACTGCCGGAGTCGAACCCGAGCTTCGGTACAATGAGCGCGACGGAATTTCACTTGTATGAAAGCAAACTTTCGCCGAAGGGTGCCTCTTACACCAAGTTAGCCAGGTTCGCGCTCATATAGAGTCGAGCTGACGCCGCATGAACACGCTCATCTATCTCGCCTTAGCCGTGATCGCTTACCTGTTAGGCTCAATACCATTCGGATTGATCATCGTCCGCATTGTGCGCGGTGAGGACGTGCGCATGACCGGCAGCGGCAACATTGGCGCGACGAACGTTGCCCGCTCGGGAGGTGCAAAGCTAGGCATCGCAACCCTCGTGCTCGATGCACTGAAAGGTTATTTCGCAGTCTTGATCGCTTCGCTGACGAGCCATCGGAATCCCGGAATCGATTTGGGATTGGCGACTTCCCTCGCCGCGCTATGCGCCATTTTGGGACACGTCTTTCCTGTTTGGTTGAAATTTCGCGGCGGCAAAGGCGTCGCGACGGCCGTTGGCGCATTCGTCGGGTTGGCACCGCGGGCGGTTCTCCTGGTTCTCGCCATCTTTCTTCTGATCGTGTTGATCTCCAGATATGTCTCGCTGGGATCTATCGTCGCCAGCGCAGTGTTCCCTCTGCTCGCCTTCTTTCTCTATCGGAGCGAGTCCTCGCCGGCCGCCTTTGCTGTGATGTTGAGCGCTTCGTTGCTTATCATTCTCAAGCACAAGGCCAACATCAGACGCTTACTGGATGGAACGGAAAATCGCTTGCAGTTCTACAAGAGCTAATGTCCAGATCCATCCGCCCGCAAGCAAGGAGTAGCGCGTGAGCCGCATCGCCGTGATCGGCGCCGGGGCATGGGGCACCGCGCTTTCGATAGTGTTTGCGCGCGGTGGTCGGCATCAGGTTCAACTCTGGGCCTTTGAGCGCGAAGTGCGCGAATCTATCGAGAGCACGCGCAGCAACAACTTATTCTTGCCCGGATGCAAGGTTCCCGAAGCGGTACAGGTTACCAACAACCTTCACGACGCTCTTAGCGGCGCAGAAACTATTCTCACGGTGATGCCCTCGCACCATGCGCGGCGTCTGTACGAGCAGATGAGGGGGTCGCTGTCTGGGGAGGTGGTCGTGGTTAGCGCAACCAAGGGAATCGAGAACGGAACCTACAAGCGTATGACCGAAGTTGCGGCCGATGCTGCCGGAGTGAGCCGAGTCGCCGCGCTCAGCGGGCCCACGTTTGCAAAAGAAGTAGCGCGTGGAGATCCAACAGCGCTTACGGTCGCCTCGACAGATGCAAATGTCTCGGCGACCATCCAGCGCGAATTCAGCGATCCAATGTTCCGCATTTACACGAACGACGACGTCGTTGGAGTGGAGCTCGGCGGCTCACTCAAGAATGTAATCGCGATCGCTGCGGGTGTCGTGGAAGGTCTCGGGTTTGGTCACAACACCGCGGCAGCGCTCATCACACGCGGCCTGGCCGAGATAACGCGCCTTGCGGTCGCTTGCGGGGCTCGCCCACAAACGCTTTCCGGCCTCGCCGGTATGGGTGATCTCGTTCTGACTTGCACAGGCGGACTTTCAAGAAATCGCACGGTCGGCGTGGAATTAGGGCGTGGACATAAGCTGAGTGACATCATGGCGGGTATGCACGGCATGGTTGCCGAGGGCGTGCTTACTACCGATGCGGCTTTAGGCTTGGCGGCACGCCACGGCATCGAGATGCCGATTACCGAGCAGATCCATGCCCTTCTGCATGAGGAAAAGTCTCCTAAAGATGCAATCCGCGAACTCATGAGTCGCCCAGGCCGAGAAGAGTGACGCCATGCGTGCTCCTAGGACCGAAGTAATCAGTAAAACGCCTGAGAACGTAGTTAGACATCCGGAGTTTCGGGATAATCGGGATAGAATTCCGTTCAATTCCCAAAACTTTCAATGCGCCTGCCCAACCGCATACCGCTGCTCTATCTGATTTCTGGTGTTTTGATCCTTGTAGGTGTGGTGCCGCTGTACTTTTACGGTACTCAAGTTGTTGCTGTCAATCGCGAACGCCTGAAAATCAACGAGCAGCTCCTGCAGAATACCGTTACGAAGTCCCTGAGCGATGACGTTGAACACCGCCAAGCTACCCTGCAAGCGTCCCTCGGAAATCTGTCAACCGCCGTCTTGGTTACAAGCGGGGGGAATCTCACCGGCGATCACGTAAACACGCCGGAATTGCGAGCTCTGGTTGAGAGATTTACCTCCTCGTCTGACATTCTCGCCTACGCCACACTCTTGAATGATGAAGGGAAGGGTGTCTCGGCAGGACGCATAGCTCCCGACGCATTTGTACAGCGCGAACTCGAGCATGCTTTTATGGCAGCTCGGGAAGGGCGTGTCTACAACGGTCAAGCTCTCACCGTTGGCTCCGGCAAAGAACAACATACAACCATGCTGGTAAGCACTCCCGTGCTCAGCGACGATCATTTTTTGGGAATGATTGGAGCCGTGGTTGATCTGCAATACCTCATCACCAGTCTGAAGACCGCAAGCCAGGGAGGCCTTGACACCTTTGTTGTTGACCATCAAGGCCGATTGGTGGCCGGTGCAAATAGTGAATATGCAACCGGTCAGGACATGACCGGGAACCAGTTAGTGAAGGCTTTTGTTGACCAGGGGACTCGCGCCAGACTCGTTGCCACTAGCTCATTTGGAATGAAGCGCGGAAAATATGTCGTCGACATGCTAGGCACCTTCAGCCCAGTCCCGTCCTTACGGTGGGCGGTTATTGCAGAGAAGACGCAGGCAGATGCATATCAAAGCGTCTTCGAGATGCAAACCAAGGCGAAACAGTTCGCGTTGCTGGCGATTCTGCTGAGTCTGGCTTTTGGAATCTCCGCCGCGCGTCAACTTGCCACCCCGCTACAGACGCTGACGGAATCAAGCCGAGCCATTGCCCGGGGCGATTTTTCTCAACGGGTCCAGGTTAAGAGCCGTACGGAAATTGGCGAACTTGCCGATACGTTCAACAGCATGACTTCGGATCTGGAGCGTTTCGTTCTGGATTTAAAGCGCGCTGCCGAAGAGAACCGCACGTTGTTTCTTAGTTCCATTCAGATGTTGGCGGGCGCCGTCGACGAAAAGGATCCGTACACTCGAGGCCATTCCGATCGCGTAACTCGCTATTCAATGCTCATAGCCAAAGAATTGGGTTTGCCTGAGGATGAAGTCGAGAAAATCCGCATCTCCGCTCAACTGCACGATGTGGGCAAGATAGGAATTGAGGATCGAATCCTGAAAAAACCCGGAGCCCTTACTCCCGACGAATACGAGATCATGAAGACGCACACAACTAAGGGTGCGGCAATCCTTCGTCCCGTAGAGATGCTCAAGGAGATGATTCCCGGAATTGAACTGCACCACGAGTCACTCGACGGTCGCGGTTATCCTCATGGTCTTAAGGGAGAGGAAATTCCGCTTACGCCGCGCATCATCATGGTCGCCGACTGCTTTGACGCGATGACGACGAACCGTCCTTATCAGGCCGCAATGGATCCGGAGTACGTAGTGCGCATCATCAACTCGCTGGTAAACACCAAATTCGATCCGCGCGTTGTAGCCGCGTTGAGCACGGTGTTCGAGCGAGGAGACTTCCGCCTTCGCCGCGCCGCAGCCGTAACTCCGGAAGCGCAGACGGCAGTGGCGGGCGAGAGCGTTTAAGGTTTCGCAAGAACCACATGCGAAAGTTTCGCGGCCCTTCTCTTGATGAGCACACACTCTCATTAGCACTCACTATCGGCTGACCTTGCTACACTACTTCGCCACCTTAACGTGACAAAGGAGCGGATCTTTGAGTCCGAAACCGACATTAGTAGCGCAGCTGATCGCGGAGTTTCTTGGAACTTTTGTCCTAATTCTGTTTGGCATCGGCGTAGTTGCAATGGTCGTACTGTTCCCAAGTAAGAATGCCGGGGAGCTCATTCATGGCGGATACACGAACATCACACTGGGTTGGGGACTGGCCGTTACGATGGGAATTTACATCGCGGGGAAGATCTCTGGCGCGCACTTAAATCCCGCCGTCACGGTGTCCCTGGCCGTTTTTCGAGGATTTCCCTGGCGACACGTGATCCCATATTCAGTTGCGCAGATTGCCGGCGCATTCTGTGCTGCCGCAGTGGTGTATCGCAATTACCTCCCAGCCTTCCGTCAGGTTGATCCGTCATTCGATCACACGGCAGGCGTCTTCACGACGTTTCCCACGTTCCCGGCATTGCCGGGAGCGGGATTTCTTGATCAGGTAATCGGCACTGGACTTCTTCTGTTGCTCATTCTGGCAATCACTGATGAATTCAACATGCCGCCTGGCGCGAACTTGGCACCTTTGATGATTGGACTCGTAGTCGTGGCTATCGGCATGAGTTTCGGCGGAATGCACGGGTACGCTATCAATCCAGCTCGCGATTTTGGACCACGTTTGTTCACCGTCGTCGCGGGCTTCCGCAACAACGGTCTCACCGATGGAAGCGGTGCGTGGCTCGTTCCGATCGCAGGGCCATTGTTGGGTGGTTTGCTGGGGTCAGCGCTGTACGACTTCGGTATCCGCCGTTTCCTGCGCCCCACGCAGCACATGTCTCAGACGGTCAGGTGATCTTGAACACCATAGCGCGTCCCTCGCGCTTTTTCAGTTTGCGCGCCTTGCCGAGAGCCACCATCACGTACAGAGCGTTGAGACGATCGAAGTACTCCTTAAACAGGTCAGGTCGATGGGCTCCAGACTTCAGGCTGTTCACGGTGATCTCTTTGCCCTTGAACTTGCGCGCAATCACATCGGGCGAGTCTGATTGAATGGCTGTGACGGAATAATTGTTGCGCCGTTGGGCAGTGGCAACCAGATAAGCGTTGGCAGTTCGATAGACGTAGTAACTTCGCTTATCGCCCTCTGCCTGGCCCACGAATTTTGCGTCGGTGAACAAGTTTTTGGCACTCATGTGTTCCTTCCTTTTCTGGGAAGTTTTCAATGCCAAGAGCAAGACTAACGTGGGAGTTTATAGGCACTCGGACGGCTGGGCAAGATTTGAATTTCGACACAGTTTCGCGTTCGGGTCAGGCCGAACTCCTCGCCCCTACTTGAAGTACTCTAGCCTCCCTTGTCCAGCGTATTGGCTCCAAACGTCCTACGCCGAAGGTCCAGGCCAGGGCACCGGTCAGCGAGAGGGCAGCAGTAATCGCGAATGCGGCCTGAAAATTACCCGTCCAATCGACGATGTATCCCGTGAGCGCCGGACCAAAAATTCTCTGTCGGCGGGCGATGGTTTGCAAGGCTGCGGGGAACTAATGTTCTGAGTGCATACCTAACTGGTGAAGGCTGGCGTCAGCCGATTCGCTTCGCTCGCGCAGGAGCAATACGCGGAAACTTGTATTCATGCTGCGACATATCCACGCGGCGACCGCGGAAGCGGACGCCTTCGGCTTCCAAGCGGAAGCGCTGCTCGAATGCGGAGTTTCCACGCAGCTTGATTGCTCCACCAAAGCCGAGGACCCGGTGCCACGGTAATCCGACTGCCGTGCGAAGGGCGGCGGCAGCTTGACGCGCTCCTCGGGGCAAACCTGCGGCGCACGCAACAGCTCCGTAGGTAGAAACCATGCCGCGTGGAATCTGGCGTATGGCAGCGACAATTTTGGTGCGGTTCATTGCTGCGCGGTTTTTGCTTTGCGACTTCTTCACTGCTGCCATTCAGACAACCAGCGTAAACGGGAGCGGTGCGCAGGGTCCATCACCACTAACTCCGTGGTGCCTCGCAGCAGGCCGCCCGCAGAAAGCGATTCAGCCGAGCGATTGGCGAGTGCCCGAAATCGGGTTTCGAGGGCTTTGTCGTCCTTGAGCACTCCCAGCCAGACAAGAAAAGGGCCATCGGTGCGGAAGGGGAGTTTGGGAAAATTATTTGGCACGTCGAGGGTGACCAGCACGCCTGCCTCGCGAGCTCCCGCGGACCGATATCCGTTAAACGCGGTTTCCGCCTGCCGCGTAAATGCTTCGATGCCGTTCGGCTTTACTGCGAATATCTGCGCTACTATCACGCCTTGAGCACCTTTGGGCTCATACACAGGATCGACTGCGGGAAGAACGGTAATTCCTCTTTCGGGACTTAACGGACGGAGCAGGAGCACATTGTCGCTATCGAGCATAAGGTGATTCATTGTGTCGCGATGTTCTCTCCACAGAGGCCCACCGTAGAGGGCGCCATTGGCGCTCGCGCGACCGTCCATGTCGTGGAAACCTCGAATCCAGGTAAATCTGGAAGGATCGGCGCGCTCAAAGAATTGGCCGACGGCGATTGCGCCAACTTGCTGAATGGCTTCCGGGAAGTAACTTTCGAAATACCGGGCAAAGTGTTCTCGCTCGCCTGCCTTGATGGTGTAACGGCGAAACTCGATGACAGGAAAGTCCTGCAGGTGAGCGGTGTGCTCGGTGGATTTGGTCTGCGCTTGGGTGAGTGTTGTAGCCATAGTCAGGAGTACAAATAAGAGTAGGTTCATTTGCAACTCGTGCCAGTCTGAAACTGTCATCCGGCCCTCTGTTGGCCGAAGGATCTCCCGGAATGTTTCGGACTGGAATCCACTGTCCCGGCTCTTCAGCCCAGGCTCTCGTGAAAGAGCCAGGACGAACCAAAGCAGACCGATGCATCGGGGAGATCCTTCGGCCAACAGAGGGCCTGAGGATGACATTCTAAGAATCAACGACTGGCAAGACACCGTCGCCCTTCAAAGCTAGGTTCTAATGCCATTACCGTAATGCCGAACGTACCCAGGCACTGCGGTTCCTTCCGAGAGTCTCGAATCAGGAATCGGCCTGTTTGGCGTCAATGTCAGAGGCAGCACTCCGGCCCACACTGGTAATGCGTAATCTTCTTCATCGTCCAATGGCGGGCCCGTGCGTACCTTGGCGGAAGCTTCCTCAATTGTGAACTCCAGCACCGCAGTTGCTTTGAGCTCTTTTTCGGTGGGAAGGCGAACCTCGTTCCAGCGGCCACGGATCACGTGTTCGGAAATCACTCGGAGTGCTTCAGTTTTCTGTTTGGGATCGTTGACTTTGCGCGCGGTTCCAAATGCCACTACGGAGCGGTAGTTCATGGAATGATGAAAAGCGGAGCGCGCCAGAACAAGGCCGTCGACAAGCGTGACATTCACGCAAGCAGGAATGCCACCATCCAACTCACGCAACATGCGGCTGGCTGCAGAGCCGTGCAGGTAAAGCGCCTCTCCTTCGCGTCCATACAGCGTTGGGATCACGAAAGGCTGACCATCCACATTGAAGCCGACGTGTGCGAGGAAGCCGGCGTCGAGGATCTGGCACACCGCCTCGACCTCATGCGACCCGCGGTTGGGAAGACGCCGGAGTTGCGTGCGCTCCGTAACGTTCATCGTTGTCTGTCCCGTGTGAAGGTCACCATCCAATTTGTTTCCCAAGTCTTGCCTCCGTCGGCGGAGAATGCCTGTTCCCATTTCGGTGCATCAGGGTTCGTGCGCGTCCAACGGAAGCGGCATAGTACTTTCTTGCCATCGACCTCTTCGTCTCCAAAGAATTCGCCGTGGTCACCGTGGAATTTGCCGACCATTGGCGGCTGCAGGATGCCGGCGCGCACATTGTCTGCCCAATAGAGCGACCACTCCTGAGTTGCGGGATTAAACAGCCGTAAAGTCGTGCCCAGGATGGTTCGTCCATTGCGGACAGCGGCATAACGATCGATATTGCCAAGGCCATTTAGCAGCGGCTCGGCCTCCAAGGTTCCATCGAAATCGATCCAGTCATCGGATCCGCGCAAGCGGCCGTTTAAGAAGTGGTTGTGACTCTTCCACGAACCAAAGAGGAAGTCGAAATCGAGCGATATCGCCGGATCTGTGTTCACTTGTGCCAAAGCAGACATTGTTGACACCACCAAGATGAGAATTAGCTGTTGCAGCACAGCTACAGGATGCAGCGCACAATGGTATTCTCAAAGCACCACTTTATATGGCTCTAGTAATACCACTATCTAGAGGAGCTGGGCCGATCTCACGCCAGGTATACCTGGCTCTTCGCGGCGCCATCGTGCAAGGAACATTTCGCCCTGGAGATCGGCTTCCGGCGACGCGCGATCTGGCGGAGCAGCTTGGGGTTTCACGGACGGTGGTTCTGCTGGCATACGATCAACTGCTGTCTGAAGGGTTCGTCGAAGGCCGTTCCGGATCGGGAACCTATGCCTCCAAAGTTTTCGGTGCGAGCCCAAGAGCGGCCGCCGATTCCGCCCAGCTGCGCCTGTCGCGGTTCGGGACTTCAGCCGCGACGGCTGCTTCGACCGTTGACTTTCCGCGACGACGGTCGGCAGCGCTGCGCTACGACTTCGCGTACCGGCGCAGCGGAGTGGACGAGTTTCCATTCGAAGTGTGGCGGCGGATATTAATGCGGCGCGCGCGGAAAGCGTCTGTGCGCCACTTCGACTATGGTCCAGCAGCGGGAAGCCTCGCCCTGCGCGAAGCGATCGCAGTTCACCTGCGGCGTTCCCGCGCTGCGGTTTGCGACGCGTCCCAGGTGATCATCGTGAACGGCTCGCAGCAGGCGCTGGATCTTGCAGCCCGCGTTCTCATGGAACGTGGCGATCGCGTTGTGGTGGAGGACCCGCAATATCAAGGTGCGAGAGAGGTGTTTCGAGCTGCAGGAGCACGGCTGCATCCGGTGCCTGTGGATCGTGAGGGTTTAAATCCTGCGAAGCTGCCGCGCGGCGCGCGCATTGCTTTTGTGACTCCGTCCCATCAATTTCCCACTGGAGCGATTTTGCCGTTGGCTCGGCGGTTGGCTCTGCTGGAGTGGGCGAAGAAGGAGGAGGCCGTGGTGATTGAAGACGATTACGACGGCGAGTTCCGTTATGAAGGACAGCCCGTCGAGTCGATGCAGGGGCTGGACACCGAAGGGCGTGTGATCTATTTAGGAACGTTCTCGCGCACGATTTTTCCCGCACTGCGAATCGGTTATCTAATCGCGCCGAAGTCACTGGTGCCAGCATTTACGTCAGGCAAATGGCTTTGTGATCGCCACACCGCTACTCTCGAGCAGGAGACGTTGGCGGAGTTCATTTCCAGCGGAGCCTATGAACGGCATCTGCGACGCACGCGACGCGCCAACGCGGTGCGTCGCGCTGCGTTGCTCGAAGCGATTCACAAGCAGCTACGAGGATTTGACGTGACGGGCGACGGCTCCGGAACTCACGTAGTGCTGTGGCCCGGCAAACCGGCTTCGGAGGAAGATCTGATCGCACGTGCAGCCTCGCAAGAGGTTGGCGTTTACGGCATCGCGAAATACTTTTTGAGGACGCCCGCAAGGGCGGGGCTCATGCTGGGATATTCGGGAATGAATGAGCAGCAGATTCGTGAAGGAATCCGGTGCCTCGGAAAGGCCATAGCCTAGATTTTTCAACCAAGCACAAACGGCCGCCGGGCGGCAGCCGTTTGTGTGTCGTTTCCCCTTAAGTTCCAGGAGACATTGCTGTGTCACAAGGAGGAGCCTTGTGGCGATGGAGACAACATCTCTCCAAACAACGCTCTAAACATATAGACGATATTTTCGACAAGAAGTTTCGGGTCTTGAAGAAAAATCATCGATGGCGGCTTCCACTCGCCAGCTACTTTGCCACTTCTTCCCAAGTCATATCGCGTGCTTTACTGCGCGTGCGCTCGCGCCAGGTGGTGAACATCTGGGCGTAGCTCTGAGTAATGTATTCCGACTCCTTGATTCCAAGACGGGCCGCCGTGCGGTCGATCCACTTTGGCGATCCTTCGAGTTCGGCAATGTTGCCGATGGGGGTCTCGTCGAGCACCACGTGTCCTTCGCCGTCGCTCCATTCGGCGCGGTACTTCTCGTAACGAAATGACGGAGCGAGTCCAATGGCGATGAAGATGTGCGCAAGAGCCTCGCCGTCGTCGACCTGAGTTTCAGTCTCAGAGCGCGACTTATGTTTCCCTGAATTGCCCTTAGTTTTGTGAGTGACGGTCCATTTGGACCCATACTTGCGAATCCGCAGAACCTCCCCGCGTGCGCGCAAGCGTCGATCGGGAAAGTCGTACAGCGTATTCATCTCGTGGGTGCGCGGAGTTACGAGCCTGAATTGGGATGCAGCGAGCTTGCCTTTAAGGGTTTCTAGATCATCCGCGCGCAGTTTGACTTCGACTTCCTCGGCCGGCATGGCTCGATTTTACGGCCTTACAAATAGAGGCGCAGCATGCTGTGCGTCTAGCTTAACCGCGATCAGTCAAAGTCGCGCTCGTTGATCGATACAGGTCCATTCACAGTCGACAAGCGAACCACTGGCGTGCCGCTTCCGAACTGAACGCTCTTGTTGTGGTCGTCGAAATCTTTGTGCGCCCCTTCGCAGCCGGAGCACGAGAACGGAGAGTACCCGCGCGCCTGTACGAGCACTCCCGAACGGTAGTTGTTTGGCAGCTTAAGCGCCATAGGACCATTCATTGACTCGGCGTCCAGGCCTTTGCCGCTCCAGGAAGTACCTATAAGCTTTATTGCGATAGGGCCGTTTTGGGCATGCAAGTGAATATCCCCGCTGTTGCCGGCATAGTCGATCGGTCCGTTCACGATTTCGGCATTGACCTCTCCCGCCGAATTCTTAATGGCAAACGGTCCATTGGTGCAATGGACGTCAACCTTACCTGCAAGATCTGAAATTGAGATGGGGCCATTCATTCCCGCCAGCGAGAGCGAACTGCTGCGAGGAGCATGAATGATGAGATACGACGTCCAGTCACTCTCGTCGGGACCACTTACCGTGAGGCGCCCGTCATCAAATGACATTTTTATCTGTTGTAGTTTGCGTTCCGCTGTTGTGCGCTCGTCGGATAGCGCTGCTTTGCAATTCAACACTCCGAAATCCTGACGATCCCAGCCGTACACATACATTCCGCCGTTGTCTGCGGCATTAATACGAACAGGAGAGGAGGTCTGCGGCAGCGTAAGCCGGTCTTCGGAGCGTGCGATTTCCCGATTGCCTGAACGAAATTGTAGTTGGTCACATGAGGTGACGTCGCGGTCATCGGTACTCACGCTGATTCCGTGATTATGGCCGTGATAGGCGTGGGCAAGGCTAGTGGCCGCAAAGAAACCTGCCAGAAGAAACAGTTGAAGCGTGTGTCGCATCGGACACTACTCCTGATCAGTCAGATAGACTGGTGGCCGAACTGGCGGTTAGCAGGACTTTTTCGGGAACTCGGAATGGGAAGCTGGCGTTCAGAGGCGTTCTATGACGGTAGCCTAACTTTTCAGCACCATAACTGATGCGATACAATCCTCGTCTGCTGTTCCGGCCTTAGACCCGTCTATCTGTACACCGTAGTTTTGTAGTTCTTGTGTTGTGTGGTTTCTCGGAGGAAACGCGCATGTCACCTCGCTTTGTAAGTTTTTTAGGTCGTGTGTTGCTGACGGTTGTAGCTGCGGCTATTTCCGTAATGGCACAAGCTGCACCACAGTCATCCTCGGCGGATGAAACCCAACCATCAAAGGTGGATGTCTTCGCCGGGTACTCGTATCTGAGTCCCAACGGCGCCATTAACGGTAATAAGGGGATTACCAAAGGTTTCACGGTAGCCTCTTCTTATTGGCTCAATAAGTACTTCGGTGGCGTCATCGAAACTGGCACCCATCTCGGAGACATCAACACCTTCAACACCCTGACTGCTGGCCCAACCTTCCGAATCCCGCTGGAAGGACTCACGCCATTTGGACTCGCCACATTCGGGATGAATCGCGAAGCTCCGGCTGGCATTAACTCCTCGACTGGCTTCGGCTTTGTGGGTGGTGGCGGTTTCGACTTGCATTTCCTAAAGCGAGTTGACATTCGTCTGATTGAAGCCGAGTACGAGTACGCACATCACAATTTCGGATTTATAGGCGGCTCCCCGGTCAGCGTTCGCGACAATATGGGCGGAGCCAAAATCAGCGGTGGTTTGGTTTTCAAGTTCGGCAGCGTTGGGCCACCTCCGGTTCCGCCGTCGGCTTCCTGCTCGGCTCAGCCTACGGACGTGTTTGCGGGTGAGCCTGTACAGGTCACGACGCAGCCTTCGAATTTCAATCCGAAGCGCACGCTAACCTATGCGTATACCGCTACGGGCGGGAAGGTGAACGGGACCGGACAGACGGTGAACGTCGATACCGCTGGCATGGCTCCGGGCTCGTATACCGTCAGTTCGAATGTGAGCGACGGCAAGAAGGGCGCGGCGACGTGCTCTGCGACATTTAATGTGAAGCAGCAGCGCGCACCTACAGTTACCTGCTCGGCCAATCCAACCACGGTGCGCCAGGGCGATACTGCCACTATCACTGCCGATGGAAAGAGCGAAGACAATCGTCCGCTGACTTACAAGTTCGACACGACAGCTGGAACGATGTCTCCCAACGGCGCACAGGCAACTCTGAGCACGCAAGGTGCACAGCCGGGTCCGATTACCGTAACCTGCACAGCGACCGACGATCGCAATCTGAGCGGAAACGGACAGACCACTGTGACGGTTGAGGCGCCACCACCTCCGCCGCCACCACCACCGCAAGCCAGCAAGATCAACCAGATCGAGTTCCCGAACCTGAAGAAGCCGTGGCGCGTGGACAACACCGCGAAAGCTGTGTTGGACGATGTCGCTCTGCGCCTGCAGCGTGAGCCCGACTCTCGACTGGTGATCGTTGGGTCGACAGATCCAAGTGAGAAGCGGCCGAACCTCTCGGCAGAACGTGCCGTGGATGCTAAGTTCTATCTCACCAACGATAAGGGCATCGATCCAAGCCGTATTGAGACTCGCTCGGGCGGAACCGGCGGTAAGATCGCCGAGTTCTGGATTGTTCCCCCTGGGGCTACTTACCAGGGTACTGAGCCAGTTGTGGATGAGACGAAGATCAAACCGATCCCGGATCATCCGGCTCCGAAGGCCCCGGCCCGCAGAAGGGCTGCGGCGCCAAAAAAGCCTAGCTAGCAGCGCCCACATCAACCCACTGGCCGAAGGGAAATTTCCTTCGGCCAGTTTTGTTTTCAGCTTCTAAGCTACTAAGGCTGACAGTTACGAGCTGCTGGTTTGCATCTAAACACATGATAGGGAGTCGCTTAGGGCTCCCTGACGTGCAAATCGAGATTCCCATGAATAACCAGGCCAAGCTCCCGGATAAAATCAGAAGGCGCTTTCCTCGCAGCTGGAGCCAGAAACGTGGATGTTTGGAAGCTCCAGCAGCCTAGCAGCTCTCTTCAGGTGATTCATCGAATGCGATTTCGTGCTTTGCTGACAGCGATTCTCATAATTGGCGTAACTCTCGCGCCTGCCCAGACCACCTCAACTGCGAGCCAGTCGTGGATCTCGGTTGGTCCCGACGGCGGTGATGTGCGTACTCTTTCCGCCGATCCCGCGAATGCTTCGCGAGTCCTGCTCGGGACGAGTGCCGGACAAATCTATCAGTCGGAAGACGGCGGCAAGATCTGGCAGCGTTTCGTGCGAATTGGTAAGGGCAATGACTACGTTGTCGATCACATCATCTTCGATCCGCAGCAACCTGGTGTGATCTACGTAGCGGCGTGGACGCTCGAGAGTGAAGGCGGTTCAGTCTTTAAGACCACCGACAATGGACATTCTTGGCAACCGCTTTCCTCCCTCGAAGGCAAGTCGGTGCGCTCGATGGCGATCGCAGCCTCTGATCCGAACGTTCTGGTCGCAGGCACACTTGATGGTGTCTACCGCACACGTAACGGAGGCCAGACCTGGCAGCATATCTCGCCAGAAACCAGCGGCGAGATCAAAAACATTGAATCCATCGCAATCGATCCCACTAACTCCGACGTAGTCTACGCAGGTACATGGCACCTGCCATGGAAGACCAGCGATGGCGGTAAGAGTTGGCACAACATCAAGAGCGGCATTGTCGACGACTCCGACGTTTTCTCCATCATCATCGATCCCAAGCGGCCAGACGTGGTCTATGCCAGCGCCTGCTCCGGCATTTATAAGAGCGAGAGCGCCGGAGAACTCTTCCACAAGATTCAAGGCATACCGTTTTCGGCGCGCCGCACTCGCGTACTGAAGCAGGATCCCAGCAACAGCAATGTCGTGTATGCGGGAACCACGGAAGGGTTGTGGAAGACGAGCGATTCGGGGAAGACGTGGCGACGGATAACGACTCCCGACGTGATCGTCAATGACGTGCTGGTGGATATTGGCAGACCAGAGCATGTTTTGCTGGCGACCGATCGCAGCGGAGTACTGGTGAGCAACAACGCTGGCGCGTCGTTCGAGTCCGCAAACACAGGCTTTGCCCATAGGCAGGTGGCGGCGCTTGCGGTTGATCCCGACGACCAGAACACGCTGTACGCTGGTCTTATCAACGACAAGCACTACGGCGGCGTCTTCGTCAGTCACAATCAAGGCGCCCACTGGAAGCAGATGAATGCGGGCCTGGAAGGCCGCGATGTTTTTTCCTTGCGCAAGATAGGAACCACTCTGCTAGCCGGTACCAGCAACGGAGTCTTTGTCCTGGGTGGAGACACACCAGCCAAGGGCATGCGAGCTGCCGGAGCAGGGCAATGGCGTCCCAGTGACCACATCGCCAACGAGACGATTGTGACGGTTGGCAAGGCGACAAAAACGCGGAAGGCACTTACCCGCAGGGTGATCAAGCCCGGCGTGCTAAAGGCTCGAGTGACCGACATCGAGGTAGATGGGAAGAAGTGGCTTGCTGCCAGCAGTCAAGGATTTTTCACCAGTTCGAATCTGGGACGCACGTGGCAGGGCGGTCCAGTGCTTGGGCATCCGAACATCAGCCTTGTGCGTGTATCCCCGAAGCTCGTCGTAGCTTCAGGGCTTAACTTCCTTCTCATATCCACAGATCGCGGCGAGACCTGGAGCGAAGCCAAGCTGCCGAAGGTGATTGCGTCGATTCGGGACATCGCTTTTTCTAGCGATAACAGCCTTTGGCTTGCGTGCCGCGAAGGCCTGTACCGCAGCATGGATGCTGGAGCAAACTGGGAACGCCTCCTCAAGTTGCCGGTTGTGAATCTCGCGTCGGTCTATTACGACGCGGACACTAAGCGAGTGCTAGTCACCGCAATGAACTCGACAGAGGTTTTCTCCAGCGACGATGATGGCCAGAGCTGGCAGCATCGCGACTCTGGCTGGCTTCTTCGCTCCATCACGCAGAATGCAGGCCACCTGCTTGCCTCAACCGCCTTTGATGGCATAGTGATCGAAAAAACAAGGACTGAGTCAGCGGAAGCTGGAACATCAGGCCGCCAAAACGTGTCGTCGGTACGCTGAATCGAGCGGAACAGGAAACTCGGTTCTGTAATTTAGCTGGCGTTCCCTGCCGCGCTCCCCGCAAGTCCTAACTCGCCCGCGATCTTCTGCATAGCCACGATGCAGAAGGCAATGTGTTCGTCGAGATCGACGCCGAGATCTGCCGCGCCGTTCACGATGTCGTCCCGCGAAACGCTGCGCGCGAATGCCTTGTCCTTCATTTTCTTGCGAATTGATTTTGCATCTACCTCCGCCAGCGACTTTGACGGCTTCACCAGAGCAGTGGCAGTGATGAATCCGGCAAGCTCGTCGCAGGCAAAGAGGACCTTCTCCATGTGCGTCTGCCGCTGAACACCGGTGTAGTCGGCGTGTGACAGGATGGCGCGGCGGATGTCTTCGGGATATCCGCGTTCTTCAAGGATCTTGTTGCCTACGTACGGATGCTGTTCCGGAGTGGGAAAGCGTTCGTAGTCGAAGTCGTGGAGGAGTCCGGTAACACTGTACTTCTGCTCCAGTTCGGCGGCTGCCGCAGGGCTCAATGCCTCCTGTCGCGCCAGTTTTTGTGCATAGGCTCGCACGCAGGCCTCTACTGCCCTAGCATGCTTCCGCAAACTCTCCGACTGGGTGTATTCAGTTAGTAAACCCCACGCCGACTCACGAGATTGTCCGATCATTTGCCTGTTTTCTCCCTTGTTTCTCCGGGGTTTCTTGCTAGTTATTCCCTGTTTTCTTACGGTTTTTGCTTGACTTCTCCCTCCAGAGTACCGCAGAGTAACCGTGGCTGAATTACGGAGACTCGTCCCGGTTCGGCTTCTGTTTGAGAGTGCCCCGCTCTGGCAACTCCCAAACTACATGGCAACGACGCTCGCACCCGTTGATTCCCGAGAGGTGGTGAGATGCGACCATTGTCACCTCGTCCAATTTCGGACCAATAACAATAATTGCCGTAAGTGCCGAACGTCACTCGACAACGAGCCTGAGCCCGTTGTGGTCGCGCCTGAAGTCATTCCGGCGGTAGACAGCAACAGCTCGCTTCCCCACATTCAGATTGCACTCGCGATTCGTTCGCTGCGCCGGCGCTCCGGGCTAAGCCAGCGTCAGCTTGCAGGACGGATGCAGGTGCCGCGCACATACGTATCGAAGATCGAGAATGAGAAGGCGACGCCAACGTTATCATCGCTCGCACGCCTGGCCAGGGCGCTGGAGGTCACGATTCCTGATTTGCTGCGCGGAGATGGACGCGCGCGCGAGGACGAAATCGCATCTCTCGCTACCGATCCATTCGTCGCTGAGGTTGCGCCATTCATCTTCACGCTCGATCCCATGCAGCGTTCGAGTCTGATGATGCAGATGCGCGATTTGGCTACGCGTCCACGGCGCAAGATTTAAACCGATATTCCTGCTCACGCTCGCGTAAGGGGCCGGTTCCATATGGGATCGGCCTTATTCTTTCAGTGCCAAAGAAAAGTCCCTCGACGGAATCGAGGGACCACCCTTCGTCGCCGGATCGATACTAGTCCTGGCGATCGTGCCCCCTGTCATCGTCATCGTCGCCCTGCTTCGGAGTAAAGGAGACGCCGCGCAGAACTTCAC
Organism: Terriglobales bacterium; assembly: GCA_035567895.1. Lineage (NCBI taxonomy): Bacteria > Pseudomonadati > Acidobacteriota > Terriglobia > Terriglobales > Terriglobales bacterium. Next base: position 141,050 of record DATMPC010000011.1, on the reverse strand, counting down.
CAAAGCCCGCTGACCGCAGTGTCGAGAAGCTCTCGGAGCCTGCATCGGTGGCACCCACTTTGTCGGTAATAACAACAACTTTGTTTGGATCAGCTCCCTGATCGCCGTTTCCGCTCACGGTCGATGTTACGGCGTAGATCGTCGCCGTTCCATCATCGTTTACCCGTCCGGTGATGTTGCGGAGACCATCGGTAGCCGGAGCCCACGGCAGTGGCTTCTTGAGCGCCGTGTTGTTTCCTGTCGGGTAGCCCGTGATCGTGTATGGCGTTCCAAGATCGAGTCCAGCGCTCAAGGTATAAGCCAGCTTCCACTCTCCGGCAGTGGAATCAAAGATCCATTTTTGCAATCCCGCGATTGTCTGCGCCGCTGCTACGGAATATTTTCCGGCAGTCGTGTCGAATGTATTGTCGCCGTTTCCTTCCTGCGCGACGTAAAGCGTGTGTGCGTCGGCAAACCAGATGCCGAATGGAAAGAACGTGTTGGTGGAATCGAGCGTGGCCGGGAAGCCCTTCAGGATGCACATATTGAAGGGAACCACTCCCTGCGCCTGAATGGTCGCGGAGGTTTGGTCAAACATCAGCGGCGTGGTTGGAAGACTCGCTCCGCGCACGGGTAGTCCCACACCGGGAGTAGTGCTCGTCGCGGGGCAAGCCTGGCCAGTGGTATCGACGAAATAGACTGTATTCACGCCATTGCCGCCGCTGCCCTTGGTGAAATACACCACGTTGTCGAAGACTCTAAGGCCGCGAAAGTTCGTGTCTTTTCCGATCTTGTCATGTGGCAGCCCAAGTTGCGTGATGCTGAAGCTGCCCAGCGGCGAGGGAGGGCCGGGAGACTGCGCTGCTTCCTCTGCAATCGACGGGACCAGGAATTGCGCGCCGCCGCCGATGATAATCCCGTCCGGCTGAGGATTCCCTCCGTTGCCGGCGTTGCCCGCGAGGTAAAGTACATTTGCCCCGCGACGATTGTTCAGCAGCGCGGCACGTCCATTGTTTCCGCTGTAGGCGGTGGTTTCAGTGAAGTGAAACCTGCCCCATGCATCCACCTCGGCGACTCCACGAAAGTTACTCAACGGCACTGGATTTGTTGGATCGACGATGCCCGGAGTATTGGAGTTGGAGATGTCAATCGCGTCCACGGACGCAACATACCCCATGAAGGTGATCTTTTCGCGGTTCGTGGAAAGATTCAGCGCCAGTTCTGATTTCGAAGGAAAGCTCGTGACCAGATGATCCTTCTGCGGGTCGCTTGGCACCTCGAGCGAATTGATGAGCGTTCCATTTCGCGGATTGACCTGATCGAGAAAAATCTTCGAGGTAATGCCGAAACTGCTGTCTGCCTGATCGTTGTTCCACACGAACGGGTAGGTGCCGTCACTGATTGCAGCCTTGCATTTCGACACGCAGCCTGGAGGCAGGACCGCACCTACCGCAATGTTGGCCGGGTTATTGTCATACACGCTGCGGCTGATTACGAGATTGTGGGGCATAAAGTGCTTGTGTTGACGGTCGTCACGCCGATGATCGTCTTCGGCGAACGCGGTGAGCAAGCTTCCGCCGAGGAATGCAGTTACAACGCACAGACGGACCAGAGCGCACAGATGCGGCCGCAGTTGTGTAGGTGAATTTGTCATTTTTGATCTCCAGGAATCACACGAAGTGAAGGAAAGCAGAGTATTTGCAACGTGCAGGCAAACTAACATCGCGAATATTGCTGGCGGATTAGGATTCTGTGAGTTTTCGTAAAGACGCAGCCTGCTGCGTCTCTACCATGCAGCCAGGGAACCTGAAACCTCCCAATCTTGATTGATCCCATCATCTAAAGGACTTACACCGTGAGATCCCATCGCGATCCCATGATCCCCATGGGATCGATCCCATCAGCACATGGGATCGCGATGGGATATCCCACCAAACACGATGGGATCGCGATGGGATCAGGATGGGATTTCAGAATCAGCTCCATGGGATCTCTAGAGGGAATTTTCGTTCAGGGTTTTCTGCGCCAACCGAAGACCATCAAAGATGGCGCGCGCCGTCCTTTCTTCGATTTTGTTGTCGGCGAGGAGCGTGCAGACGCGCATGATCGCGAGCTGAAGGCCTTGTCGATCTTCCAGAATCGGCATCTCCGCGAGCTTCGCCGCTGCCTCGGCCGCGTCACGCATCTTTCGTGCTTCGCTATGGAAATAGCAGAACTGGTCTCGCTTCATCGCAGGCGAGCCACATGTCTCGCCGTTTGCCCGAACGTGCGCACAACGCGGCGCGCTATCGGCCCGCTCCAGGCCGGCGAGTCGCTTGGCCATTGTGGACGCTTCCTCACGTAGTGCACGGAGGTTCTCGATCTCCTCCATATCCTCCATGAGCTCTTCAATGCTTTCCGCGCACATTTCTTCAATATTGGCCACACGTTCCGCAACACTGTCAGGAAGATCGTAAGTGTCTGGATTCTCTGGTTGCGAGTCGCGCGACTGAGTCTCGACCTCTTGCGGTTGAACGCCTTCACCGTTCAGCAAAGGGATCGTCAAGGCTTCGCTAGAAGTGGGATCTACGAAGCTCTGATTTCTTGCCATCTGAAGCTCCTCCGTTTCTAAAGCCATTTCGTTGGCGGCGATTGCAATTTGTTGTGAATCGGCCTCCTTCTCAGCATCCGCCAGCAGCGGTGAGCCGTCAGCGTTGAACTCCTCGACTGAGCCATCGGGCCGAATGTAGCGGGCGATGGGAAGGCTGGAGTCCCAGTTTGCGCATTCTTCTTCGAGGCGCTGCTGATACTCCTCACCGTTCTTTTGCACGACCAGATGAACGACTCTTAAGCCCATGGCACACTCCTTCTATAGCGATCTCGCTACATAATCCTTGCTACTGCGATTCATTGATCTGGTCAAGACGTTCTCCTCCCACAATCCGTCGTTCTACTGTGGGAATGAGAGGTAGAAAAGAAAGGAGTTGCAGGACCGTCCAAAGCGGGGCGAGACGGCGATTTCGCAAGTCCTTCAATAGAGGCAGCTTGAAGTCACAATTTAGACCGACGGAATTCTATCCGTTGCTCTAAGAAAGTTGTGGAAAAGTCCCGAATCGGGCAAAAATGCGATCAAATCGACGGTAGAGCAGCTTGGGTGATTAGTGCAGGGGGTTCACCGGAACACTGGTTTACCAGAGCCGATGCGGTAGCACATAGGTGAAACCGGCGAAGGCTTCCCACCGCGTTGAAGTGCTGGTGAGGCCTCGATTGAATCCCACGTCCACCACCAGATTTTTCCGCACCGGGTAAGCAAAGCCCCATAAATTGCCGACGGCATGACCATGCAGAAACGGTTGTGTGAAGTGCCAGATCTCACCTGAAACTATAAGTTTCTTCACCGGATGAGAAATGGAAAGAGTTTGCCCGAATTGCGCTCTGCGTATTGGCTCTTCTACCAGCTCGTTGGCCAGCGCATTGGCGTCGAAGTGAAAACCGAACGCGTCGGTACTGAGCAGCACAATGGCGGAATTTCTGGGGCTGCCGAAATCTATCTCGGGAATTCCGGCTTCGCGAACTTTATGCGAGTAGCCGAAGGAGAGCGTAGCAGGGGAGCCCTCCCCGCCGATGGCTACTGCTTGAAAGCCGACAAAGGCGTCACCAAACACAGTCTGTTTCACGTCACTCTCGGTATGTGCGAGCGGCTCGGAAGCGAGCAGCAACTGTAGTCTCGGATGTACTGCGAGTTTTACAACCTCGCTTATGTTCACGCGTGAGGAGAAGTCGGGTGAATCGGTTCCTCCGAATACTCCCGTCTCGAACTGGAGATAGCCGACAGGAGTCAAAGTCGCCGGCGTGGAAACCGTTGGTCTTCCAGGATTAGCTTCTGGAACGATCGTCGCCGACTGGCCAAACAGCGCAGCAGTACGGACTATGAGTAAGAGCGACAGCAGCCATCGCTTCATCCGCAGATTCTAACAAGCGGCTCCAGTCATTTTGCCGCAATCGACGCGCGAAGGCGCGGCCGGGCATCTTGACTGCGACGCCGCAAGGCGAAGTGCGCGGTTCGGAGTAGTGCCATGGCGACGAGCACGGCGCCGAAGGTACATACGATGGTCGCTCCAGTCGGCAGATCCGCCCAAACCGAGACATAGCAGCCGAGCGCCGACACTAGCGTTCCCATCGTCCATCCAATCGCCAGGCGAGTCCCAATTCGGTCTGCAAACAACATGGCTCCAACCGACGGCACGATCAGATAGCAAAAAACCAGCAATACCCCGGCAATAGCCACTGACGACGTGACCACGAACCCGAACGACGCGTAAAAGAGAAAATCCCAGAGCTTTACATTGATGCCGCGGCCCCGAGCAGCATCCTCATTCATCGAGATCAGCAGAAACTTTCGTCGAAAGATGTAGTGAAATGTGCCGATCGCCCCGTAAAGAATCGCGGTCTTGATTACGTCCTGCTTTGAAACTGCGAGGATGTTTCCAACCAGCATGTCCTTCAGGTGCTCGGTTTCGCCCGTAGCTTTGCTCATCGCCAGGATGGCTCCTGCAGAAGCGACTGCGTAGGTAATTCCGATGATCGCCTCCAGCGGAATCCGCTTATGCCGGGAGCGCACCAGAGCAAAGATCGCGGCGCCCAGAAACGTAAATCCAAGACTGAACCAATAGGCTGCCGAGCCATGAGGGTCCATGCCGAACAGAATCGCGATGGTTGCACCCAGTGCCGCAATCTGTGCCAGCGCGAGATCGACGAAGATCACACCGCGCTCAACGACATGCACGCCGAGATAAGCGTGAATGCCGGTGAGAATCAAACTGGCGACGAACGGAAGCATCAAAAATTGAAGTATTTCCATGAGTTCTTATTTTGTCGAATCAAATGCCTGTTTGAGCAGGTTCAAATCGTAGTCGAACAGCTTAAAGTAGTCGTCAACACCTTTTTCTCCTCCAACAGAAGGCGTCATTACTAGGACCTTCGCGCCGGTTTGGCTCCCGACACTGTTCGGTGTTCGCAAGTCGAAGTAAGGCTCAATCAGCATGACCTTCACGTTCTCGCGCTTCATCAAGTTAATGAGATCAAGCGTATGCGACGGCGTTGGGGGAATTCCGGGGCGCGGTTCCACATAGCCGACTACATCAAGACCAAAATGCTTGGCGAAATTAGGCCAGGAGCGATGATAGGTCACGACTTTGCGTCCGCGATAGGGAGCCATTTCCGCATCCCAACGCTTCTCTGCTTCCGAGAGACGTTTGTCGAAGTCGGCAAAGCGTTGCTGAAAATAGCTTGAGTCGGCGGGATCGAGTTCGCTAAGTTTTCCCGCGATGCCCTTCGCCACGCGCCTGCCATTATCCGGATCCAGCCAGTAGTGCGGATTGCCCAGAGGATGCACGTCACCCTCGGCGCGCGTCACTGTGCCTTGCGGAATTTCGAGGATTTCGGCGAACTGCGAAGCGTCGAGATATCCGTTTGCTCCACGCTGAATTCGCCCGTTACCGGACTGCGTGATCAATGGCGGCAGCCAGCCAATCTCAAGGTCGAGGCCTACACTGACGAGCACGTCGGCATTCCTCAATTTCAGCAGGAAGCTCGGCTTGGCCTCGACGAAGTGTGGGTCCTGATATCCCTTTGCGATTGACTCCACATTGACTCGATCACCTCCGACTTCCTGGGTCAGAGCGGCCAGGTCGGTAGTGGAGGTGACTACAGTGAGCTTCTTGGCAAAGGCTAAGGACGGCAGCAGCAGTGTTGCCAGCAGTCCAAAAAATGTGAGTTGTTTCATCATCAATGAATAAGTCCTTTTAGTTAAAACGGATGCGCACCGTGGGCGCCCAGCGAGAATTGAATCTGCATCAGCAATTCGTTCGCGTCTTCTTTACCCGGAGGAGACAGAGTAGAAATCGGCGCTCCATAGCGCGTGAAGCGATATTGTCCCCGAACTTGCGCGAACTCGCTCGGCCAGTATGTAAGAACGACCGAGGTTCCGTTGTCCGTGATGCGTGAGTCCCGGGCCCGGCCTGAGCGGTCGAAGCGGCCTCCGACGAACCATCGGCGGGCGAACTGGTAATCCCCTGACGTATAAAACCCGAACGCGCGCTGGAAGTTGGGTGCCACACCGTCAAGACAGGTTCCAGGCAGACAAGCAGCCCCGCCAGGCTGCTGCCGCTGGCTCCAGATGAACTCACCACGGCCGACAAAGGACTTGTAGATGGCACGCCGCAGCGGTTTATACCTGAGCGTGGCGTCGATGCCGTAAAGATTTGTAACGAAAGAACTTCCCAAGTCGTTGTGACCTCGGGCGTACGAGACTCCGAGGTCGAGATTGGTGGATTCTGAGATGTCCCCATAGCCACGCAGATGCCCGACCACGCTGACATCGCTGCGTTGCGAGCTCTTGAATACATCTGCAGAATCGCCGCGAAACAATTGGCCGGTTCCTTCGAGGAACAATCCTTTGGGCGCCGGCAAAATGCGAGTGACGGAGAAACCGGCATCGTCGATCCCATCCTCCCCGCCGACAAGATTGCCGCTTACGATCGGACGATCAATCCATGGCAGCACGTGATTGTGCAGCGTATTTACCTTGCCGAAGGCAGAGCGCATCTTGCCAGCCTTCGCAACGATGCTTCCAGGCAAGGAGGTAAAGGTGATGTAGCCCTCTTCCAGGTTGACGCCCTCCTCCCCGAAGGACAGGAAGAAATCACCGCGCGCGTAGGGATCGATGATGGCCTGCACTCCCAGCTCCGACTCGTGCATCTCCATCACGGGCGCGGAAACCACCGGATTGTGCCCGGTAGTGGCGATGAAGTCGCCGATCATGCTGATGTCCGGATTCAGAGCCTTCGCCGCTGCAGTTCCAGCGCCTCCCAGGCGCACAGGCTCCTGAGGTGCGGCCTGAGCTACTGTTTCGGGGATTGGAGAAGGAGCTGCCGCCGCGGTGGCTGGCGGAGTGGAAGTGCCACCGGCTGGCACTGCACTGGCGGGCTGCGACTTAAGCATGCGCACCTGACCTTCGAGAGCAATGATCCGGTCCTCCAGATCCCTGATCCTTTGTTCAAACGCAGCATTCTCATTCGTTGATGCAGTGGGGGTTGTCCCCTGACCGAAAGCTGCAGGGGCTGCGAGCAGCACACACAGTGCAAGATGCTTCCTCATTCGGGAAACTCCTTCGACCAATTTTTCCGTTGCGAAGATTCCGGCGCAGAGCTTTAGCTGAATGCCGGAGGAGGCGGCCGGACCGAAAGGTTTGAGCCCTCAAGGAACTGGAAGCTGGTCTGTGGCTCGTCCACCTCGACGGCCCGCACGGGACGAGGAGTTGAAAGGATGCTGACGGTCAGAACAGGAAGTATTCCGGGAGCCACTTCACATAAGGTGCAACGAGTAGCTGAAGTGCTTTCGGTCGGGGAATGAAAGTGAAAGGTCTGGGCCGAGATTGCTGTTGCAACCAACAGCAGCAATAGAATTACAAAGATTTTGGAAACGCGACCTGCGGTGCCGTGCACCAGCATAGGTTCATGCTAATTCTTCAGCCAGTTCAGGAGCAAACAGGTGAGGGAAATAGGCAACTGACTGCCGCGTCTGCTAACTCGGCAGGGGCGAGATCCTGCGGTGTTCTGTAGCCGTCTCAGTCGCGCCCGGGCAGCATACGAGTTGAGTTCAGGATGAACACGAGCTCGGAGCTCACGTGGATGAATGCCGCGAGTAGAGGGTTGAGGAATCCGAAGGCTGCCAGAACTATACCTGCGGCATCGACAGTCAACGTGCCATAGAAGTTCTGCATAATGACTGAGCGACACTTGCGCGCAATGCGAAGAGACTCCACAAAGCGGGAGAGATCGTTACCGATCAGGACGACGTCGGCGCTCTCGCGCGCCACATCGGTGCCTGATCCCATCGCAATCCCGATGCTCGCCTCTGCAAGCGCCGGAGCATCATTGATCCCATCGCCCACCATGGCGACGGTTTTTTTGAGCTGAACTTCTTCACGAACTCGATGTAGTTTTTGCTCGGGCAGCAACTCGGCATACACACTAGTTACGCCGAGGGACTTAGCTACGGTGTTCGCCGTCGATTTCGCGTCTCCGGTCAGGAGCACAGTATCGATGCCCATCGCCTTCAGGTCTTTCATCGCTGTTTCGGCTTCCGGTCGCACCTTGTCGCTCACGACGATTGACCCCAGCAGGACGTTTCTTCGCGCAACGAACACCGACGATCCCACACTGGAATTTGTTGAAGCAGGCAGTTGCAGTCCACGATCTCTCATCATCGCGGCGCTTCCGACGGCGATCTCTGCACCTTCGACTGTTGCCCAAACTCCGCGACCCGGCTCATAGCCAAAGTTTGTGGGTTCGGGCACGGGAAGCTGTTGCTGCAGAGCGCGTTTCACAATGGCGCGACCGACTGGATGCTCCGAGCGCAGCTCAGCGATGGCCGCAGCCTGCAGAATGTCCTGCTTGCCCAGGCCATTGAACGGGTTGATCTCGACCACTTCGGGAACTCCGAAGGTGAGAGTGCCGGTCTTGTCGAGCATCACCGTGTCGACGGCGGCGAGAACCTCCAAATAAAGGCCACCCTTGATGATCGCTCCCTGCTTGGCTGCGCGTCCGACTGCGCCCAAAATGGCCAACGGTGTTCCAGCCGCGATGCCGCATGCTCCCGCCACGATGATTACGGAAATTGAAGAGCGCACGTTGTGGGTGATCAGAAAGGTGAGAACCGCAGATCCGAGCGCGAAGTAGACAAGATAACCCGCCAGCCGATCGGCTGTTCTCTGAATGGGCGCCTTCGAGCGTTCGGCTTGCTCAACGGCTTCGACGATCTTTCCGAAGCTGGTATCCCGTCCCACGCCTTCCACGCGGATATGTAAGGCGCCAGATTGATTGATTGTTCCGGCAAAGATCGCCTTGCCTGCGGACTTCGCCACTGGCATGGGCTCGCCGGTGATAGCGGATTCGTCAACAAAGGAGGTTCCATCCTCAACTTCTCCGTCTACTGGAATGCGCGCTCCGGGACGGACGAGAATCAAGTCGTCGCACTGAATATCCGAAATGGGAACATCAATTACCTGTCCTTCGCTCACTAGGCTGGCAGTCGAAGGCAGCAAGTCGAGAAGATTCCGGATGGCCGTACGGCCCCGCCGAACCGTGAGGCCCTCGAGCACTTCAGCGGCGAGTACAAAGGCGAGGATGACAAGGGCGGTGAATAATTCTCCGATTAGAAGCGCCGCGCAAAGGGCGATGAGCATGGAGAGCTCCATGGTCATCTTTCTTTCCAGAATATCGTCGAGAGCTTCGCGTGCAATCGGATAAATCCCGATTGCGACTCCCGCGGCGCCGATCAAGTTGAAGTAAGGAGCGCCAAACCAAACGGCAATCGCGGAGACAGCAACGAGGGCAATGCGAGCCAGATCCATCCACTTTACAGCTTCATCGTGATCCTTCTGCGCCCCTTGTGCGGGTGGAACCGATCTCAGACTTGCCTGATCGAATGAAACAGCTTTCTGCTCGGACTCTTTCTCCTGGAGGCTTGTCTTAGGCATGGAACGCTTCCTCGATCGTGTGAGTATATACCCACCCCCGGTATATCATTCTTCGGTGCATTCAGGGATTGAGGGGAGCTGATTTATGTGGCTGATCGCCGACCTTCAGCGACTATTCAAGAATGAATCCTGGCAAAATCGAATCGCCTACGCTTTCCTCCTGCTTCTGGCTGCGTTGTATCTGCTGAGTCAGATAGGGATGGCGATCGTCTGGCTGGCCACCGAAGCTCACTTGGATAACTTATGACGGACCGGTCGCTTTCCGTATTTGAACGAAGATGCGTTCCTTGGCGAAGTTGGAGCCACTTATTTCAGGTACGACCGAACCACGTCGATGACTTCCTCTACGTCCTTCTTTTTGGTGTTCGACCCATTGGTCCCAACATGGCACCGGATGTGATCTTCCAGTACTTCCGACATTAAGCCATTCATAGCTCCGCGCGCAGCCGAAATGGCATGCAGAACCTCGGAACATTCCTTTCCCCCCTCAAGCGCACGCTCGACCGCTTCGACCTGGCCGCGAATCCGGCGTATCCGCTTCAGCAACTTTTCCTTCTGGCGAATCGTATGTGACATAGCTCGGTCATACCCAGTAGGGTATGTTATTAGTGTCTCCTCATTTGTAAGCTGCTGGGTCCTCAGATATTCTACTGTTTTACGTTGTTCGATAAGGCAGGATGGACGATCAAGGTAAGAGATTGGCGATCCAAAAGCACAGAGCCTGGCTCGTTTGGCTTTGTCTCGTCCTCTTCACAGTATCCTGCGTAGCCGAGTCTGCTCACTGCCATCCTAATTCCGATCGCACGGGACAGCATTGCTCCATTTGCATTGCGGCTCATTCCGTTGCACGACCTGCACAAATCACCAGTCCGGTCGCGGCGCCGGTGCGCTGTTTCGATGCGGTGTTCGTGGGTGGTCTCCTGCTACCCGAGTCCCGGTCTATTCTCTCCTTTCATATCCGCCCTCCTCCGGCGTTGGGCTGACCGCGAAGCTTAGCCCGGATTTCCAATCATAATTCCGCCAAGCGGAGCGCCGTTCAATGACACAGCGCGTCGTTCAGTTTTCGCTTTGAGCGGCAGGACACCTGAGAGGAAGGATTGAAATGCATCAGAATTACGAAGCGATACAGGTCCCATCGCAGAGCGGCTTCTCTTTGCCTGCGATACGCATTTTTGCGGCCATGCTTTTCCTGGCATTCTGCCTTTTAACGAATGCCAACGCGCAGTCCAGGAGCTCTACGTCAGTAAGCGGCACGGTGGTTGATCCCTCGGGCGCGGTTGTGCCCGGCGCGACCGTCGAGATTCACAATCCAGTCAGTCAGTTTGAGAGGAGTGTAACCACAGACACTTCGGGAGCGTTCAGCATCCCCAATATTCCATTCAATCCTTACCACATGACGGTTACCGGCAGCGGATTTGCGCCTTACGTTCAAGACCTGGATCTTCGGTCGCCGGTTCCCGTGAACTTAAAGGTAAGCCTGCAACTCGGAACCGCAGTGCAGACAGTTACAGTCGAGAGCAATGGGGCGGATCTGATCGAGAACGATCCGACCTTCCATACCGACATCGACCGCAGCTTGTTTGACAAGATGCCGCTCGAAAGTGCGTCTTCTTCTCTAACGTCGCTGGTGACGCTCGCGAGTCCTGGAATCGCCGCAGACTCGAACGGTCTCATGCACGGATTAGGCGACCACGCGGAAAACTCTTTCTCGGTCGATGGTCAGCCGATTACAGATCAGCAAAGCAAGGTCTTTTCCAACCAGATTCCTCTAGATTCGGTCCAGTCGCTCGAAGTGATTTCGGGAGCGCCACCTGCCGAGTTTGGCGACAAGACCAGCGTAGTGGTCCAGGTGACCACTCGTTCCGGATTGGGAAGCAAGGAGCCGCACGGCGCCGTGACAGCATCGTACGGAACATTTGGCACTGCGACTGGCGGCTTCAATCTTGCCTATGGCGGCGATAAGGCGGGGAACTACATAGCGATAAACGGCCTGAATACAGGACGGTTCTTGGATCCTCCCGAATTCACGGTGATGCATGCGAAGGGCAACGAGCAGAATATCTTTGACCGCATCGACTTCAAATTGTCGAATGCTGATACGGCGCAGTTGAATCTGGGTTTCACTCGCTCATGGTTCCAGAGCCCGAATTCATTTGACGATCTAAACATCGGCGCCACCGATCCCTCGGGAAATCCTGTGGGAGCTGCAGACCAGCGCTCCCAAATCAAGACATTCAACATCGCCCCGTCCTGGACCCACATACTCAGCCCGAACTCCGTGTTCACGTTGGGAGCATTTGTACGGCGCGATCAGTTCAATTACTACCCGAGTAAAAATCCCTTTGCGGACTTCAGCCCGATTCAGTCTTTGACAATTGCGCAGGATCGAAACCTCACGAATGCGGGACTGCGATCAGATGTCAATTACACAAAGGGCATCCACAATCTGAAGCTTGGAGCCACCTACCAGCAAACGTTTCTTAATGAAAAAGACACGCTGGGCATCGTCGACCCAAATTTTGTCGGCAGCCTTACCGATGCGAACGGTGCCAGTTGCCTGGATACAACGGGCAATCCTGTCCCCGGTACTCCTTGTGCAGCCGTGGCGCCCTTCGATCTAACCACTGGTGGAACGCTTTTCCGCTTTAAGGGGCACACAGACGTCAAGGAACTTGCGCTGTACGCGCAGGATGCAATCAGCAAAGGGAATTGGACACTCAACCTGGGGATTCGTGGCGATTTCTACAACGGGCTCACCACCCACAATGAAGTCGAGCCTCGGATCGGCATCGCCTACAACATCAAACAAACCAACACCGTGCTTCGCGCTTCCTATGCCCGGCTGTTGGAAACTCCGTTCAACGAAAATCTGATCGTGTCCAGCGTGGGGTGTGCCAACGAAGTATTGAATCCACTTCTGGGATGCTCTTCAAACGATCTAACGCCATTAAGGACGGGCTGGCGCAACGAGTTTCATGTTGGCCTGGAACAGGCTTTCGGCAAGTATCTCGTCGCCTCAGGCGAGTACATCACCAAATATACGCACAACGCGTACGACTTCAGCGTCCTCGGCAACTCGCCGATTTTCTTTCCCATTGGATGGCAAAGGTCGAAGATTCCCGGATTCGCCGGACGCGTGAGTGTTCCAAATTTCCATGGGTTCTCGGCACTGGTAGTGATGTCGAGCGTTGCGGCCCGTTTCTTCACGCCGCAGGTCAGCGGCGCGGGCGCTACCCCTTCGGCCCCGGCGGGGGTCTTCCGCATCGATCACGACGAAAGATTCAACGAGACCACTCATCTCCAGTATCAAATTGGGAAGACCGGACCGTGGCTTGGCTTTAATTGGCGGTACGATAGCGGACTGGTGGCCGGGGCGGTGCCATTCGCGACGGACACGACCACTCCGGTGGATCTGACGGGCTTCAGCGCCGATCAGCAGTTCCAGGCTGGTCTTTTCTGCGGAAGCCAGCGCGCGACGCTTAGTGCGCCCCTAACCACGTGTGCTCCGTCGCAGTTCGGGTCGACTTTGATTTCGATTCCCGCACCGGGCACTCAGAACGACGATAAGAATCCCGCGCGCGTTGCTCCGAGACATCTCTTCGACCTGTCGGTCGGGGAAGATAACTTGTTTCGCGGTGATAAATACAAGGTGAGCCTGCAACTCACCGCGATCAACATTACCAACAACTATGCGCTGTACAACTTCCTCTCAACGTTTAGCGGTACGCACTACGTGACTCCGCGTGCGTTTACGGCTCAGGTCGGATTCCATTTCTAACGGGGTGTCCTGGATACTGCAAACGGCATCGTAGAGACGCAGCATGCTGCGTCTCTACGACGCCGATGGGCACTGCTTGATGCGAACAATCGAAACCGCCTACTCGTAGCGCAAAGCGACCAGTGGGTCTACTTGCGTTGCCCTGCGTGCTGGCACCAGGCATGCCGAAACTCCCACGGTAATTAGAACCGCGAGAACCGCGGCGAATGTTATCGGATCGTGTGCAGAGACTCCCCAGATCTGGCTCTGAATCACACGCGTAAGCAGCAGGCTTGCGACTTCACCGACGACGATCCCAACCGCGATGATGACTAATCCTTTACGCAGGATCATTTTGAGGACTGTACTTTGTTGGGCACCCAGTGCCATGCGAATGCCGATCTCGTGAGTCTGGAGAGAAACTGAATAAGCCATCACGCTAAAGATGCCGATTGCTACAAGCGCGATTCCGATGGTTGCGAATACCCCGAACAGAATCAGCCCAAAACGTGGCTGTGAATAAGAGAATTGCTGCAAGTAACCTTCTAGCGTTCCGGTTAGAGTAAGCGCGACTCCACGATCGACAGACCAAATCTCGCGGCGCACGTTCAATAGCATGGACATTGGCTCGACCGCAGTTCTCACCAGGACACCGCGCTCGAAAGCGCCCGAGACGCTATAGGGCATGAATGCTTCAGGCTGCGGACTTTCCTGTAGCCCACGATTCTTCACATCGGCCACGACGCCGATAATCTCAAAGTAAGCATCTTTCGGTGACTCTGGCGCCGTATCCAGCAGATTGAACTTGATCGATCTGCCGATCGGATCTTCTTTGCCAAAGAAGTTGCGGACGAGAGTTTGGTTGACGACGATCACGTGCCGGGCAGCTTCGACGTCGCTTTCGCTAAGTAATCGGCCGCGCTCTAATCGGATCCCAAGTGTTGGGAAATAGCCTTCACTGCAGAGTTGAAAAATCGAATGCCATGTTTCGGCATGCGTCGTACCCGGAACGGTAACCTCGCTGGGAATGCCGCCGTACGGAGGCAAGGTGCTCGTCTCAGTTGCCGCCACCACTCCGGGCAGCCCCGAGACCTTCTGCAAGACTTGGCGGAAGAAAATACGCTTCTGCTCCGCGGTTTCATAACGGCCTTTCGGCAACGGAGTGCGCGCTACCAGGATGTGGTCCGGCTTGAGTCCAAGATCGACGTTCTGAAGCGCGAACAAGCTGCGCATCATAAGCCCGGCTCCTACGAGAAGCACGATAGACAGCGCTACTTGCGAGACTACGAGGCTGGAACGGAAGCGGCCATGGCGGAATCCTGTTTGCGTTCCCTTTCCAGCGTCTTTCAGACGATTATGAAGTTCACCGCGAACCGCATGGAAAGCTGGAGCCAGACCGCAAAGCAGGGTTGTGATCAGAGTTACGCCAACGGAGAAGGCCAACACGCGCATGTTGAGCGTGATGACCGTCTCCGCAGGAATGAGGTCGGGAGGCAGAGCGGCGAGCACTCCCTTGATACCAGCGTAGGCGAACAGACATCCGGCCAGACAGCCCACCGTCGCAAGGATGAAACTTTCAACCATGAGCTGCAGGATCAGCCGTGAGCGGCTCGCGCCCAGGGATGCGCGAATGGCGATCTCTTTCTCGCGTACCGTAGCGCGCGCAAGCAGCAGGTTGGCAACATTGCTGCACGCAATTAACAGAAGCATGCTCACAGCTCCCATCAGCGCGAAGAGCATGATGCGGAATTGTCCTACAACCTGGTCCGCTAGCGTCATGGTCTTGATGCTGAAGTTAGCGGGATACTCCTTGGGATACACCTTGGACAATCGACGAGCTACAACGTCGAGATCCGACGCCGCTGCCTGCAGGCTGACACCGGGCTTCAAGCGAGACAGAGTCCACACGCCATGAAATGGAAGCGTATCGCCGCGATCGAGAGTCAGCGGCAGCCAGAAGTCCTGGTTCCCGAATAGAAACCGGGGAGGCATCACGCCAACCAGCGTTACCTGCTTTCCGTTAAGCGTGAGAACGCTGCCAACGATCGAAGGATCGGCATTGAAGTCCTTCTGCCAAATGCGATGGCTCATCACGACAACCGGAGGAGCGCCGGCTCTCCCGTCGTCTGGAACTAGGCCCCGACCCAGCAGTGCCTTGATGCCCAGAAATTCAAATGCGTCTGCAGTGGTCTCGCCTCCTCGGAACTGCTTTGTGCCTTCCTTATCGGTGTAAAGCACGTCCAGGTTCCGGTTGCCGATTATGTTTTCGAAGACGTGATTCTGGTCTTTGAAATCTAGATACTCGGCAATCGAGAACACGCCGCGACCTTCTTGATCTGCATGCGAGTTGTCATGAATAAAGAGACCGGCCAGCCGATTGGAATCTTTATAAGGAAAAGGCTCCAGTAATACGTTATCCAGAACACTGAAAATTACCGTGGTGGCGCCAATTCCCAAAGCGAGCGCAAACATCGCCAGCAGGGAAAAGCCTCGATCCTTGCGTAAGGATCTCGCTCCATAGCGCAGGTCTTGCCAGAACCAACTCATGCTTTCCATCGATTACTCTCCCAGTTCCTCATGGCTACGAGCTATAGACGGTGAAACGATGAGAAAGTGTCCTGAGTTTCATGAACTTTGATCTTTGGGGTGAGGTGTGCCGATGGAGGGTTGAACGGTTGGAGACGAAAACACGCCACTTGTCTAAAAAGCTCCGAGGAGCGCCGCTCGCACACGGCTCGAATTTTGGGGACAACCCGGTAAATGGGATGGCGCTATTTCAAGGCTTTCAGTTGAAAACACTGGCTAAATGAACGAAAACCAGCAAGAATCCGTAGCTATTGTTCAAGAGCTGTTAATGAATTCCTTTTCTTCCCGTCTTCTGAATGCACGGAAACCTGCTTGCCGACTCAAGGGCGGCATGCGGGACCGGCAGAGGAGAAGGGCACGTGGAGGCAGTATTGCCAGCGGCAGTTGATAGAAGCGTGACCGGCGCGCGGCCTGCGCAAGCGGACCCGAGTGTGTTGGAGCGTGTGTCGCTCGAGCGCGTGTTTGTGGAGCATAAAGAGCGCGTGTTTCGGGCGGCATATCGCGTTACCGGCAGCGTCAGCGATTCTGAAGATGTGGTTCAAAGCGTCTTCCTGAAGCTCGCGCGGCGCGAACTTGGCGAGGTCGGAGACGACATCCAGAACATCGGCGGATATCTGCATCGAGCTGCGGTAAACGCCGCGCTAGACATGATTCGCCAGCGCCGCGATGCGCAGAACATGCCACTGGAAGACGCGGAGGTATCGAGTCCTCTGGAGCTGGCGTCGCGCGGCGAAGGTGAATACAGTCCGCTCGAGCTGCGGCGATGGCTGCGTCAGGCAATGCCTAAATTGGGAACACGATCGGCTGAGATGTTCGTCCTGCGTTACATCGAAGGACGCGACAACAGCGAGATCGCCAAGATTCTCAAGACGTCCAGGGCAACCGTTGCAGTCACCCTCCACCGTACCCGATCTCTGCTGAAGAAAGACTTCCGTGCCTATATGGAAGGCAACAAATGAAGGGCAATCATAACAATCCGGATTTCATTCTTGAGAGGGCGATCGCCGCAGTTCGCGACGATCAGCCCGATACTCAGACTATTAATACTGCGACCGCGAACGCATGGCAGAGGATCAGCCAGGCTGTCGGCATCGAGGCCACGGTTGCTCCACTCAATCGGATCGAAGGCTGTGCCGACGTCCAAAGCCTGCTCGCTGACTTCGAAGCACATCGGCTGAGTCCGGCACGCGCCATGCTGGTTGCAGATCATCTGCGCGAGTGCGCTACGTGCCGTGTGCATGCCAAGACAAACAAGAGCGCGGAGAGCGTCCTGCCGTGGCGTGCAAATTCGGTAATG
Source organism: Terriglobales bacterium (assembly GCA_035567895.1). Classification (NCBI taxonomy): domain Bacteria; kingdom Pseudomonadati; phylum Acidobacteriota; class Terriglobia; order Terriglobales; species Terriglobales bacterium. The sequence continues at coordinate 123,911 of DATMPC010000011.1, read as the reverse complement.
CGTCCCAGGCATTGGAGCTTTGGTCAGTACGCGCTGGCCGCTAGCGTGCTGATTGCGGCAGTGCTGGGCGTTGTCATCGGACGAAGCGGAGTTCTCGCACCCTCGGGATACCGCGCTGCGCTTGAGTCCGTCAATGGAGTTCTGTATCGGGTAGATGCCACCGGCGAGCACCAGGCTAAAGCCGGAGATCAGTTTGCCGAAGGTGAGATCGTGCGTACCTCGTCCGGCTCCCGGGCGATGCTGCGCTTGCGCGATGGTTCGCTCGTCGAGATGAATGGGCGCAGTGAACTGTATGTCACCTTGGGCTGGAGAAATACCACCGTCAATCTTGGCCGGGGCATCGTGATTGTGCAGGCGGCGAAACGCCGCACCGGACATCTTTATGTGAAGACTGCAGACGCTCGTGTCGCGGTTACGGGCACGATCTTCTCGGTGAACTCGGGCATCAAGGGTTCTCGGGTCTCCGTCATTGAAGGAACTGTGCATGTCGCGCAGGCTGCGGGAGATGCGGTGCTCCAGGCTGGCGATCAGGTTACGACCAGCACGAGCATGGGAGAGGTCCCGGTGAAGGACGAGATCGCCTGGAGTCAGGATCGCGACAGATATCTCGCCTTACTCGCCGAGTTCGTGAAACTAGAGAAGAAGCTGCAGAGCATCAAGCTGCCCGATCTTCGGTACGAATCTCATCTTATCAACTTTGTTGCTGATGGCGCCGTAGTCTATGCCGGTGTTCCCAATTACGGAGAAGCGCTGCAGCAGGCCAATCAACTGTTCCAGCAGCAGCTCTCGCAGAGTGCTTTGCTGCGGGAGTGGTGGGAGCAACGTGGTCCGGGTGCGTCCCAGAATGGTCCCGATTTCAACCAGGTAATTGACCTGATTCACGGACTGAGCACTTATGTGGGCGATGAGATTGTTTTCAGCGTGTCGTCCGGTTCAGAGCAGCGGTGCAACCTAGTCGTGATGGCGGAAATCGCGAAGTCTGGATTGCGAGATTACCTCACGGGCCAGATCTCCAGGGGCGATTCGCCGAATAATATGCATCTGCTTTCGCCGGAAGATCTCGGCGCTGCAACTCAAGGGAGCGACCGCGACTTCTATGTCCTGATCACTCCGAAGTTCGTGGCAGCATCGCCGGATGTCTCCATGCTGGCGGATCTGAACAGGCGCTGGTCTGCCGGAGAGGCTTCAAGCTTCGCCCAGAGCGATTTCGGGAAGCGTATCGCATCGGAATATTCCTCAGGCGCAGGCCTGTTGATTGCGGTCAATCTGGAGCAGATGAGGGCCGATCATGCTGTAGCGGCACAAGCGGATCGTCATGAGGGAATGCTGGAGAGCAGCGGCTTTGCCAACGCGAAGTATTTAATCGCGCAACGCAAGGATTATGAGGGCAAGGCTTCCAACACAGCGGAGCTGAGCTTTACCGGCCCACGTACTGGAGTAGCTTCGTGGCTGGCGGCTCCGGCGCCGATTGGAGCACTCGACTTCATCACGCCCAATGCGTCAGCAGTGGGAGCGTTCGTCTCGAAGAGTCCGGCATTGATGGTGGACGATCTGCTGCAGGTCATCACCAAGGCAGATCCGCAAGCGGGAGCCTCATGGGAGCAACATCAGGCGGAACTGAACCTTGATATTCGCAACGACCTCGCCGCCTCACTTGGAGGAGAAGGTGCATTGGCACTGGACGGTCCGCTGCTCCCGACTCCTTCATGGAAGTTGGTTGTCGAGGTCTACGATCCGAGCAAGCTTCAGTACAGCCTCGGTCGACTTGTCGAGGACTTCAACCGCGAGGCAGCGAAGAACAATCGGCAGGGCCTGAAGCTCGAGGAACATCAGTCAGGTCAGCGAACCTATTATTCGGTCCGGTCGCTCGACGCAGTGTTTCCGGTGGAGGTCCACTACGCGTTCGCCGACGGTTATGTCGTAGCCGGTCCAAGCGAGGAGTTGGTTGCAGAGGCAATTCGCACCCGGGCACATCGAGACAGCAACAGCATCGCGCACTCCGAGAAGTTCCGCGCGCTCTTCCCGGCAGATCAACACGTGAACGTCTCGGGTTTGATCTACCAGAACCTAGCTCCGGTGACTGGAAAGATCGCGAAGCAGCTCTCGCCCTCGCAGTTGCAGTCCATACAAGCTCTCGTGCAGAACACCGAACCGTCAGTGATCTGCGCGTATGGAGACGAGAGCCAGATCGAATTCACCAGCAACAGCAAGAGTCTCGGACTCGATCTGAAGTCGCTGGCGATCTCCTCCTTGCTGCAGCAGCTCAAATCGGGAACTCCGAGAGGCGTAACTCCGTAAAGGACACCATGGCTCCAGTTATAGAACTCGATGGCCTGGAAGTTCGCTTCGGCTCGCGCTCCGTTCTGAAGCAGCTCAAAGGGCAACTTCACGGACGCTGCATCGGCTTGCTCGGTCCTAACGGATCGGGCAAGTCGACGCTGCTGAACACGCTGCTCGGGTTCTATCCTCCGGCACGAGGTACTGCGCGGATTTTTGGGAAGGACATCGGTGAGCATAGCCGGGAGCTGCGTGGACTCATCGGCTACATGCCGGAGAGCGACGCCTTCATCTCCAATCTGACTGGAGTGCGCTTTGTGCGTTACATGGCCGAGCTGTCGGGCCTGCCTTCGACCCATGCTCTCGAACGCGCACACGAAGCATTGTTCTACGTTGGGCTGGGCGAGGTACGCTATCGCAAACTCGGCACGTATTCGCTCGGCATGAAGCAGCTTGCGAAGCTTGCGCAGGCTATCGCGCATGGTCCGCGACTGGTGTTTCTCGATGAGCCGACAAACGGACTCGATCCGCCGGCCCGCAATCGCATGATCCAGCTCATCCGCGAGATCCGCGATGCCGGCAACATGCATGTCGTGATCTCCTCACATCTTTTGCGCGATGTGGACGAATGCTGCGACGAGGTAATCATCCTGCGCGATGGGAACATCGCAGGGATTTGCAATCTCGAAGAGGAACGGCGGCTAAATCGCAAGTTTCTCGAGCTTGAAACCCATGGCGAAGACCATTCCTTTGCCGACGCCGTACAACAACTCGGCTGCGAGTGTGCCCTATTCGGGAAGGGGAGAATGAAGGTAGTCTTGCCCGAGACAATTGAGATTCGCGAACTGTATCAGATCGCCGCGCAACGCGACGTGCAGATTCGGCGCATGAACTATCGTCGCGATTCGCTTGAAGATATCTTCCTCAAAGCGATGCAGGAAGTGGGAGCACGCAATGGCAGTTTATAAGCGCAGCTACAAGCCATATGAGGGCGGCACTACTTCAGAACGCTGGCGCTTTTTGGTGCTCACGCGCTACGGTTTCTCCGGATTGTTTGATTCGCGCCCGTTTACCGGAGCCTTTGTCCTCAGCTTTGTTCCATTTCTTATCGGCGTTGCGATGATCTATTTCGCCCACAGCGCCACCTTGCGTGCTTTGCTGCAAGTGCGTGGTCCCGGACCGGATACGGGACAAATCAATAATTACTTCTTTCTCGCTTTCCTCGCGATACAGTCCTGGTTTTCGTTCCTGCTGATCACATGGCAAGGTCCGCAGCTGATCGCGGCAGATTTAGCGAACAATGCACTTCCGTTGATTCTGGGTCGTCCGATCTCGCGCACTGAATACGTTCTCGGAAAGTTCCTGGTGATCGCGAGTCTGGTTTCGGTTCTCACCTGGATTCCTACGCTCCTTCTCTTCTTTCTGAACGCTGGAATGGAAGGGAATGGCTGGATCTGGTCACATTTCTGGATGCTCGGCTCGATCCTGCTCGCCTCGTGGATGTGGATCGCCATCGTTGGTCTAGTTGCGCTCGCCGCATCTGCCTGGCTCAAGTGGCGCGTTGCTGCGAGCGCTTTGATGCTTGCCTTCTTCTTCGTGGGCCCCGGTTTCGGGGCCGCTATTAATGTCACTTTGGGAACGAATTGGGGACACATGCTTGATGTCCTCTATGCCGTCAAGCTGATATGGGTCGGATTGTTTCGGGTGCCCGTGTCAACGGCTCAGGCTCTCAATATGCTGGGAATTCCACTGTGGGCAGCATGGTGCTCCGTGGCCGGGACGTGCGCACTATCGTTATTCCTGCTGAATCGGCGGCTGAAGGCGCGAGAGGTGGTACGAGGATGAGCGCTACTACAGGGGACAGGGTACGGGTGACAGGGAACAGGGAAGACAGAACCCCGAGTATCGTTCCCGCATCGCGCGCGCAGCAATCAAGCGGCGATGGACGTGATCGCATCATTCTCGAGAACGTCTCCAAGTTCTATGGCGAGGTCCTCGGCGTAAATCGAGTCAATCTGTCGATCCCGACCGGCGTCACCGGTCTGGTCGGTCCGAATGGCTCGGGCAAGACAACGTTGATGAACCTGATGACCGGGCTTATCCACCCGACGGAAGGCCGTGTCAGCGTGCTTGGAATTTCTCCGACTCGACCGGAAGAGTTGTTTCGCCGGGTTGGATATTGTGCGCAGTTCGATTCGTTCCCGAAAGGGGCCACAGGATTCTCGTTCATCTACAACACGCTGCGGCTTCATGGACTCGACGATCGTGAGGCGGTTCGCCTTACGCACGAAGCTCTGGAGCGCGTGGGCATGACTGAGCCTGCGTTAAGAAAAGTGGCGGGATACAGCAAGGGCATGCGCCAGAGAATTCGGCTTGCGCAGGCCATTGCACACCACCCCACGGTGCTCGTGCTCGATGAACCTCTGAACGGGCTCGACCCGATGGCGCGCGCCGAGTCGCTGGAGCTGTTCCAGGCGCTGGGCAAGGAAGGGTTGCACGTAATCATCTCCAGTCACATCTTGCATGAAGTGGACAAGATGTCCGATCAAGTTATCTTGATGAGCAGTGGGTACGTTGTGGCCGAAGGTCAGATTCACACCGTGCGAACGGAGGTGAAAGAGCATCCGATGCAAATTCTAATTCGCTGCTCCGATCCGAATCTCCTCGCCTCGCGGGTCTTCGCCCAGGATCACGTCGTAGAGGCCAAACTAATCGACGATGGCAAAGGAGTGCTCGTCCGCACCCGGGACGCAGATGCTTTCTATCTATTGCTGAACCAGTTGGTAGTGAAGGACAAGCTCGCTCTCGAGACGGTAGCGCCTGCCGATGACGATGTGAATTCGGTGTACCAGTATCTGATCGGCTCGGAGAACAAGACGATATGACACGCTTGGCTGAACTGCGCACCACTCTTGCCGAACAGCCCTGGGAGTTGTGGACGCGGCAAATCGCCGCAGTTCTTCGCATGGACCTGCGCAAGAATTTCTTGTCCCGTCGAGGGATTTGGATTTACTTGCTGGCGTTTGCTCCGGTTGTAATCATTACGCTTCACGCCATCATCGACCGGCACTCTGGCTCCATGCGGGAAGATACAGAAGTGCTTGCCGGCATCTTTCAGTTCTTCTATCTACGGCTCGGAATCTTTTTTGGGTGCCTGGGGATCTTCACCTGGCTATTCCGCGGCGAGATTATTGAGAAGAGCCTGCACTATTACTTCCTTGCACCTGTAAAGCGCGAGGTACTGCTGCTCGGCAAGTTCGTCGGAGGACTGATCACGTCGGTGACGCTGTTCGGGCTGGGAGTCTTTGCTTCCTTCGCGATGATGTATCTCCGCTTTGGAGACGCGGGCCAATATTATGTGTTCAATGGTCCCGGAATGGGACAACTGCTGGCGTATCTCGGTGTCACCGTTCTGGCGTGCATCGGATATGGATCGGTGTTTCTCGCGCTCAGTTTGCTATTCAAGAATCCCGTGGTTCCTGCGATTCTCGTTCTTGGATGGGAGACCTTCACTCCAGTATTACCTTCTCTCGTGCAACGCTTCAGTATCACCTATTACCTGAAGCAACTCTGCCCAGTCTCGATTCCCGGAGAGGGTTTGCTGGCTCTGTTCACCGTTGTGAGCGAGCCTGTGGGCACGATCGCTGCCGTCTTAGGTCCTATTGTTCTTGCAGCGCTCGTTCTGGTGCTTGCATGCAAGTTAGTTCGCAAGCTCGAGATCAGTTATGCAGCTGAGTAAAGTTCGAATTTTCGTCATTATGTAGAGACGGATGGCGGGGCGAGGAGTCTGTACTCTCATTGACCCTGGATTCGCTGCAGGAGCAAGCGCTCTACCTCCAGACAGGGCATCTGGAGTTGTCAAACAGAGCGCCCTCCTTGGTGAAGAGCGCCTGTTCGACCAACTGGGAAGCCGAAATTAATAACCAGCCGCTATCGTGATTAATTGTTCATCTGCAGCCAGAGCTCGTTGCGAGTCCTTTTTGGAGGTTGCAAAGTGCAGCGTGCCGCGGAGCGTCACTACATCGCGCAGAAAGTATTCACCGTCAACTCGACGAAACACCAACTTGGTTCCAGTGAAGTGGTCATCAATGTCGATCGCCCTGGCCAGAACGCCCTGCTTATCGCCAATAAAGGCGAGACCCGTGTTGTCATTCGGAAGCGATTCCCGAATTGTGTAGGTTGCGGCCGGCAGTGTTTTTCCACCGACGACAAAATCAAACGGGACATCCACCCTCAGTGCCTGAGCATTTGCCGTCGACGTCATGCAAAGCGTAACTCCCGCAAAAAACAGCAGTGCAAACAGTTTTCTCATTACAACTCTCTCCTTGAGCGCGTTCTAAATCTGCGCACACATATGGACGCCGCCGCGTCCTCAAGGATTCTTGGAAACTGTCGGTTTGCCGCAGTGAGGACATAATTCGTGGGAGGAAGTATCAGTTCGGGACAAATTGCCGATGAGTTGGGATTAACTTACGCGTGAGTGTTGGGATGCGCGCACGGCAGGCTTCTAAGAGGAGATACGCACCATGCGTAGATTGCGCTTGGCGGAGCAATGGCCCCGCTCTTCGAAATACCAGTATGAAGATGCGTGCGGCTCTTTGCTCGACGCAGAATGCAATCTTGTCCTGGTAGTCGTTCTCGAACCATCCCCGCTTTCGTCCCACGCTTTTTGCGTTTCGTTGAAATATCTGTAACCGATCACTAATCCCAGACATCTTCGGTTGCTGCTGCACTCCGCAGATCATCAGGCCTGTCAAGACATCCATTCGTAAGAGTGCAGAAAGGGAACAGCTCTCAGCGGTGTTAATTTACAAACCCTAGACACTCTCATGACACCGATGCAGGGCCCCTGGGCTACGCTGTGACACTTTAAAAACTGAACACTTTAGGAGGACTGCGCGTGGGCTCAACTATTGCCTCGGTCGTTGGCGCTCCCGAACACAGCTATTGTTTGGCGGATGCGTTATTCAGCAGTTTGTACTCTGAACTACATCGGCTGGCCAAGCGGGAACTGGCACGACAAGGCGCCAGAGGAAGCCTGAGTGTGACTACGCTTTTGCACGAAGCATATCTCGACATATCCGGACGAGACGGTACTTCCTTTCCCGATCAGGCACGCTTCATGGGATATGCGTCCCGCGTGATGCGCGGACTCATCATCGATCATGCCCGAAGCCGTTCTGCCATCAAGCGCGGCAGTGAATTCGAAATTACGTCGCTTCAAATCGATGTGGCTGAGAATCCTGTACATACGAGCGAACTCGAATCAATCAGCGATTCGCTCGATCAGCTGGCAAAGATTGAGCCAGACCTCGCAGAGATCGTCGACTTAAAATTCTTTTGCGGGATGTCATTTGCCGAGATCGCGGCCCTGCATAAGCTCTCGGAGCGTACCGTTCAAAGAAAGTGGGACAAGGCTCGCATTTATCTTCGGCGTAGCCTGAGTGCAGAGTCGTCGCTGTGATGCCAACTCTCCTTCGAAGCCTTTTGGCGCCACACGTGGAGACGCAGCATGCTGCGTCTCCGCCATGCGGCTTGGGCTGCTCGGTCGCTCGTTCAGCCGACATGCATCGCAAAGATACAGCATGCTGCGTCTCTACCTAACCACCCACGTGCAGCGGCATGCAGAACTCCTGCACTAGCCATGTCGTCTTTTTCCCACCGATTTCGATATCACAAGTAGAGCCCCCTTATCCCAGATTTGAAACGAGCCTTGCGGGAGAGGCAGGGCGGAGTGGCTCACAACGATGAATGTGGAGTGAAACGATGAAACGGATTTTTGCACTGACCTACGGAATGCTTGCGTACTCGTTTTTCTTGGGAACCTTCTTATACGCCATCCTCTTTGTAGGCAACATGTGGGTGAGCAAGACGATCGACGGCGGGCCAGAGGCTCCGCTTGCAACAACGATAGCCATCGATCTGGCAGTGCTCGGCGTATTTGCCGTGCAGCACAGCGTAATGGCGCGCAAGGGCTTCAAGCGCGTGTGGACACGCATCGTACCCGAACCGGTAGAGCGAGCGACGTATGTAGTGGCGGCAACCTCCGCCTTGGCGCTGATTCTCTGGCAGTGGAAGCCGATTGCACGCGTGGTGTGGGATCTGAGTGGCAGTGCCGCGGAGCCTGTGGTCCAGACATTGTTCTGGATCGGCTGGGGCGTTCTGCTACTAAGCACGTTCCTGGTAAATCACTTTGAACTGTTTGGACTGGCTCAGGTTTGGGCCTACGCCGCAAACCGCAAGCCGTTGGCGCCCACTTTCAAGACACCTGCGTTGTATCGGGTAGTTCGCCATCCAATCTATCTCGGATTCGTCATTGGCTTCTGGGCAACTGCGAGGATGACGGTTGGGCATTTGCTGTTTTCGATTGGAACCACCTGCTACATACTGCTGGGAATTTACTTCGAAGAACGCGACTTGATCGCCAGCTATGGACAACGCTATCGCGAATACTGCCGGCGCGTCCCGATGTTGATTCCCTTTCTGAAACGTCCGGAATCAGCGCAGAAGCAGCCCAACCCGACAGCAGTTCAGGCAGGATCGACTCGACAAGAGCGAACAAGTCCCCGGGCGCTATAGCCGGACTTCCAAATTGTTGCAGGAGACTTTGAATGACTAACACCCTCGACATCATTGCGCTCGAAGCGGCAAATACTTCGCGCGTCTCCTTTTCGACCATCGCCGAGCTTGCATCCGCGATTTGCGAAGGGCACCTTGACACGTGGTCGCATCGAATGCTGGAGGAAGCCGGAATACGCTTAAAGGTGATTGGGCGCCAGCACATAAGGGAAGACCGAGGCTACATTGTGATGAGCAATCGTCAGTCCCGCTACGACATTCCAGTGCTCTACCAGGCCCTGGGAATACCGATGCAGATGGTTGAGTCAAAGGAGATCCTGGGCATCCCCTTGCGAGCAGTGGCAAGCGGCAAGCAGATTTTGCCCGTCACAATCGACGGAACGCGGGCAATATCGGCAAGTGGAGGGAGCCACGCATCTCCCGAGCGCACGGCGACCGTCACGATTGGCGAACCGATTGATCCAAGTCCTTATGGTCGCGAGAAAATCGACCGCCTCATCACTGTCGTGAAAGACGCAATCGAGAGCAACCTCTCAGCATCGTCATAGCCTTTGACTCGAGTGTGGAGGAGACCTGAGCAAAGGCACCCGCCCGCTTACCAGCGAACTTCAACCGCAGCGTGCGTGCTGAAGGGTTCCGAGGCTTTTCTGTCAGCCTCGAGAACGTCCGATTCATTCGGAGTGGTCGAATGCGCGAACCACTCCGGTGATTCGGATCGCTCGCGTACAGCAAGGAGCCGAATTCATCCCACGTTGCACACCCTTCGCGGGCCGCGCGGGCGTGTCATTCGGTGTGGTTCGAGTGTTCACTGCGCAATGATCTACGAGGCTGGGAAAGGCGTGGCAGCCGATCTCTCGCAAGCTGCGCGATGGTATCGCAAAGCTGCAGATCACGGTAATCGGTTTGCACAAAATAATCTTGGCGGCCTCTACGAGAAAGGCGCAGGCGTTTCCAGGGACAATGCTCAGGCGATCCATTGGTATAACCTCGCGGCTGAACGAGGAGAAACAATGGCTTGGCACAATCTCGCAAGGATCTATGCCGGTGGAGGCGCCCTGTCGCCGGACAACAACTTGGCCTACTTCTGGGCCCGCGTAACTGCCAGCGCAGCGGCTGATCGCGCACAGAAAGATTTTCCGGCCTTTGTCGAATTGCTGCGCAAACGCCTATCTCTTGAAGATGCGCAGCGCACCGAGGCCCGAGCGGAACAATGGATTGAAGAGCATCGCTCAGCGTGGAAGGACGACGGAGAAGTGACGTTGGAGTTCCCGAATGTCGCTGAGGGGGTAAATTAGTGAGTTATCGCACCTCTTTATATCGGCGAAAATACCTCAAAAGCGCGCTTAAGTGCCCCGAAAGTGTCCCGCCAGCGCCCTGAAACTGCCGCGTTAGTGCTCTGAAACCGCCTCGTTTGGGCCTTAAGACGTAGTTATGGTGCCTTGGACAAGTGCTCGAAGCGGCGCTAAATCACTCAGTTAGCGCCTAGATAGTAGGGTAAAGCAGCGTCTGAGCGATGCCAGTAAGCGGAAAAATCACGCTTATTTCAGCGCATTTTAGTTCCCGGATTGCTGCTTGGCGACCAGGTTTGGTGTCAGATTCCGTCGCGTGAACGCCAACTCATGCCCCAGGAGTAGAGGCTAACGAAGATCAGAACGTCGAGGAAGGGGCCGAAAACGAAGTACAGAAGCGGCATATAGAGGATGGAATTGTGGATTATCCAGACGTGCAGCATGTACTGGAACGGCAGAAAGACGACCAGATAAGCCATGATCCCGACGGTTAGGCCGACTTTTTGCAGCAGCCGGAAATCGAATAAGAAGTAGCTGAAACCCAGAATCAGCGGCAGCAGGGTGATAAAAATTGTCCCGAAATGGAGCATTCCGACGATGTAGCTGGGCAGATCGTGCGGAAATTTTGCCGCCGCAAAGAGAAAATATGCGAGCGCTGTGCCCTGAATGATCACTAGAAAGCGCAGTAAATATGCGAATGGAAGATGCTCTTCGGGGATTCCAAACGACATCCAGAGGGCCAATAGCGTCACTGCGGCCGTTGTCCACCACGTGAAAGCGTCAGGCGGACCGGCGGAAATGAGCACCGTTGGCATCGAAAAATGTATCGGTCCCCAAACCTGAGGCGCGCGCGCAACCGATCCTTCAAGTCCTAAAGCGCGGTGCCAAAACCGGAAAATATGGAACCAAAGCTCTCCAACGTAACGCAGTGAGAGCAACCACGCTGCGCTAATTGCCAAAACTGACGCCCCAATGAGGTAAAAATCGCGCGCAGTGAAGTGCAAACGCGCAAATGCGCGGTGAGGAGTGATGATTCCACCGCGCCAACCCCGGCGTCGAATGTCGTAAACCTGCGCTTCTGTAAGCGCTGATGGAGTGGTTGTGCTCATTAGAACTCCACGAATAGGCCTACCGTGCCTCCGTTGCGGCGAAAGAACGGGGTGTTTTCGTGATTAAAGATGATGTTTACGCCCCATCCTGGGCCGATCCACTGGCGCCACGTGCCCGAATATTGGCGGAAGGCGAAGTTCTGGAGCACATTCTGTGGGCCCACGATCAGGTATCCCTCGCGTCCCAATTCGGCGCGAACGGTGATGTAATGTTCCTTTTCGTGTCCTTGTGTGAGCGCCAAGTACTCAGAAAAAGTGGATATATTACCTGGATTCGCCCTCACAAAGTTCACTCCACCCTGCGCCGTAATAGGCCAAGGGGTGTAGTAAGTGAACGCTGGACCGAAGCGAAAGTCGTGATTCACTTCTTTGGATTTGTCATATCCGAAGATTCCGGTAAGCACGAGCCGCTTATTGCTAAGAACTTTGCGGCTAATGCTGCTATCTACGCGCAGTTTTGGAAGGAAAAATCCGCCTACGCTGCTGCCAACATGTGCATCGGCGAACCAGTTCTCGGAGATGTCCCGCACAATTCCGGCCCCGTAATACCAGCCAGTGTCGCCATATCGGTCTAGGCGAGATGCTTCGCCATGGAAGGTATTTCTTCCACCGGAGGCGAGGATCCGCACATAGGCATCTCGCCAAGGCACGTATGGAGGCGGATACATGTCGCTATATCCGCCGCCAAATTCAATGTAGCCGGGCCCATCGAGACCGGATCGGATGCCTCCCAATCCGGGAACGCTTGCTCCCTGTGCCACAGGAGTACCCGTATCCTGCGCAAATAGTGCAGGTAAGAGAAGCAAACACAATGCAATCGCGAGAGTCTTTTTTGTTTTTACAGTCATTCGAAGCCTCAAGTGCTAGTTTCCAGCCTGAGGATTCGCATTGCTTGTCTGGCGCTCTGCTAGTGAAACATTGAGATTCTTGCAGTCCTTCGCAGCCACGATCCAATAACCGTCCTGATCGTGGATGTCTGCGAAGCCTTTAGTCACACGTGGCTGACCGTATTTCGAGTCTGGAAAGATCCACGCTTCGTGCTCGAGAGTGCGGTGATGGCTCGCCGTAAGCACGGAATTGGCGCCGCGATGCTGGATCGACCACGTAACTTCCTGCCGCTCATTCAGGAAATTCGCTGCCTGCGACATCGTGTACCAGCGGAATCGTCCCTCACCGGTAAGTTCGCGCGTGTGCTGAAACCAGGTTTGCAGCGTCTCGATGTAGCGTGATGCCCCCAGCGGATGCGAATAAACTAGCCGGACGACGTGCTTACCAGACGTAAAATCCGCCACATTTGTCAGCCAATTCTGCACTGCGGCCTCGGAGATCGATCCCATGTGCATCTCCTCGAGGCTGGCTTCAGTCCCAAAATGGAGAATGGGGAATGCCCAAATTCTGTCTCCATCACGGCCATTGTCTCGATAAACTCGCGTTGGACCCATGCCCGAGTCGCCTGCAAAGTAATAGGCAACAACGTTGTTCTTCTCTAACCACCGCGTAACCCATGCTGGTTGATTGCCGAGCGGCGCCGAATATTCGTGTACGGGATGGCCTGTGCTCTCTTCAATGGTCTTCTTATTAAGTTCCAGATATTGCTGGAACGACTCCTGGTTGGAATCGGACAGGTTCCTTCCGAAATAGTTGTGGATCCAGCCACCGTGACTTCCAACTTCATTGCCGTGTTCGATCAGGAAACGCACCCAGGAACGTGATTCCGCGTCATTCTGCAGATTGAGGCCCTTCCCATCGTGGAACTCATCCACATCCGGGCCTGCCGTAAAGTCTGCCGAGAATGGCCCATTATTGAAGATTCCTGCTTTGCGCAGCATCGTCAATGGCTTGAGGGCAGACGCTGCATCGATATGCCAGTTCATCACAACGCCGCCGATTCCGTCGGGAACGTTCGCCAGATGTGGCAGTTGCAGCATCTCTTCCGCGAAGTAATGAAGGAAGGAGTGAAGCAACATGCCGTCGGTGCGAGTTGTGAGATATCCAAGCGGGAGATTTACGAATAGCACCCGACCCGCGCCGTGGTCTTTTTCGCCTGCGACTATGCCATTCGTCGTCTGCAACAGGGCCTTACCCTGGTATTCGCCCGTGGTCTGGAAACTCGGATATTCCAGTTCTCCATACAAATATCCGACCAGAACCTGACGATCATCCGCCGAGTGGGGCCCATGCATCGCTACGCGCTTTAACGGTGGCGATTGCCGCTTCTCCTTAATCGGCGCAAAAGCTCCCGGCGGAATTCCCAAATCCTGCATGGCCTGAGTGCTACCCCAGACATTTCCGGAGAGGATGCTGTCTGTACCAAAACGGTCATAGAGCGCATAATCAACGCCGGCAAGATCAGATAATCGCGAGCTTCGCGTGGCATAGCGGCCGTTCAGGTCCCAAGTGCAGGCATCGTAAACCAGCATTAAAGCCCCGCCTTGCTGGACGTAATGGTGCAACGCGCCGACAAGTGCGTCGTTGGCGTGTCTATGAATTTGATCAGGGACGATCAAACCGGCTGCCTTTATCGCAAACATCGGATCGAGCAAGGCGGAGTCCGGTATGACCTGAAGATGAAATCCTTCTTCGGCGGCTGCATCAAGCCATACCTGGACTTGAATGTCTTTATCGCTGAGCGAATCGGGAAGCAGAAGCAGAATCGTGTCGGCAGAAACCGGCGCGATGCCTTTGTTGTGATACACGACAGCCGCCGCGCACGTGAGGAGCACCATGGCAACTGCAATCGCCAGTTTCGGTTTCAACATGGCCTTCATGGTGCGCTGTTCACCTCGGAACAAGCATTAGGATTCGACTTCACTGCATCTTGCAAATGTGCCTGCACAGCCTGGAACGCAGACTCTTCGAGCACATTCCAATTCGTGCTGTACCGCAGCGGCTCGGAGCGTGAGAGCCAGCAGGCAGCGCTGGCGTCGTCACCGAATTTCAGCGCGGCCATTGCTACCAGCCCCCACGGATGCGGATCAACTTTCTTTTCCAGCCACTCACTGGCGAAACGATTCCTCCACCGATCCCATGCTTCCCGAGTTTGCACGTCAGACTCCATAGGGAGATCGGCCAGCCAGGGATATACCTGGGCAACAACGTCAGGATAGAAAGCAGACCTGCTCTTCTGGATAGATGGTCGAAACCACTCCGCGTGTTTGTTCCAAAACACTTTCTGGATGCCGAAATTCAGCTTCTCTGCTTCTACATACGTGGATTGCGCTTCCTTAGTGTCGCCGAAGCGCTTTTCCGAGTGCGCAATGGCCATGAGCGCGGAGTAGACCTCGATGTTGTCCATGAGAAGAGCAACATGGTTACTGCGCGAAATGTAATAGACCTCGAGTCGTCTGTTTCTCAGGCCTTTCAAACTATCGCGGGCTTTGCGAACGCTTTGCTGCCATTCTGTCGGGATCCCCGAATCCGGAGCGTTCGTATAAAGCAATTGCAACCAGAGTGCGAGCATGGAATCGTCGGCGTCTGCCGGCGCGCAGAGCTTCCAGTCGGCGCCTGGCTTGCGGCAATAGCGGCCAAACCCTCCATGCTTGTCCTGCCGCGGAAGCAGCCACTGGATCCACTGCTGAATCGGCTGGCGTGCGTCGAGTCCTGCTTCCTGTGCGAGAAGCAACGCTTTGGTCGCAAAGTAGGGCTCGATGTATTCGCCATGATGGTGGAGTGAGATCGCACCATCGGGAAGCTGATAGCCGTTAGGATTGAACTCGCGCGAAGTAGTGGTTGCGCAGAGAGCCAGCGAACCAAGGAACAACACAAGGATTGTGCCGCGCATTCAGTCTCCCACGCGGCCTTCTGCTCTTGCCCACACAGTGCCGTGGAGCACTGACCCAGGAGCAAGACGAATCAGAGGAGCGCTGATCGTCGTTGGAGTTCCTGGGAGCCCCACCTGTACGCCTGAGTCGATGATCACTTCGCGCTCTGCGATGATTGGGCCTTTGACAAAGGCTCCGCTGCAAATGTGAATCCGTTTTGTGCTTACGACACTGCCGTGCACCTCAGCTCCTTGTTTGAGCAGAATCTCGCCATTAGCCTTCACACTGCCGTAGAGGCATGCCCTTTGATCTAAGTCGAGCTTTCTGGTTGCTAACACGTCTCCACGGTGCTGGTCATCGGCAGGGAAGTGCATTGCGCCGCGAATGCGCTTGCGCCCAATGCCACTCTGCGCCAGCTTTGCATACACGGCGTATTCGATTCGCAGGGTGAGTGCCTGTGCTTCGCTTGAGCTGTAGATTACTGGTGCGTAAATGCGTTCGAAGGTGCATCCAGGTGATAGAGTCAGCGATTTGCCGGACGACGCACGGTTGAATAGCCTGCAGTTTCTTCCTGCAAGCAGAGCGGATTCAGAATGAATCCAGCGGAGAATCTGCGTGCCCTCGCCTAAGACGATTTCTGCGTCGCTCAGAAGAGCACGAAACGTGTTCTGCTCTCCGCATCGCACGCTTCCTCGAGAATAAAAGTCGCCGATTGATTGGTATTCAGCAGGGAGTTCGAGAGGTCCGGCGCAGAGGACAAGTGTGGTCGTGTGTTGCGGACCGGTCCATCTCCCGGGCTCTCCAATCAGAAATACGTTGCCCTGCGGAGACTCAACAAACTGGTTCTCGCAACGCCGTGCACACTCATCCAGCATGGTTTGAAGCGGTATGCAGCGAGTGCGCAACGAGGAGGCGAAGTTGGCAATATTGCCATCGTCTTTGCGAGTGATGAGTGGCCCGGCATCGCGCTTGCGAATCAGCTCACGCAGAGCTGGGGCGAGTGGCACCATCAACAAAGCACCAGTAGAAGCAGCCAACGCTAGAGGGCCGAGAATGGAGGTCACGCAGACTTCTCCAATACCACCGGCGCCACACGCGAGCGCTCCGTCTTGTGCCACACCATTTCCTGACCTCGAATCGACGCAGTGAACTGCTGCCAGGCGGCGCGAGAGACGCTGATCGCGCTTACGGTAAAGCCGAGGAATGTAAGCGGCAGTAGCTGAATCCGTCCTCTTGATCCGTCAAGACGCGCAGCCGCCGCAATCTCGAAGAAAGCGGCGAAGTTTCCGAGAGTCGTAAATGCTGCGAGACCCAATACCGCAATTCCACCACCGACAGGAGCGCCGAGATAGAAGAGGACGATCGCCAGCAACCAGCCCAGGAGTAAGACGGGAGCCATCATGTAGACACCGAGCAGCAGCAACCCATCGAATCGTTCCCACCAACTGACGTTGTGACTGCGCAGCAACGCAGCGGAGTAGCCAACCATCGCCTGGTTATGGCCCTTGGCCCAGCGCATGATCTGGCGCACCCGAACTGGCCATCGTTCAGGCACTTCTTCGTAGCATTCTGCGCGGTTCTCGTAAACGGTTTTCCATCCGGCGAGGAGCAGGCGATATGTCAAGTCTGTGTCTTCAGCAAGGGTGTTCTCATTCCAGCCCCCGATTTCATCGAGAGCAGACTTGCGAATGCCTGCCACAGTTCCACCGTATTGCGGAACAAAGTGCAGATTCATGCGCGCCTGTTGATCCACCTGATATCCACCCGACCGTTCAAGATCGAGGATGCGTGTCAGTAATTTCTTGCCGACGTTCAACGGCACAACGCGCCCCATAACGCTTCCCACTTCGGGATCGAAGAAGGGCGAGGCCAATTGCCGGATCAGAGCTTTTCCGGGCACATAGTCCGCGTCGAATACGAGCATGATCTCCGTATTCACATACGCCATCGCGTCTTTCAGCGCTGCAGCTTTACCGGGTTTGCCGCCACTTCGGTGGAATGGAGTGATGCGTCCGGGATACCTGACTACGTAGCTGTCGATGATTTCGCGAGTGCGGTCGACTGAGCGATCGTTTACCGGGACAATCGCGAGCTTCTCCGCTGGATAATCAACTTCCAGCAGAGCGGTAAGGATGTCGCCAACAACCGCCTCCTCGTTGTGAGCGGCAATCAGGACAGTGACTGGAGGCCACTCGGCGGTGTCGACATCAACATATGGATGGCGTTGCTGACCGACGAGGCGACTGACCGTAAAGCAGTAGTGCCGGATCGTGTAAATACAGATCAGCACGACAACTGCTGTGAATAAACCCAGTAACATCTTCCCTCCCGAGTGGCTCCATGCTTGACGAGTCAGAAGCCATCGGTCGGGCAAGCTTGATGCACGCGCATGCTAAGGCCCTTAACCCAATGAGATCGACGCTCTGAAATTTCTGCTGCTTCAACGTTCGGTGCGGCTCAACTATGTAACTGTGGCTATTTGCTCCCTAATTCCACTTTCAAACTGTTCCGACGTGTCCAGCACTGGCATGACCCCATTGAGCCACCGTGAGAGACTCTGGACGATTCGCGCGGAAGCGCGTCCGTCCCCGTATGGGTTCTGGCCTTCGGACATCGTGCGGTACACAACTGTGCTGCCGAGGATGTCGCTGGCTTCTCTTACGATCGCTTCTCGCGATGTACCGACGAGGCGCCCGAGTCCCATCATCGAAGCTTCCGGACGCTCTGTAACTTTTCTGAGCACCAGCACCGGCTTTCCAAATGTGGGAGCCTCTTCCTGCACCCCTCCCGAGTCCGTCAACACCATGTAGCAACGGCGGAGCAACGATAAAAATCCGAAATAATCGACAGGCTCGATCAAATGGACCCGGTCCAAATTTCCTAAGCGGGACATCACCGTGCTGCGAACGTTCGGATTCAAGTGCACGGGATACACGGCGCGAACGTCAGGGAACGCCTCAATCAAGTCACGTATTGCATTGCAGATGTTCTCGAGTTCTGTCCCCCAGGATTCGCGGCGATGAGAAGTGATGAGTAACAAACGAGAGCCATCATCCGGGACACCGACCGGCAGATCCTGATCTGCCATCTTCCTATCGACCAGCATCTTTACCGCATCGACCACGGTGTTTCCAGTGGTCACGATCGCCGTCGGTGCAACTCCCTCCGCCAGCAAATTGTCGCGTGCCATGGAAGTAGGAGCTAAGTGCAGAGAAGTCACAACGCCAGCGAGACGGCGGTTCGATTCCTCAGGAAATGGATTCATCATGTCGCGGCTGCGTAGCCCAGCCTCTACATGTGCGACTGGGATCTTGCGATGGAAGGCTGCCAAAGCCGCCGCCATCGCTGTCGTGGTGTCTCCCTGGACCAGAAGGCAATCAAGCGGATTTGCTGCGAGGACGGAATCCATCGCCTGGAGAACGCGACAGGTAAGGCTGTTCAATGTCTGATTGGGCTGCATCAGGTCAAGATCGATGTCAGGCGTGATACCGAACACTTGCATCACTTGATCGAGCATCGAGCGATGTTGCGCAGTCGAAATAAGGTACGGTTTGTATTCGTTGGAATGCTGCTTCAGCTCCGCAATTACCGGAGCGAGTTTGATAGCCTCAGGTCTAGTGCCAAATACCACTCCCACTTGTAACCGCTTGTTAACCACTGGATAAATAGTCACTCGACTGAGTAGAGTCCGAAGCCGCCGCTCTGGTTGCCCTTCAAATCAGTGCTTCCACAACACTTACAATTTTTTCGATGTGAATTCACAGGAAAGTCGACACCAGCGAGCAACACCGCTCTTAACGAATTCATCACTACCACAGTGAGCTGCACAAGCAGAGACTCTGCTTCGCGATAATCAAGAAGAGGAAGAACCAGAAACGAATCAACGCGCCGCGAATCGCTTCCGCGGAGTGTGTGACCGAAAACGCTGGCAAAGAGTTCAGGAGTTATGTTGAGGCGCACGAACACACAACCTCTTCCAGAAGCGACGCCGGACGTACGTTTCCGACGTTTGGCTACTCTTCACGAAATTCCACAGCCGAAGTCCATAAAAGGTACATCTGCGATCCCAACCTTTACCGAAGTAAGCGCGCCCAGGCAATGGAGCCGTTGGGGAGCCAGCGGCCTGATTCACTTTGCTGCGCTTCTCTCCATCCTGCAAATCGCCGCCTGGCTGCCGCGAGAGACAGCGAAATTTGTAGCGCCGACGCATGAAAGTGTGACCTTGATCGCGCCCACGCTGGAGAAGCCGGTGATGGTGAAGCCCGTGCCTCCACCGCCTCCCAAAGTTCTCGCGCAACTCCGCGAGGAACCCAAGCTGCCAGCTCCAGCGCCCAAGGAACTTCCCAAAATGGAAGCGCCGGTTGTTAAGCCCATGCCTGTGCCTGAGGCCCCTAAAGTTGTCGCGGAGAACACGCCACCTCCGGTTTTGCCAAAACCGCCAGTCCCGGAAAAGAAGGTGACGGAAGGCTTGTTTGATTCCGGCAGCTCGGCCAAACCCACGATCAAAGCTCCTGTGCGCGAAGTACAAACCGGTGGATTCGGCGATCCGAATGGGGTTCCCGGCAAGTCCAACGCTGACCGAAAACTAACTGTCGCCGCTTTGGGAGCATTCGACATGCCTAGCGGTCCTGGAAACGGCAATGGCGCCGGTGGCGCGCACGGAAAACAAGGAGTCGTGGCCAGCGCTGGATTCGGAGATGGAATGGCAGGAGCCGGTTCCGGTGACCGGAATCCTCGCGGAGCTGTGAATACCGGCGGATTTGGCGACGCCACCACGGCTGAAGCGCCGGCAAAGCGCGCGGCTCGGGCTCCTGAGACTACGCCAGTAGAAATTCTTTCGAAGCCTCGTCCGGTTTACACCGCCGAAGCGCGGCAACAGCGAATTGAAGGCGAGGTTCTTCTCGCCGTGATGTTCGGCGCTTCAGGGGATATCCACGTGGAGCGCGTGATTCGGGGCCTGGGACACGGACTGGATGAGGCTGCGCAGCGCGCGGCAACGCAGATTCGTTTTAATCCCGCAAAGAAGGATGGCCGGCCCACTGACTCTGACGCCGTCGTGCACATCGTCTTTGCGTTAGCACAATGAAGTTTCCTACTTGGAGGAATTACATGTCGTTCGCACGCAAAATCTGGATTCTCGGCGCAACAGTGCTGACGGCCTCACTCGCCATGGCAGCGGATAGTGCCACGCCGCCTCCGAGTTCAGCGAACTCGCAGCAGCAAGCCGTTGTTAACAGCATCTTCTACCAGGAAGCGAAGCTCGTCGAGAACATGCACAAGTACACGCCACTGGTGGAGACCTACATCCAGAACCTAAAACCCGATGAGGAGCTTGGTGAAGTGCCCGCCAGCGACCACTATTTCCTGGGTCGTCTCGTGCTCGACAAGCGCGGCATCAACGACATGAGCTACGACAAAAAGAAGATGGGAATGTTCTCGCGTGTGCTCGATCGTCTCGATAGCTTCTACAAAATGAAGTACCTCCCCGAAGGCTTCATGCAGCTTGTCTTCCTGAGTCACGGCTTCAACGCACAGAACTATGACCTGAAATATCTGCGGCAGGAATTTCTCGGAGATGTACGTACGCTTGTGTTTGATGTGGTTCCTCACAAGAAGATCAAAGGCACCCATTTTGTGGGACGCATCTGGGTGGAGGACCAGCAGCACAACATCGTCCGCCTGAACGGGACATACGAGCCGCAACGCAGCGGCAATTTCTATTTTCACTTCGATAGCTGGCGCATGAACATGCAGCCCGGATTGTGGCTGCCGGCGCTGGTTTACACCGAAGACTCCGACGTGAAGTATGACGTCCTTCGCAAGATCAGCATGAAGGGGCAAACCCGCCTGTGGGGATACGACCTGAAGCATTCCGGCCGGCAAACCGAATTCACCGATATGCAGGTGGAAGAAAACAATCAGGGGGTGACAGACAAGAGCGGATCGAGCGCCAATGAGATGAGTCCGCTCGAGAGCCGTCATAAATGGCAGCGCGAAGCGGAAGACAACGTTCTGGATCGAATGGAGCGCGCGGGGGTATTAGCGCCAGCCGGTGAGGTCACGAAGGTCCTTGAAACCGTAGTGAACAACCTCGAGGTCACAAACAACCTGAATATTCAGCCCGAGGTTCGCTGCCGGGTGCTCCTCACTACTCCGCTGGAGTCGTTCACGGTTGGAAACACCATCGTTCTCAGCCGTGGATTGCTGGACGTGCTTCCCGACGAGAGCTCGTTGGCGATGATGCTCTCGCATGAGCTGGCCCACATTGCATTAGGTCATTCGGTCAACACGAAGTATGCCTTTAGCGATCGCATGATCTTCCCCGATGAACAGGTGCTGCAGAAGATTGGTATGCGGCGCAACGACTCGGACGAAGATGCTGCGGACAAGAAAGCGGTCGAGTTGCTTCGAAGTTCGCCGTATAAAGACAAGCTGGCGAACGCTGGGCTCTTCCTCAAAGCGTTACAGGCACGATCGGACGAGTTGAAGTGGCTCATCAGTCCCAATTTCGGAAATCGGATGGCCAAGGGCAGCGATATCCTCCGCATGGAGTCCCTGATTCAATCGGCCCCTGAACTCAAGACGAGTGATGTTCGCCAATTGGCCGCACTTCCACTGGGCAGCAGAATCAAACTCGATTCGTGGGATGACCACGTAAACCTGAAGCGGAGCAAGCCCGAGTCCGTGCTCTCTGCCCGCGATAAGTTACCTTTCGAGGTTACACCGATGATCCCCAATTTGGTGCGTGTCGGCGAAGCTAAAGGGAACGAGGTAGCTGAGAAGCGCTGAGGTTTTTCGGCGAAAGCCCCCGATTTCCGGGCTTAAAAGACTGTCATCCTGAGGCCCTATGTTGGCCCTGAGCCTGTCGAAGGGATCGCCCGGAATGGTTCAGACTGATTGCTGCATCTCGGCTCTTTCACGAGGATCTTCGCCGGAGAGCCTGACGCAGCATGGATGCCGCAATCATCGCGGGAGATCCCTTCGACAGGCTCAGGGCCAACACAGGGCCTCAGGATGACAGTCTTCGGTGATCCCGCAACTCTCGATTGCTGGATTATCAGCAGAGCTGCACAACTCGCGCCCGCCGGCCTTCATCACAACCCAAAACGCAGTATTGACCGCCACTTCGAGCAAAGGTGATTCATGCTACGGGCTCGTCTCACAGGATTCTGGCATTGTGCCGTGATTGCTCTTGCTTCCTGCTACCTTGCGGGGTGCATGGCGCTGGTCGGCTCCTCAAATGGCTCGGGAGGCAACAATCCTGGAGGAAATTCCGGCGGAGGTTCTGGCGGTTCTACCCCGGTGACGAGCACTCCTGGTCCGAACAACGGCCCAACGGGAGACATAAGCGCAATCAATCACATCGTTTTCATGTCTCAGGAAAATCGCTCATTCGACGCCTACTTCGGGCACATGAACGAATATCGCGCGTCCCAGGGTCTTCCTCAGGATGTCGACGGAATGCCGGCCAACGCGTCGAATCCGGCCTTTGATGGAAGCATCATCAAAGCCTTCCATCTGCAGACTATGTGCGTAGAAAATACCAGCGCCGACTGGGCTACCAGCCACATCAACTTTAATCGCTTCAACGAAACTTCGGATATTCCGACGATGGATGGCTTCGTCGTACAGGCGGGAGCCGCGGCCATGGGCCAGGGAAGCAAGGACACAGTCGGTGTCCGCGCAATGGGTTATTACACCGCAGCCGATCTGCCTTACTACCACTTCATGGCGTCGCAGTTCGCTACTTCTGATCGATGGTTTGCTCCGGCGCCAACTGAGACGGAAGCCAATCGTATGTACCTGGTAGCCGCGACTTCAGCAGGGCACGTCCATAGACCAACGGCTCAGGTGAGCGCGAAGACAATCTTCGACCTGCTTGATACGAAGAACATTTCTTACAAGATCTACTACCTGGATACAAATCTCAATACTGAGTTGGACGATTTCTCTGGGTTCATGGCTACGCACCAGGACAAGTTCGCGCCGATATCGCAGTACTTCACCGATCTTCAGAACGGAACGCTCCCACAAGTTTCGTATATTGAACCTGGATTTATCGAGGGCACTTCTGAACATCCCGGATTGGGAAATCACATTCAGGCAGGAGCCGCCGAGACGGCAAAAATCATTAACGCGTTGATGGCCAGCAGCGCGTGGAAAGACTCAGCCTTCATCCTCGTTTACGATGAGGGCGGCGGCTTTTACGATCACGTTCCGCCACCCACGGCCAATGTCCCGAATCCGGATGGCATTCCGCCGCAGGACCTCATTACTACGAGTCCGCCCGATCCGAAGGGGGACTTCACGCGTTATGGATTCCGCGTTCCCATGATGGTGGTTTCGCCGTTCACGAAGAAGCATTACGTCTCACATACAGTCACGGACAGCATAGCGGTGCTGAAGATGATTGAGGCGCGGTTCGGACTGCCCAATTTGAACAAGCGCGATGCCGCTGGAATGGACATGAGTGAGTTCTTCGATTTCACAGGGAAGCCATGGGCTACGCCTCCGACGCCGCCGGCACAGCCGACTAATGGACCTTGCTACGACGCCTTGCCGTAGTCTTCGCGGGCTAGTACTGGTTCGGTCTGACGATTGACCGCTCCTCAAACCGCCAACAACATTTGAAACTGTCATCCCTCGCGCGCTTTTTGCGCGGGGGATCTGCTTTTCTGCTTAGAGACAGCAGATCCCCCACTCCGCGTTGAAATCATTGATGAGATAGACGGCGTCGCCTGCGGAGTGAGGGATGACCGTGTCGGCGAGGGTCGCGTCCCGTGCAATCGCGGCACTTTTCAAATTAACCCACCACCTCACTCTAGTTGCATCTTCCAGCCGCGCGTCATAGCCTTGGACGTGCGGCTTCATCCCGGCAAAATCTTCGCGATTCTACTTGCCTCTGTTTCGCTTACTTCTATTGGTCTATTTGTCTCTCGTCATTGGTGGATGCCCGCGCCAGCGGTCAGTCATGCGTCTGATCTCGACCGGCTGGTTGTCCGGGCGATGATCGATGTCGGCTTTGCGTTTCTGCTGGCACAAATTCTGCTCGCAGCACTGGCGTGGAAGTTTCACGCGAACTCGACGGCGAAGCCGCTGACTTCCGCGGCGCGCGTTGCCCTCATCGTGAGCGTACTTTTTATTTCTCTTGAGCTGTTCAGCGCAGCTACGCTTGGCCGACGCGCTTGGGGAAGCATGTTCTCGGTTCCGTTTAGTGGGGATGTGGTCAGGGCTCAAGTCATGGGGCAGCAGTTTGCCTATTACTTTCGCTATCCGGGGCGTGACGGTCAATTTGGTCCAATCCATGTTCAGAAGATCGACCCGAGCGTCGGCAATTACTTCGGATTGGATACAAAACAAGACGTCGCTTCCAGAGACGACGTCGTAAGTGCGAGTCTGGTGCTTCCTGTCAATCAGCCAGTCGAGCTCATCTTGAATTCTGAAGACGTAATCCACAGCTTCTATGTTCGCGAATTCAGGATCCAGCAGGACATGGTTCCCGGCATGCAGATCCCTGTGCGCTTTACGGCGACGAGGATCGGCAAATACGAGATCGCGTGCACACAGCTGTGCGGCTTGGGGCACTACAGAATGCGTGCCTATTTGGAAGTTGTTTCGGCAGATGATTTTCAGAAGTGGATGCGGGCGCATGCGCGCTGACTGGGAATGTCTTATGGGGACTGATTCAGATAAATTCCAAACTGTCATCCTGAGGCTCGCTGTTGGCCGAAGGATCTCCCGTGATGATTGGGACATACATGCTGCACCGCGGCTCTTTGGCGAGGATTCTCGTGAAAAAGCCAGGATGCAGCAACGAAGTCCAGTCCATTCCGGGAGATCCTTCGGCCGACAGCGGGCCTCAGGATGACAGTCAATCAACTCCGCAATGTCACCAGAGATCCAACTTAGCGCTGGTCAGCAGACAAAGGGATTTCTGCGCAAATACATCTTCAGCACCGATCACAAGATTGTCGGACTTCAGTATTTCTTCCTTTCGCTTTTCGCGGTCGTAATTGGAATGGCCCTCTCCTGGTTAATGCGAATCCACGTCGCCTGGAGCGGCGCGCGAATCTTTGGGCTTGAACATCTTTCTGCTACCGGAGCTCCAGGCGGGGTGATGACGCCTGAGTACTACCTGTCACTGATGACTCTGCATGGCACGATCATGATCTTTTTCGTGCTTACGCTCGCTCCTCAGAATGCCTTTGGTAATTACTTTCTGCCGCTTCAGATCGGTGCGGAAGAGACCGCCTTCCCGATTGTGAACATGGTGTCGTTTTGGATGACGCTTGTCGCTCTCCTTGTTCTTGCCGGGACCTTCTTTGTCAAAGACGGCCCACCAATTTCCGGCTGGACTGCATACCCTCCGATGACTGCGGTCGGAAACGATGCTGGTCCCGGACTGGGAACAGGACAGAACCTCTGGCTCATCTCAATCGGCATCTTTTGCATCGCTTCAGTGGCAAGCTCAATCAACTTCCTCGTCACCTTCATCGACATGCGATGTAAAGGCATGTGGCTTCAGCGCCTGCCCCTGACCTGTTGGGCGTGGTTCATTACTGCGATTCTGAGTCTGTTGAGCTTTTCTGTCTTGCTTGCTGCCGTTGTTTTGCTCTTCCTCGACCGCAATGCCGGCACCAGCTTCTTCGTGCCCGCCAATCTGCTGGTAAGCGGCAAAATCGAACCACACTCCGGCGGGTCGCCTCTGCTGTGGCAGCACCTGTTCTGGTTCTTCGGGCATCCTGAGGTTTACATCACGATTCTTCCCGGATTCGGCATTGTCTCTCATGTTCTCGCTTGCTTTTCGCGCAAGCCAATCTTGGGTTACAGGTTAGTGCTGGGATGCATGCTGGCGATCGGCTTTTTTAGCTTTGTCGTCTGGGGCCATCATATGTTCGTGAGCGGCATGAGTCCCTTTTCGGGATTCCTGTTCTCGATTCCGACGATCATTATTTCGCTGCCGGCGACGATTACCACGCTGTTGTGGCTAGGCACGCTCTGGGGAGGCAGACTGCAATTCACCACGGCGATGATGTTTTGCCTCGGCTTCATCTCAACCTTTGTAGCAGGTGGACTCGGCGGGATTCTACTGGCACATCCAGCCGTCGATTCGTATTTGCACGCTACATATTTCGTCGTCGGTCATCTGCATATGGTCATGGGAGTCTCGGCAATCTTCGCGATCTTCGCTGCAATTTATTTCTGGTACCCGAAGATGTTTGGAAGAATGCTGAATGAACGGCTCGGGCAGATTCATTTTGGGTTAACTTTTGTCGGGGTCTATTGCATCTTCATGCCCATGCATCTGCTTGGGCTCTCCGGCAATCCACGTCGCTACGCGATGCTGAGCGACGACTTTCTGCTTCCACTGATTTCATTACACCAGTTCATTACTGTGGCCGCGCTGGTCACTGGAGCCGTCCAGTTTGTTTTCCTGTTCAATCTCTTCTGGAGTATGTACAAGGGCGAGCGCGCCTCCTCAAATCCATGGAATGCGTCATCTCTGGAGTGGACAACCAGTTCACCTCCGCCGGAAGGCAACTTCATAGAGCAGCCAGTTGTCCATCACGGGCCGTACGAATATGGTGAGACGAACGTCGGAAGGGATTTTGTCATGCAGTCGAATCCCGAGAACCTGAAGGTGAAAGAGTGAATCGGATTAGAGGAATCGTGCTGGCGGCTGGAATATTGTGCGCACTCTCGCTGTTTTCAGTGAAATTGTGTGCTCAAGGATGCGCATCGTGCTACACGACGGCCGCGGCTGGTGGGCCGCAAACTGCGCATGCGTTGCGCGTCGGAATTTTGCTGCTGGTATTTCCGCCGACACTAATCTTTGCGGGCATCATTATCGCGGTTCGAAGGTGGAAGAATGCGCCTCAGACGCTTCCGAATTTCACCGAGCAATACTGCGGACTCGAAAACTCTGAGCCGGATGTTGTGAGGACAGAATGAGCGTTCTCTCGCCAACGTCGCTCGCAGATTCGGCAGGCAGTATCCCGCCAAGACTCGATCCGCCACGCATTTGCGGCGAAGATGACTTCTCCCTGATGTTGAGACGTTATCGCCTCGCTCTCGCCCTGTTTGTCGCTTCGGTTGCAATGTTGTTCATTGGCTTCAGCAGCGCGTACGTCGTCCGCAGAGGAATTCCGACCTATGACGCGGCGACGGGTGCTTATTCGACTGCGTGGGAACCACTGCGGCTTCCGATCGGAATTCTGATCCTAAATACGTGTCTTCTGATTTGCGCAAGCGGAGCGATTGAGGTTGTTCGCCGCAAGGCTCGAGTTCTTCTACACGGAGAAGCAACAATCGAACGAGGCAGTAGGTTGTGGCTCAACGCATCGCTGTTGCTGGGAATCGGATTTCTAGTGGGGCAGGGACTCGCTTGGCATTCACTAGCGTCGAGCGGGCAACTACTGAGCACCGGGGCGCGGGCCGCATTCTTCTACGTCCTGAGTGGTACGCACGCGGTGCATGCATTCGTAGGAGTGCTGGCGGTTGCGGTGATCGCTGTCTTCAACGTGCCAGTGTCCGCTGCGCGTCGGCGCATTGCTGTGGATGTGACGGCATGGTATCTGCACTCGATGACCTTGCTGTGGATCTACCTAATCTGCTTCTTGCTGTTTGCCTGACAGGGCTGCAGCGAGGCCGTCATCTCAGCCGGAGTTCCCCTGATAGTTCCCTGTTAGTTTCTTGAATCCCGAGCAAGACAGCATTAAGTGCTTTGCGAATGGTGGTTTAGGAAGAAGTCCACAGAAATCGCTGATAATTCCCTGGTTTTGACCGAAATTCGCGGATTTTGGGCAGAATTCGATAACTTTTAGATCGAATTCGAATTTTCCCCTGCTATTTTGGCTGTTTCTTGTGTGTGAGCGGATTTTTCCTGCCTGTAAGACTCAAATAACCGCGGTGATGCTAGTGCCGGTCGCAGCGAATACACCAGCAACTTCGAGTTCGGCAATCTCCAGGAAACACCGCAGCACACTAGGATCGAACTGAGTGCCGCTACCGGCATTCAGCCGGCGAATCGCTTCGGCATGATCAAGGCCTTTACGGTAGCAGCGGTTGGAGATCATGGCATCGAAGGCATCGACGATGGATACGATTCGTGAGCCTAGGGGAATCTCCTCGGCCTTGAGACCCCCCGGGTAGCCAGTGCCGTCGTACGACTCGTGATGATGGAGTGCGAACAGACTGGCCTCTTCCAATCCGGGAAACAGCCGCAGAATCGACCAGCTGTATTCCGGATGCTTGTTCATGATCGCGCGCTCTTCGTCAGTGAGCTTGCTTGGCTTCTTCAGGATCGCGTCGGGAACACCAATCTTGCCGATGTCGTGTAAAAGAGCGGCAACTTCATACTGATACAAGTTCTCTTCTTCAATTCCCAGCCGGCGCGCGACTCGCACCGCCCACTCTGCCAGACGCGTGCTGTGCACACCAGTATTGAGGTCTTTTAAGTCGAGCAATTGATTCAATGCGCATATGGTGGCGGTGCGCATGGTCACCTGCTGCTCTTCAAGTTCTTTCACCCGAAGAAACAGCGGTGACCACGAATCAAATGTCTGATGCAGGCTCATGCGCGTAGTCCAGCGTTTCGTTACCGCAGCCCCAGGGCGTTCCTCCAGGCTTTAATGGCTTGATAAGTATCAAGCACGCCGTAGCCGTACTGAGAGTAACCAATTTGCTGCGCATTCGAGAGCGCCTTGGCCGCCTGCTGCTTTGTCAGGAACAGAGAGTTCACATCGGCCATTAGCGCCACGGTTCCAGAAACCAGCGGTGCGCTGAACGATGTACCCCAACCGGCAGCGTACGTGTTGAACGGATAAGTGGTCATCACGGCTTCACCGGGTGCTGACAACCAGACCGGTGGTGCACCGTAGTTCGAGAACGCTGATGGCGTGTTGTTGTTCGAGGTCGAAGCCACGTCGATAACGCTGGGAAGTGACGCCGGATATACCGTGGCGATCTGTCCGTCATTTCCGGCCGAAGCTACGCAGATCACACCTCGCATAGTGGCGTAGTTGATGGCCGTCGCCAGCTCCTGCGAGTACGAAGTGAAGTCAAAGCTCATGCTGATGACCTTGGCTCCATGATTGGTCGCGTAGTAAATCGCGCGCAGAACATCGGAGGCGTACCCGGTGCCGTTTGCGTTGAATGCTTTCAACGGCATGATCTGTGCATTGGGAGCTACCAAGTGCACAATGCCTGCGGTCATGGTGCCATGTCCAAATGCGGCATATTGGGAGTTGTCCACGACCCCAACCGTCGATTGGTCCACAACACCAACGGTGGATTGGTTCAGCTGTGCTGGCTGAGATGAACCATCGACAACGCCAACCGTCGACTGGTTAATGTCTCCCATTTCGGATCCGCCGGTCTTGTTGCGGGTGAAATCGTAGCCGTATACCAGTTTGCTCTTGAGTACCGTGTTGTTCGGATCGACGCCTGTGTCGATGATCGCCACAGTGACGCCGGTTCCATCCACACCATATGCAGACTGCATGGTGGCGGTTCTGACGATCTGGTTCGGTGTCTGCAGCACGTATCCTTCCCAAACCGTACTGCCGTAATAGGACACCGGAGTCTTGTCGGTCAAGTACGCAGGTGTGGCGCCGATCGTTGAGCCTTGAGTCGCTACGGGCTGATCGTGTTCCACATTGGTAATGCTACCGCCAGACAGGAGCTGAGTAATGAAGAGCACCGGATTCAGAAGACCAGAAGTTGTGACTACGTATAGCTGGGCATCGGGATCGCCGATACCCTGAAGTACCTGGCAGTGAAAAAGCAGGCAAGTTAAATTCAAGTCCAGCAGGCCCTTCGTGTCCCGAACAATGTAACGGTTGGTCGCGAGCAAGCCACCGCCCCCCAACAATCCGCCAAGCAGTTGCGCATTGGTTTTTGACGGAGGCGGTGTTATGGCAGACGCAGGCTGCACATACACGCTGAAAATCGCCAGAATAAGAGCGATGCAGACCCCTGCTTTGGCTCGGCTGCATTTTTGGACAAAGGTGTACTTACTAGTCATCGGATCTCCAAAGACTCTCGCCTCTTAGAATTTTGCAGGGGGACTACAGCGGGGAAGTATCCAGTTTATGAGGCGCCTGGCTCTATCGGCCAGTTACGCCAGTAACTTCAAAACTAGTTCTGCCCTCGACTTGCTCCCACCGGTCGCTTCCGTTCTTCTATTCCTGTAATGGGCAGGTAGACGGGGTTTCCGTCACCAACCGTGACCGAAAGGCGCAAATTGTTTTTGATCATGAATTCAATCTGAAACTCGCCATTGTTGTTACTGATGGCGCTAGCTACATTCTTACGGCCGTCCAGCAGTATTACGGGGACTCCGGACACCGGGTGGCCGGGCCGGGCGCTATCCAGCATTTGGCCAACCAGAGCGGCGCGCTCGGAATTCACTTCGGAATCCACGCGCATATCTACATAGACGGTTCCAACTCGATACAAGAGTTGACGCGCGGAAGCCACCGAGGCCCTCGCTCCCGCAACTGCTGGCTGCGCTAGGCTGTCAAAGAGCAGCTCAAATACGCCCTTTGGCTCAGGAGTATCGCGTTGCTGAGTCTCGAAATAGGCCTTCACTATGCGCAGGATCCCTGCTGGAGGTTCATAAGCCGATTCGTTCGCGCCAACACGCACCACTTCGCGAAACAGTCCAGCTAGATCGGTGCACTCACGGCATTCTGCCAGGTGCTGTTGCACCTGACCGGCTTCGGTTGGGGGTAAGGTCTGCCGAATGAATTCAGCCAGCGATTCTTGAGGGATATGCCGCATCAGTTCTCCCGTGGGCGCTCTCTCCTTGGGGCGCCAACCAAGTTTCTTCCACGTCTGAGCATAAGTGCGCGCGGCGGCTCCAAAAATATAGGCTGATTGATAAAAAATTCGGTCATGCGGAACCGCCCGCGTACTTACCCATCAAAACAAACGGAGCCCATTGATAAGGATGGGGATAGCTCTCGCGCATCTGGATCATCGCCCCACGGACGGCTGTCGCCTTATCTTCGCCTGCCTGAAACCGTCGGTAGAAAGCAGCCATAAAGTCAGCTGTACTTTGATCGTGGACGTCCCACAGGCTTAACAACAACGATTGCGCACCTGCCTGGAACAGCCCGCGTGCAAGGCCAATCAGTTCGTCTCCCGCTGCGACGACGTTCAAGCCCGTGGCGCAGCCGCTCAAGGTCACGAGTTCGACGGGTAAATGCAACTGATAAAGGTCGTACAAGCTCAAGTAAGAGTTCCCCATTCGGATCGAGGAGAACATAGGGCTGTCCTGCCGAAAGTATCCATGCGTTGCGATGTGAATCAGCCGTACGCTTTGTGCGACATCTTTCAGAACGTACTCGCTCGCGAATCTTCCAACGAACATCTTGGGATGCGGCAGGATCTTGCACAACGCACGCAATTCACCAAGGATCGATGGCGTGTTCTGATCTGGGACTCCCATTAGCAACGCTGCACCGGACTTGTTTACCGCCTTTTTAGTACAGAGGGCGTAGATGCTCGCGCTTGGCGCGTACGAGACCGTGTAGTCATCGATTAAGTAGCGGTCACCGTCGAATAGCGCATGAAAAGGAACGTAGTGTAGAGCCCCGTGTGGCACAAAAAGCAGATGCTTCGCATCCATGCGGTCGCGAATGGGCGCCAGAAGCTCGTCATAAAGCGTCTTCAAGTGTGTATTTGTCGATTGAATTAGAGAGTCGCGAAACGCCGATGCGTATTCAGTGCCAAGCCGGAACTTTGAGAGTTGGAATTGCAGCAATCGCAATGCATTGCTGATTCGGGAGGCCAGCGTGACCGGCAGGACTTGCAGGCGTTCCTGTCCAAGCAGGCAGGCGAGAATCCGATCGCCGGTCTGGAAGTATTCAACAATGAGCGTATCGGGAGTAATCGCTGAGCGTATTTCGTCGATCGATATATTTTTGCTGAATTGCATTTCCGGATTGTCGATCCCGGAAAGATTCGATTCCTGAAGAACGCGTATTAGATCCGTCTCGCGCGCCCGGACTTGTTCCTCCAGCCGCTTTATGTGCTCCGGAGAGCGCTGCTCCGGGCGAAGCTGCTCGAGTTCGATGAGGCTGTAATACCAATTCAACTCGTCACGCAGACTGCGCATGCGGCGAACGAGATCGCTTTGACCGCTTTCATCCGCACTGGAGTACACCGGCTGCAGCATTTGGTCCATCAAGGTTCGCGACTTGGCTTCTTCGATATATCCGAATGCCTCCTCGAGCGAGTTTCCGCCAGGTTGGCCAGAGAGGCACGCGTCCACGAGCAATTCGTACACTTCTAGGCGATTCTTCAGAAAAGCTAACTTGAGTTCCTGGCCGCGTAGATTGCTGCGCAACATCTCTAGTGATTCGCGGGAAGTTCGAAAGCATTCGTATGCTTCTCTCCTGTTTCCCGAAAGGGAATGCATTTGGCCCATCAGCAGATACGCCTGATGCCGGAGCATCGGCGCCTGCATGTCTTTTAGCTTCTCGATCGCCGTACTGCATTCCTTATGCGCAGTTGCAAGGTCGTTAGTTCGCTGAGCAATGCGTGCGAGCAATAGCCGGCAGAGCACGGCCTTTCCTGGCAACAGTGAAGAATCAAAGAACTCCAGCGCAGACTTTGCCAACCTGCGAGCTTCGAAGTGTCTGCCTTCGTTGAACAGCACCAGGGCCTGATACAAGTCGATCAGCGACGGCCAGACCTGGTTCCTCTCCTTCACGAACAACTCACGAGACCGAGCAAAGACCTTCAAACTCTGGAACGCCTGTCCCTGCTGTCCCATCGCGATCGCTTCGAAAGCGAGACACTTGGCCGATTCATAGCCCATCTGGAGGGCCTCGAATTCAGCAGAGCCAAGGCGGGAAAGCTCGGCTGCTTCCGCACTGAGGTTGAGCTCCAGATAAAGTTCCGAAAGGTCGAGGTTGCAGAGGCCATAATGATATCGATCACCAATCTCGCTACAGCGCAATCGCGTGGAGCGAAGCATATCGATTGCTCGGCTGTATTCCCCCCGCAAAAAGTACAGATACGCTATGTTGTAGTCGGCCTGTGCAACCAGCAACGGCATGCCGTGCTTCTCGCAATACTCGCGCGCGTTTTGATAGCTCTCAAGCGCCTCTTTGAACTGACCAAGACCGATCAGACAAATGGAAAGATTGCTCAGCGCTGCGGCGATGCCTTCGCTATTTCCGTGCTTGATTACACCTTCATACGCACGGCGGTAGCAGGCCAGGGCATCTGAAAATCGATCCTGGCGGTAAAAGACGTTTCCAATGTTGATGTCGAGACGAGACAACCGCAGCTCGTCTCCCAATTGGGTAAAGATGAGCCGCGCTCGGTCGGCAGCCGCAAAAGCTGCGTCGTAGTCTCCGCACAAATTCAATGAAAGGATGCTGGCGCTGAGGGTTCTTCCGACTTCTTCCATTTCTGCAGCAGCGTCAAATAACCGGATGGCCTCTGTGTGCAGTTCAACAGCGGCTGAATATTGCCCTAGGGCATGCAAAGCGTTGGCCTTAATGCGGATTGCATGGGCCATTCCGACTTCACTTTGAATGATTCCGGCGATGTCTATTGCCAGTTCCGCAAGACTGAGAGACTGCCGTGCGTCGACTCGTAAGAGCCCGCGAGCCTGATTCGCAAGCTCGACAATCGCGTCCAGGGCTAGCTTACCTTTTCGAGCGGCGAGCGATTGCTTCCGCACTTGCGCATCAGGAATTGCGGCGAGCTCCTGGAGTGAGAGTTTCGCCGTTGCGATTGAGGCAGCGGTGCTCATTTCCAACCCCGCGACAAAAGCTGTTTCCTCAGGCGATCCAGGCAGCGCCCGCGTATGAATCCGATTGACCCGGTTGCCAGTCCAAGCTTGCGCGCGATGTGCTCGTACGGTAGGGCCGGAGAATCAAAGAACAGCATGCGGATCATCTCTGCACAGCGTCCAGCTACTGCAGCGATCGCGTCTCGCAAGATCTGCTCACGCTCTACTTCTTCAACAATCGTGCCGGCGGGGACGGTCGTCAGAGCCAGACCTTCTGAAATCTCCTGATCCGAGAACCGGCTTTGCTGTTGACGCCAACGCGCACACTTATGCACCGTTGTTTGAATTAACCACTTCGGCAGCGCTCGTGGCTCGCGCAGTCTGGATAATTCCGAGTAGAGATCAACGCACACTGATTGAAAAATGTCGTTGGCATCCTGGTGAGGAAGTTGCCATTTGACGGGAATGGAGTAGATCAGCTTCTTGTATTTTTCAATGAGGGCAGACCACGCCTCCTGATTGCCGCGAAGGCATTCTTGTACGAGACGCTCGTCGGACCAAATCGGTGCGCTCTCTTGTTCGGCTTTGGCGGTGGCAATCACTTTGCCTGGGCAACTCCTTCCTGACGTAGGTAGAGCTCATCTACGTTCCACAAAACATACGGTTCGAGGGCGGCAGGGCGAAAATTCGCAACTTGCTTCGTTGCGCCTACCACCACATTGGGGCTAGCCAAAAATATGAACGGCAGATTGTGCGCAATGATGGCCTGCGCTTCGTCATAGAGCTGCTTGCGCTTCTTATAGTTCAAGGTCACTAGTTGCTGATTGAGAAGTGCATCGAGCTGCGCTTCCCAAGCTGTTGCAGGCTTGCTCTCGTGCATGTTCCAGAGATGGGTGCTCCCATTCGACATCCAAACATTCATGTCGCCGTTTGGGTCTGCATCGCCGCCTCCGAGTGCGAACACGCTAGCCTCGTAGTCGGTTGACTGAAAAACCCGATCCATAACCGCGCGAAACTCGAGCGGCACGACGTGCACGCTCATTCCAAGTTGAGCCAGATCATCCGCGATGAGTGTCGCCATTTTTACGCGCTGTGCATTCGAGGAGCTCGTAATGATTGTGAATTCGACGGGATTATGCAGAGTGTCAAAGAGCTTTCCGGCTTGATCCCAGGAGAACCCCGCAGATTTCAATAGCTCTTTCGCTTGTGGAATTGAACGTTCCGGATGTGGGAGGTCTCGATTGATCCACAGTTTGTTTCCGGGAGTCACGTTTCCCCAAAGAGCGGTCCCGCGTCCGTTGTAGACCAGTTTCACGATGCTCTGACGATCAACAGCCAGGGAGACGGCCTGGCGGAACTTCACGTCACGAAACCACTCTTGCTTTCGAGAAATCGCCGGAAACTGATCTGCCGGTAGTTCGTTTAGATTAAAGAACAGAAAGTTGTATTCAAGGCTTGGCCCGAGGTCCACCAGATCGTAACCGCGGCTTTGCTGCTCGCGCGCCAAAGCTGAGTAGTTTTCCGGGCTGAAACGACTGATTACGTTGGTCTCGCCGGATTGAAATCGCAGAATCTGTGCGTCCTCGTTACCTACGAACAAAAACGCAATTTCGTCGAGGTAAGGTAGACGGCGATGGTTCCGGTCCGCCTTCCAGTAATACGGATTTCGCTCCAGAACCAGTCTCTGGCCAGGGAGATATTGCTTTAACCGAAACGGTCCCAACCCTGCGATAGCATCAGGCGCGGTATTAAGCGTGAGCGCCTGCGCGAAGGATCCCTGTTCGTAGCTCTTACGCAGCAGATGTTCCGGGAGGATCGCCAGGTTATCGAAAATGCGTTCCGCCGCAGCGTACGGCTGCGACATATCGAAACGCACTGTATGATCGTCGATCTTGACCGCAGAAATCGGCTTGCCGCCGATAATTAAGAGGTCGCGATTCGAGGAGCGGATCTTTTCGTCCAGGTAGAGGCGAAAGCTGAAGACTACGTCATCGGCACTGAAGGGATAGCCATCGGAAAAGCGGACTCCACGTCGCAGCTTCACGGTGAAGCTGCGTCCATCTGTTGATAACTTCCACGAACTTGCCAGTGCGGGTTCCGTCTGCTGCGTAACCCGATTGATGTGGACGAGGTCCGCCATCATGCGGCCGATCACCTCGCGTGATGGTGCATCTGTGGCCGTAAGAGGGTTCAGCGTCTTCGGTTCGGCACGCTGCCCAACGACAAGCATTCCGCCGTACTGACCAACATCGGCTGAACTTATTGCTAGCTCCTCACCTCGCTGAGTCGGCTCGGGACCTGGCGCCGATGAGGCATGGCTGGCAATGCCCAATATCACCGTAGAGAGGAGTAACGGAATAGCTCCGAACTTACGCATAGCTTTGTCCCGATTTGATTCCGGCTCCCGCATGATGCAGAGCATCAGCCAGAACAAAGTAAGTGAGGGAAACCGCGATCAAGGCGGCTAGAGGGAACGCCATCCACCAATACGAACTTACCGTCGAAAATTGCTGAAACGCCGAGAGCATGTTTCCCCAACTGGGCACAGGCTCCCCGATGCCGAGGCCAAGGAACGAGAGGGTGGCCTCGGCCGCGACGAATTGCGGAATCAGAGTTACGGCTTGCGCAGTGACTATCCCTAGAGTCTGCGGAAGAACATGGCGTCGCAGCAGATACCATTCTGAGGCGCCGAATCCTCGTGCAGCCGTAACGAAGGGCCTTTCCTTTGCGCTGAGAACCGCACCCCGAATGAGACGTGCTGGGCGCGCCCATCCCATTACGCCGATAACCAGGGATAGCAGGACCAAGGTTCTGGCAGGATCAAGGTGCAATGGAAGAGATGCACGAATCGCCAGCAACAAGTAGATCCATGGCAGCGCCAGAACGAGTTCTGAGCTGCGCATGACAAGTGAATCAACGCCGCCACCGAACTGTCCTGCGATCCCTCCCATTACAGCGCCAATCAGGAGCGCAAAGAGGGTTGCCACGGCTGCAGCCAGCAGTGATGTGCGCCCACCGAACAAGATGCGGGAGAAAATGTCGCGTCCATAACCATCGGTTCCCAGCAGGAATAAGTTTGCTGGGGTGCCAACCGCCAGCAAGTGAAATCCATCTTGTTCGCGAGTCAGGCAGCGAACTGGATATTCCGAATCGCGATCCTCGCTGTATCGGAACCCTTCGCCTTCCATCGGAACCGACCGGTAGACGAATGGCCGAAGGTGGATATGACCCTCCGCGCCTATGAAGTGCAACCTCGTGGGCGGAGCATAAGCGTATTGCCTGTGTTGTTCGGTAGGCGCATAGGGCGCGACGAATCCTGCGAACAGAATTCCACTGTGAACAAAGGCAAACGCTAAAGCGATGACCAGCATCTTTCGGCGGCTCAGCATTCTGCCCTCACCCGCGGATCGATCGCATACAGAAGCAAATCGCTTGCGAGACTCGCGATAACGAGCACGACGGAAAACAGCATAACGACGGCCACCACGACGTGAAGGTCGCGAGCGAATATGGCACTAATAAAGAGCGGCCCGAGTCCCGGCCATCCTGTGATGACTTCCACGAGAAATGATCCACTTACCAGTCCCGCGAGAGACAACCCGAAAAGCGAGATCAGGGGATTCGCAGCCACCGGCAAAGCGTGGCGAAAGAGCAAGCGGGCATTTCCAATTCCGTGTCCTCTTGCCGCCTGGATGAAGGGTGCGTTGAAGGCTTCGAGCATCGCTGCGCGAACGTGGCGGAGGAGCACAGGCGCGGCTGCCAGCGCGAGCACTACGGCAGGCAGTACGAGATGACGAGCCACATCAGCAACAGCGAGCCAACGATTTTGCGCCGGATGTATGGACGTCATTCCCCCCGCAGGCAGTATTCCCAAGCGAGTCGCAACCAGCAGGCACACCATGGCAAGGGCTAGTTCCGGCGTACCAAGGAGTAAGGTCGATACTACTGAACTGCCACGATCAATCCAGCCTTGAGGATGGAATGCGGTCCAAATCCCTAATGACAACGCGAACATCCAACCGATGATCATCGCAGCGGTGCCGAGCAGAAGAGTATTCTGCGTCCTGGTCCACAACAGCTTGCTTACTGGAGCGTTGTATGCCAGTGAATAGCCAAACTGACCAGTGACTACAGAGGAAAGCCAGCGAACATATCGAATCGGGAGCGGTTGATCGAGACCGTACTGCACTCGCAGCGAATCAATAGTCTGTGCTGAGATTTGCGGATTCAACCTCATCTCGTCCAGAAAGGTGCCTGGAGCGAGTTGGGCAATCGCGAACGTGAACACCGAAATTGCCCCGAGCAAGAGCGCAGAGTGCACGAGCCGGCGTTTGAGGTGACGCGCGGCTCTCACTTCGCCTCCAAAAGTGCGAAGGGATTCCGAGCCTGCGCGTTCAGCAACTGCTCCGGGAAGATGCTCGCATTGCGGTCCTTATCTTCTCTATGCTGTTGCTTTACGATTCTGCCGTCATGCATGACCGCGACGCTGTCTGCAACTCTGGAGACAACCTCGAGGTCGTGGGAGATGAGGAGCTGCGTGATTCCGAGCTTCTGTCTCAAGCTAACAAGCAAATCGAGAATTTCATTTCGGGTCTCGGGATCAAGTCCGGAGAACGATTCATCGAAAATTAGGAGACTCGGTTGAAGTGCCAGCGCTCGCGCGATGATTAGGCGTTGCTTTTGGCCACCACTGAATTCGTGGCACGATCTGTGAGCTACCGCCGGATCAAGTCCTGTCTGTTCCATCAGTAATTCGGCTCGCCTGTTCCTGTCTTCTCTGGTCCCAAGATTTTGAATGACTAATGGCTCTGCGATAGTTTCTGCTGCTGAGAGTCGCGGATTCAGAGCCGCTGCCGCATCTTGGAAAACGTATTGCAGGCGTGCGCGGAACGTGCGGAGCTCTGCGGCTCGTACGCGAACAAGGTCCTTATCCTCGAAGAGAATCTCTCCTGCATCCGGCCTTTCGAGTAGTGCCAA
Source organism: Terriglobales bacterium (assembly GCA_035567895.1). NCBI lineage: Bacteria > Pseudomonadati > Acidobacteriota > Terriglobia > Terriglobales > Terriglobales bacterium. The sequence goes on along the minus strand of DATMPC010000011.1, from coordinate 85,168 downwards.
GCAGCGCGCTAGGGTCGATTTTCCGGAGCCGGAAGGTCCGACAAGTGCCATCAGCGAGCCTCTCGCGATGCTTAGATCTATGCAGTCAAGAACTTGTTTGTCGGCTTGGTTGTTTCTGAAGAGCCCCCGAGGTTGATAAGACTTGCTTAGGTTCCGTACGGAGACTAGCTGGGTGTTTTCGCGTAATACAGAGTTTCTATGGTCCGCAACCGAAGGAGCGCTCATAAGGACGACAGGAGTTCTGCGCTCACCGTCTAGCGAGAGGTCAACGGTCCGATTCGCGAGTCTTCCCGTAACGCTACGGTCGTGACTGATTAGCAGGAGCGCCGCTCCAGTTTCGCGCCGCAGGCGATCGAGCAAATCCAGAATTTCGTTCTTAAGTGCGTAGTCGAGGCCTGCCGTAGGTTCGTCGGCGATCACAAGCGCAGGGCGACACACAAGTGCTTGCGCCAGTACGACGCGATGGCGCTCTCCGCCGCTCAGTTCGTGCGGATAGGCTCGGTAATAGCGCTCGGATCCGAGTTGAACCTGATCTAAAATCTGCCGAGCCTGCTCGCGACGCTCGGAAGGGGTGAGGGTAGTGTGAGCACCGAGGATCTCGGAGATCTGCTCGCCAACTCGCATTACAGGGTTCAATGCGAGAACGGGCTCCTGATACATGATGGAGACTTCGCGGCCACGGACTTCGCGGAGCTCAGATTCCGGAAGCTTCAGCAGGTCTCTGCCGCGGAAAAACACCGCACCACTGACCTTAGCGGAAGTTGGTAGGAGTTTCAAAAGAGCCAGCGCGGCGGACGTCTTTCCACACCCTGACCGACCCTGTACGCCCAGCACCTCTCCGGCGCGAATCTCAAAATTCAGGGCATCAACGACCACACGTGTCTCGTCCCCTGCACCATAGGAGACAGAGAGGTCGCGCACCTCCAGCACGGCACGGTTTGGCAAGCAAGCCGGCAAAAGCGACACTCCGTCCATAGCGCCGCCTAGGCGCTTGTAGCGATCAACTAAGTATTTCCAATCCAGATAGGCATGGCGCTATGGAACTCAGGGGGCACAGTCACTTTGGTAATCAGGAGACCGCCAGACTGTAACCGCCAAAAACATGAGGCAGGAAAGAAAGGTTGACACGACTGGTGCCAATAAAGGACGACGTAGCAGGCGAGCCGCTGAGGAAAACAATCGAACGTGAGGTATCACGCGCGAAGCCCAACAATCTCAGCCGTTTGATCCTTCATTCTTGCCTGGAGCGATTGTGCCGTGCGGCCCGATTCAACTGCGCATCGTAAGATGCTGGTTTCTGCTGTGTGGTTGGCCATGAAGGTCATCACTGAAGGAACCAAACCTGACGCCGAACCTGTTTGGCATGAACCATGTTACAGGCGGGCAAGCGGGCTACCCCAGGATCCGTGTCCCTGGCAACCTGGTATTACTGAATGCGAACGATATAGAAGATTGATCCCGCCATGGGCAAACAAAAAAGGAAACCCCACGATCGTGACCGAAACCGCACACCTGAAACTGGATTTCGGTCCAAACTCTTGTGCGTCAGTGAGTACTCGCGTCAGGAACAAAGGGCTTATATAGACATTCGACTGGAGAGGGGATTGCTCAGATTTCTATCAGACTAGCCTTACGGAGATATTGATCGTGAAATCTCGAGTACCAAGAGTAGCTGTTTCAGCTATAGTCTCGTCCATTCTCGTCTTAGGGAGCGTTTGCCATGCGGCGGAATCAGCCGCGCATCCCGAAATGTTGGTTTCAACCGCGTGGTTAGCCGATCACTTGAGCGATTCCAAGGTCGTCGTTCTTCAAATCGGGCACGACAGCAGCGACTATCAGAAGGAGCACATACCAGGCGCGCGTTTCTTAGGCACAAATGATTTCACAACCGGGCACACAGGTCTGATGGTTGAGTTGCCAACGGTTGAGAAGCTCAAGCAGACGTTCGAGGGCTTAGGAGTTAGAGACGACACGCGCGTCGTAATCTATACGGTCGATTGGTATCCGGTTGCGGCACGAGCATTTTTTACCCTCGATTATCTCGGACATAACAACGCGGCTTTGCTCGATGGCAGCTTGGCGCAATGGAAGGCGGAGAATCGGCCAGTGACTCCGGAGGCTCCCAAAACCGAAAAGGGGAGCATGACCCCGCATGTCAACGAGTCAGTGCTCGCCCTACTTGCTGATGCGAAGGCTGCATCACAGTCAGGTTCTCAGGCCATCCTTGTCGACTCGCGCCCGCAAAAGCGTTATACCGCAGGACATCTTTCCAGGGCTGATCACATCTTTTGGGAAGAGACCGTAAAGAACCCGAACAGGCCGATTTTTCTCCCGCCGGACGATCTGCGCAGGCTCTTTGTGTCGAGAGGCGTTACACCCGGGAACAAGCTCATCACCTATTGCGAGATTGGTCTGCAGGCTTCGCATATGTACTTCGTTGCGAAATACCTTGGTTATGACGTTTCAATGTTCGATGGTTCGTTTTATCAATGGAACGATGTTGAGCACCTTGCATCGGTGAAAGGTAATTCGCCGCAGTGAATGGTTGCGACAAGGATAGAGCGCTTCGCTCAATCCAGAGATTCATAGCCATAGTCGTGGCGACAATTAACTTCGGACCTTCGTCTCCGGCCGCGCAATCGGAAGCTCCCATCCGACGAGAAATGCTAGTGAATACTGATTGGCTAGCCACCCACTTGCATGACCCCAATCTGATTGTTGTCTGCATTGTGGATGACGAGCGCTTCTACTTGTCCGGTCACATTCCCGGCGCACGGATGATTCGCCTATCCGACATTGTGACCACGCGCGACGGGGTTCCGAATGAGTTACCGTCGGTTAGCCATCTTCGATCTGTATTTGAGAAGGCGGGAGTAAGCAACGATTCGCGCATCGTTCTTTATGGGGAGCGTTCAGGGATGCCTGCCGCTCGCGCTTACTTCACACTCGATTATCTGGGCATCACAGATCGAACGTCGCTACTGGACGGTGGCATGGAAAAATGGCGAGCGGAGGAACGTCAGGAGTCAACTGCGACCCCTCCTGTTCGCGTGGGCAAGCTGGAAATCCGTGCTCATCCGGAGATTGTTGTGAGCCTTGCGAAAATGGCTGAGTATTCACGCTCCACTGAAGGTCCCGCAATATTGATAGATTCCCGCCCGAAGGCCGAGTACACCGGAGAGAAGTTGTCCGAGGACGTGCCCCAAAGAGGTCATATCCCACATGCCGCGGGACTCTACTGGCGCAATTTGCTTCGAGACGATTCCATTCCTGAATTGAAATCGGCTACCGAACTGCAAGAGTTGTTCCATGCCGCCGGTGCTGCTCCGGGTAAGGAAATAATCACCTACTGCCGAACCGGCATGCAGTCCTCGTTCAGCTACTTCGTCGCCAAATATCTCGGTTACAGGGTCCGAATGTACGATGGCTCGTTTTACGAATGGAGCCGCTCATCCCTGCCCATTGAGCCTTGAATCCCTACGAGGCTTGGTAGTAAGCCAAGCAGACTTGTACGCTTCCTGCAACACTACTCCACTCCAAGAATGAGACACATCTTTTCAGCCTGCGTTACGACTTTCGCCCTAATTCTACTTTTTGCCACAACAGCAACTGCACAGACGCCGGATACCGCGACGATCGTGGGACAGGTCTTTGACCCAACGCACGCTGTAGTTCTTGGCGTTCACATCACCGCCACCAACGACTTGACCGGCCTGCAACGTACCGTCGAAACCGACAGCGGGGGCAAGTTCTCTCTGACTGCTCTGGCGGTCGCGGGCAGCTACACGCTTACGACCAGCAAAACTGGATTCGCAGATGCTCGAATTCAAAATCTGACTCTGGCTGGTGGGCGCACCGCAGAAGTGACTCTGCAGCTCAATCCTGCAGCGGAGTCCACGGTGATAAACGTGACCGGAGTGGTCGGTGAAGTCCCAACTGACGAGCCTCAGTTAGGCGAACGCATTGATTCGAAGCAGGCGCAAGAGACTCCTCTTTTGAATCGGCGCATTACCTACCTTCCCTTGTTGAACGCGGCGAATCGTCCAGCGCTGAACCAGGGCGATGTGTTCATGAATGAGAATTTGTTTACCACCAACGGGTCGGGCAGACGTCAGACCTCTTTCGAGATAGACGGCAGCACAGGCAACGATAGCTGGGGCAGGCAGACGATATTTACGAACCTGCCGCTGTCCAGCGTGCAGGAGATGACCGTTCTCGAAAATGCGTTCTCTGCGGAGTATGGAGCAACGACGGGTGGAGTAGTAAACATCGTCACCAAGAGTGGGAGTAACGAGTTTCACGGCGAGGCCCTCGGCCTATTCCGTCCATCCGAAACCCAAGCCAAACTTTCAGGATTTACCGCGGCGAACGCCCCCAATGGCAACGCGATTACTGACGATTCGCTGAAGCAAACGTCAGCTTCGCTGGGGGGGCCGATCGGTTCGAGCGGGCGCACCCACTTTTTTGGTTCCGGCGAATACAGTTGGCAGAATCGCACTTCACCCGTAACCGCGCCGGTCGCACCCGGCACATTTGAAGGACATTATCGAGGCTGGCTGGGCTTTGCTCGCGTCGATCATCGAATCAACGATCGCAATAATCTATTCTTCCGCGGCAGTGCGGATAGCTTTCACGACACTAATCCCAATGGCGCAGTCGGCGGCAACAGCATGCCCACTGTCGATCGGGTGTTCAAACGGCGAACCTATTCGGCAGAGGTAGGCGAAACTGCCGTACTAAGGCCTTCACTCATTAACAACGCCCGTGTGCAATTCCAACTGGGATCGCCGATCACTCAGTTTGATCCCGTAATCTTCTCTACGCAGTACACAGTTCCAATTACGGGAGTCGGAACTTTTGTAACTGGAACATCACAAGCGGCGCAGTTGCAGAATCGACAGTACCAGTTCAGCGACACGCTTTCGGTGTCCAGAGGTCGGCATGAGTTGCGATTTGGCGCCGACATGATTCACGCCCACAATGGTGGGAATGGAAAAGAATTTGGTGGCCCGAGTTTCCTGGGAGCTTTTACTTATAAGGCCTGCAATTTGGGAATCGCGGGGTGCGAAAGCCAGGCATACATCGGCAACATTAATACTGTCAGCAGTTACACGCAAAGCTACGGCAACGCTACATACACTGTCGACGATACGCTTTGGGCCTTGTTCGCGCAGGATAATTTTCGCGTACTCCCAGATCTGACATTGAATCTTGGATTGCGCTACGAGCAACAGACATTTACCGATGCTCGCAAGGATTTTGCGCCCAGAATTGGATTTGCCTACAACGTCGGGGGGAATGGAAGAACGGCAGTTCGCGGTGGTTTTGGAATCTACTACTCCCAAGTGATCAACAATGCGCAAGCCAACTATGCTCTGTCAGGACCAACTGGCTTCTTCAACTTCACAGCTGCCGCTGGCCAGATAGGCTTTCCAAGCAGCGTATCGGCAGCTCCGTTGCCTGCGTTTCCACCGGGGGCACGGATGCCGGTCCGCAATCTCTACGTCCGCCCTGGCCGGGCCTCCTTCTACAACCAGTTCTTTCCCGTCTCCACGCTGGTTGGATATCCTGATGCTCTGCTCAATCCTTATTCAGAGCAATGGACTCTCGGTGTCCAACACCAACTCGCTCCGAACTGGCTGTTGTCGATGGACTATCTGGGTTCACACACGTTGAGGATCGTTCGCCCTCTCGATGTCGATTCTCCAGCATCATTCGTGCGGACGATCACCAGTGCTAGCACACAATCAGTACGTACGGCACAAGCAGCCAACTGTACCCGCCCGCTCTGGATCGCTTTCTACAACCAGCTTGGTACTCCTTGCAACACAACCCAGGCCACCAATCCACAACCCGCGTATGCGCAAATCCTCAGCGACGTAAACAATGGCTACGCCTTTTATCACGCGCTGAACGTGAATCTGAATCATCACTTCAGCGATCATTTCGTGATGCTTGCCAGCTACGTCTGGTCACACTCAACCGATAACGTCGATCCAGATGTGCCGGGCCAGAATCCGAACGATCCGAATATTACCGGGGCTACGGAGTATGGCAATGCCATCTTCGATCAACGTCATCGGTTTGTGCTCAGCGGATATTACGTGGGCCCGCTGAAGATCACCTTTGGCGGAGTCGCCACTCTCGCTTCCGGTTTGCCCTACAACCTCACGACAGGAGCAAACAATTTTGGAGATCCTGGTGCAACGGCAGATCGCCCCCTGATAAATGGAGTGATTGTTGGCAGAAACGCTGGGCGGGGAAGAGCGATCTATGACGTCTCGCCGATGATTGAGCGACCGTTTGCGCTTGGATCTGAGCGCGTCCAACTAACACTGCGCGCGGAGGCTTTCAATGTCTTCAATCATCCCAACTTCGTCGGGTTTAATGGCGCATTCGGAAACGGTGTGGCTCCACCTTTAGGACCAAACGGCCAAAGCGTCATCGGACAGCCGCTGATCGGAATCACAAACCAGTTGCCCCCGCGTTCATTGCAATTCCAGGCCAGACTCAATTTCTAACATTTGCCCGAAGAGTGACTGCTCGATCTATACTTGACGCGACTGGAGAACCTGGATGTGGCTTAAACGGAAATCCGGGGCGCGACAAGCCCCGGTAGAACAATTGGGCGCGCTCGAGTCGGAATTGATGGAACGGATTTGGGCTCGCGGCGAAACCAGCGTCCGAGAGCTTCACGACGAGATCGGCCCCCGCTTGGCATACACCACAGTCATGACGACCCTGGATCGGCTCTTCAAGAAGGACCTCCTCGAGCGCCGGGCGGTGGGGCGTGCCTTTTACTACACGGCAAGAGTAGGCAAGCACGATTACAACCAACAACTTACACAACATTTGCTCGGCATCGCCGTCGAGGAAAGCGGGAGCAAGCACGCACTGTTGTCTTGTTTTGTCGATTACGTGAGCGAGTCCGATCGCAAGCTGCTCGATGAACTCGATGAGCTGATCAAGGCGAAGCGGCGCAGTCTACGGCAGTCTAAATGAACGCGTTTTGGCTATTGTGCGTAACTCTGTCACTGGCGGTGTTTTTCATCGGCTGTGCGGCAGGCACCTTACTTGCAAACGCTGCCGCCTGCGCCATTTGCCATGTAGGCAGTAAGCCACCGGTCCTTCGTTTGCCTGGATTGTTGTTCTCAATCCGGGTGTTTCCGATTGCTTTTGGGGCGGCTCTTACCGTTGGTTTCGCCGTGCCTTCCTTTCTTTTACTTGAGCCAGATCGATCGGTAGAAGCTCCAGAGCCTTATCTAATCGTCCTGGCGGCCCTTGCAGTTGCTGTCATTTTGTTCCTCGCAGCACGATGCGCACGGCTACTTTCCCGCTCACGGAAAATCCGCAACCAATGGTTGCGGGAAGCGGAGTTGTTGCCGGTCTCTGTCTCCGTTCCTGTATATCAGGTGCAAGCTCCGGAGTCGTTGATTGCGGTTGTGGGTATTCTCCATCCAAAGATCTTTGTGGGAAAGGCAGCATCAGCTAACCTGACCAGGGAAGAATTGGAAGCGGCAGTCGCTCACGAGTTGGCTCACATCCGTTCGTTCGACAACCTCAAGCAATTGGTTCTGAAGACCACGCGATTACCAGCCTTCTTTGCATCTCTAGGGAAAATGGATCTGGCATGGTCGGGCGCTGCCGAATTAGTAGCCGATGCAAGTGCTTTGCGAAAAGGAACGTCTGCACTTGAATTAAGTTCCGCAATTCTCAAAGTTGCCCGAATGAAGACCGTCCCAAATGAGGTCATAGCCGTTGCCGCCTGCCATTTGGTTCCACCAGATACCTCATCTTCCGCGCTGGCGATGCGGGTACAGCATCTGCACGATGTGCTGGAGATGCATGCACGGCCGAGGACCCAAGATGCCAGGTACTGCCTGCCTGCAATTCTGTTAACAAGTGCGGTCGCGTACCTGCTGGTTTTGCCAACTGCGCTTCCCGTCGTCCATCGATGGATGGAGTGGCTGGCGAAATAAGAGAAGTCCCATTGTCGGGACATTGGGGCGAACGTCCAACTGGCGCGGGCGCAGATCTTCAAGCCAAGTTGTTCGATCCTCCGAACAAGCTGCCTTGTGCGCCAGTGTCGTTTTTTAGGCCGAACCGGGCCGAAACGGGAAGAGCTTACAAAAACCGTAAATCCCCGTCAGTCGATTTTGCCAAATAGTACTTCCGTACTACAATTCCGCCAAACTATTTATCCCATGTTTATTGAGGCCGGCAATAAGCTACGCCATCTTCGCGAAGCCCTTGGGCTCACCCTGCGCGACGTCGAAACCGGAAGCTCGGAGATAGCCGCGCGCCACGGGAACCAGGAGTTCTTTGTACCGTTTAGCCGTCTCTCCGAGATTGAAACCAAAGGCATCTTGCCGAGCATATACAGGATCTACACTCTCGCAGCTATCTATCGATCCGACTACCGGACCATATGTACCTGGTATGGCGTGAAACTCGATTCAATTGCTGAAGACAGCAATGTGACCGAGATTCCCCGCACCCATCGTTTCGGTTCCGTCCCACGGCCAGACTCGTTGATGTTGCCCGTGGCAGTGGATCCTGGGTTCGATGTTCGCCGGACCATGAATCTGGCAAGAATGATTCAGCAGTGGGGTACTGTTCCGCTGCAGTTCATGCCACGCTTTACCCGGGGATCCCATACATATGCGTTTCTTGGCACCGAAGACTTCACGATGTATCCACTGCTTATGCCGGGAACATTTCTGCAGGTGGATGAAAGCCGTACTGAGATCCTGAACGAGGGTTGGCGTTCGGAATATGAACGGCCAATTTACTTTGTGGAGACGCGGCAGGAGTTCCTGTGCTCATGGTGCAACGTCACGGATTCCGATCAGCTTGTGATTCAACCGCATCCGCTGTCGCCGGTCGCACCCAAGGTATTCCGGCATCCCCAGGAAGCGGAAGTGATTGGACAGGTTGTTGGCGTTGCTATGCGGCTGAGTGACTGGAAGCCCGCTGCTTCTCGTACACCAGACGCACCGCGAGGGCGATTGAACTGAAGTGACGCGGCGAGCCGCCTTCCACGTTTTCCGGAACAAGTTGCTGTTTACAGTCCGCAATCTTCCGCACTAATTCTCTCGGATCAGAGCCGTCGCTGGTCATCTCAATCTCTTCTACTAAATCCCGGATCGGAGTGCGCAGCAGCGCTATGTAGAGTTCGGAGTGCGCTTTGCTCAAGGCAATTTGGCTGGGCGATTCTCCATGCACTCGTCTGTGTCCCCAGTGGTGATATTTCCCATCGTCAGAGCGAAGTTCAGCCATATATAGCAGCCTCGCCCAGAGTCCCGATAGAGCGGACAAAGTACGGGCTTGAAAGTCTTCAAAAGGGGAAAGCCGCGCTCCCCTAGTTACAACTTCCGGAATCGGCAAGGATTTTCCAGCCTCCGTCTTCCATAGGCATCTGAGTCCATCCTGCGACGCAAATCCACACAAGGAGTTGCGTCGTGCGAAAACTACTTCAGCTTGTTCTCACCATTCTCCTACTAACAGCTACGCTGTCAACCGCTTCTTTTGGCGATGGACCAGATCCGCCCCCATGTCCCACTTGTGATCTGAGCAGGTAGAAGTCCCTTCCCTTAGGGCTGAGTCCAATGTATGGTTTCTGCATCAATCGCCATGCATTGGACTCTCCAAGGAGGGCTTTGGCTGCTTGGATTCCTTTTGGAATTGACAGTGGCCATTGCGATCTTTAGACGCCGCCTACATCAGGACTATCCGCTGTTCTTCTCTTATTTGGTTCTGGAACTCATTAGAACAATAATGCTCGCGGCGATTCGTCCTCACCACACTCCATATTTCTACGCCTATTGGATCAGTGAATGTCTTGTGGCCCTATTCGGTTTTTTAGTGGTCGAGGAGGTATTCCGAAAGGCATTCGAGCGGCGTCTCGGGCTTCAGAAACTGGGAGCTGCGCTCTTTCGCTATTCGCTGCTCGCACTCATCGTAACTGCTGTTGCCGTTGCTGTGGCGGCACCAGGCACTGAATCTGACAAACTGTTTGCCGGCATCCTCATCTTGAAACGCACTCAATCCCTCGTGCGAGTCGGGCTGGTGGTTTGCTTGTTTCTGTTTGTTTTTCTGATGGGGCTGCCCTGGGGAAACTACTCCATCGGCATTGCTCTCGGTTTTGCCGTTCACGGAGTCTTCGAATCGGCAGCGATGATCGCCAGATCCCATTACGGCTCCAAGTTCAACAGCATCTGGGTGTGGAGCATAATGTGTGTTGCAGTTTGTGAGAGGTTAGTTTGGATTGTTTACTTTGTGCGTCCTCGCACTTTTCACTCGCGCACCTCGGCTCAGGACAAAGGTTATTCTCCTCTGCCAATTGCAACTGAAGTCAGTAAGATGAACGAGGTTGTTGAGTCTCTTCTAGGACGCTGATGGCGATACTCTTCCTAAGCACCGGTGCGTTGGCAGTAATGTTGCTAATGCTGTGGATCGTCCGGGGAGGAGCAACACGTCCTTCCAGCGGTGAGCAAACGAGTGCCAGGTTTTATCCCGTCGACCTTGTTGCGTTTCGGAATCTTCTTTCACAGGATGAAGAGGACTTTCTGCGCAGCGCACTCACAACCAGTAACTACCATAGAGTACGCAGGGCACGATTGAGAGCGGTGCAGGAATACCTCCTATGGATTGCCGCAAACTGCGCAACCTTGGTTGCTCTGTTGCGGGTGAGGACAACGGATTCCGAACTGGCTTCTACTCCCGATACCGAGGGACTCGTCCAGAATGCGTTGAAATTGCGAGTGATCAGCCTGGGTTTCTGGGTGCTGCTGTGGATCGAGTTCCTGTTACCGGGCATCGAGGTACGACCAGCTGCTGCCATAAGACGATACGAGGACGTATGGCGATTCGCAGAGAGTTATTTCCGTGCCCACCTCTTTGAACCGAAAGTCCTCGCCGGGGAAGCTGTCGGCTAGAAGGTCTATTGCCGTGCCCGCTTCCGCGCTGCCCATCTCTTCTTCTGTGCCAGCGAGATGCGGCGCTTTGCTTCGGCGCTCATGCGCCGTCTTTTTCTTGGCATGCCTGCGAAGGTCCGGCTGGCTCCGAAACCGTTATTGCTGGAGAGAATCTGTCGAGCTCGCTGCAGGCGTTCGATTTCCGCGTCGATCAGCGCAAGGACGTTGGGCTTGTTCATGGATGTCCCTTGGAAAGCTAAAGTGAGATGCGACTGGCAGTTGCGACTAGTACTATAGTACCAGTCGCCGAATTTGGCATCTCGCCTGCCCCACTACTATTTCGGCTAGTTTCTCGCTTAGCCTTGTTCGGAATTCGTAAATTTTCGATTCGATTTGTTGTGTCGAGCCGCGGTCGGGCTAGCTTTGTAGCTATGCAGGCTCTATCTCCGCGCGAATATCAAGTGGCGCGATTGGTTGCGGCCGGGCGTTCGAACCGTCAGATTGCTGAGCACTTAACTATTTCGGAACAAACCGTCAAGAACCATATCCAATCGATCTTCCGCAAACTGGCCATCGGCAATCGAGTCGAACTGACGATCCGGATCCACCGCGTGAAGCCTCGCAGCCTGAAGACATCCGGTCGGAACGGTCGACTCAAGCGGGTATGAGTAAACCAAAGGGACCCCTATCGGTAGTCGCCGAGGTGTTTTGCTTCGTGGATCTATAATCAGGCGGCGAATTCTTCCGGTTCCGGAGGAGGAGAATTCCGGGTCTGGCTAGTTTCCTTTTGATCACGGTCCGCCACTTCTATTAGCTGCCCGATCTTGTTCGCGAGTTCGCTGGTGAGCGCCTTTTTCTCCACACGCCACGACCAGTTATTGTCCGGACGGGATGGCACGTTCATACGGCCCTCCCCGTCAAGCCCGAGCCAGTCCTGCATGGGAATCACGCAAAGATCCGCAACCGATGTCGCCGCAGCTCGAACGAGCGCCCAGTGAACACCGTCAGAATTCGGCGGCATGTAGCATTCAACTGCCTGCTTTTCCTCGGGGGTGGCTCCAGTCTTCCACCAACCCACTGTCGTGTCGTTGTCATGGGTGCCTGTATAAACGACCGTGTTGGACTCGAAGCGATGAGGGAGATAAATGTGTGCTCCAGGATTCCCAAAACCGAACTGCAAAATGCGCATTCCCGGCATCCCGAATGAACGGCGCAGGTGTTCCACTTCGGGGGTGATAGTGCCGAGATCTTCCGCGATAAACGGAAGATCGCCCAAAGCCTGGCGTAGAGCATGGAATAGATCGTGGTTCGGCCCTTGTGCCCAACGACCGTTGATCGCGGTTTCTTCGTTCGCGGGAATCTCCCAGTAAGCCTCGAATCCGCGGAAGTGGTCCAGGCGGATGATGTCGCACTGCTGCAGCGCCCACTTCACCCGCTGAATCCACCAATCGTACCCGCGCTGCCGAAGGACATCCCAGCGGTAGAGAGGATTGCCCCAGCGCTGGCCTGTCTTGCTGAAGAAATCTGGCGGGACACCGGAAACACAGATTGGGTTCAGATCTTCGTTAAGCTGGAAGATCTCAGGATGGTTCCAAACATCGGCACTATCTAGATTCACAAAGATTGCAACGTCGCCGATCAGTTTTATTCCTCGCGACGCGCAGTACTGATGCATCGCGCGCCATTGCTCGAAGAAGAAGAACTGGATTGCTCGAGCGACCATCAGTTCGCGGGCATCGTCCCGTTTCACTTGCTCTATTGTCGTCGGATCACGGCGGCGCAATTTCTCGGGCCATTCTGCCCAGCTTTTCTCCCCCTGTCGATTACGAAGAACTTCGAACAGAACGTAATCCTCGAGCCACCATCCATTCAGCCAGCAGAACGTCTCGAACCGCTTGCGCGCTGTTCCGTCAGCTCGATTTACGAAGACCTCAGCGGCTTTCCGAAGCAGAGGCAGCTTTGTTTTCTGCGTCTGAGCAAAGTCGACTTTGCAACCAGGCGCAGCAAGATTTCGCGCGTCTTGGTCACTCAACCAGCCGCGTTCAGCAAGGCGTTCAATATTGATAAACAGTGGATTACCGGCGAAGGCTGAGGTCGCGGAATATGGCGAGTTGCCGGTTGCGGCTGGACTGGTCGGCAGCACCTGCCACAGGTGCTGATGGGACGCAGCGAGGAAGTCAATGAAGCGATACGCTTCCTCTCCCAGATCACCGATTCCACCACGGGAAGGCAGTGACGTTATGTGCAGCAGCGTTCCGCAAGCTCGTTCAAATGACATTAGAAAATCCGCGAAGGAATTATGTGAACAACAAAAAGCTGCCCAGCAGGGCCGGGCAGCTTCGATGAGTGTTTTGCTCGCCTAACTCCCCGCTGGTGAGCGACCGGGTTGCTGCTGCTCTTCCTTGTTGTACTTGATGCGCCCGTCCTTCTCCATGCTTTGAATCAGGTTTGATGCATAGAGTTGAAAACTCTGGCCGCGCTTTTGTTCCAGAGTCCGCTCCCGTGCCACATCCTTATTCTTCGCAAATTCTTCCGCTGACGGCTCCTGAATATCGAGCACCTGAAGCACAATGCCATTGCGTCCCGTGGAGATGGGTCCACTGATTTGGTTCTTTCCCAGAGTGAATGCCACGGATGCCGGCCCACTCAGAGGGCCAATATCGGGGACTTGGCTTTGCTGAGTTACGAAGTCGCTTGTCTTAAGTTGGGCGCCCTGCTCGTTAGCTGCTTTCTTCAGGTCGTGAAGAACCTTTGCGCGTTCTGAGAGTTCTTGCGTCTTCCGATCGAGCATCGACTGAGCTTGTTCATTGCGAAACTCATCCTCGACGCGTTGTTTGGCTTCCTCAAAGCTCGGTGTCTTGGCCGGTTGAGAATCAAGAATTTCGAATATCGCGTAGCCATTAGGAGTCCGCGCGAGTTGCGGAGCAGACTTCGGTTTTGCCGAGAAGGCTGCCTGCATGAAGTCTGGCGCTTGTCCGATCCCAGGAAGGGAATCGGTGTTGGAAAAGAAGTCAGAAGTTTGAACCGGTAAGTTGTGCGCTGCCCCAGCCTTGTCTAGTCCCTGCGATTTCGCCTGTACTTCCAGGGTACGAGCTAGTTCGTCAGCGGCCTTCGATTCCTTTTGCTGCTTCACGATGGGAACGATGTCGACCCTTACTTCATCCAGCGACTTGGTGTGCGCCGACTGTTTATCAATCAACTGGATGATGTGATATCCATATTGGCTCTTCACGAGTCCGCTGAGTTGACCTTTGTTCTGCAGAGCGAATGCTGCCTGCTCAAACTCAGGCACCATGGCACCATGCTGGAAGGCCGGCAGCTCTCCACCTTTCGCGGCGCTGCCCGGATCATCAGAATTCTTCCTGGCGAGTTCCTCGAAATTGCCGCCATCATGAATTTGTTTTAACAGTCCTTCAGCTTTGGTCTTTGCTGCATCCAGCGCCTGCTGGTCGACCTTGCCGTCAGCGGCTGGCGGAGTTTTTACCAGGATGTGGCGTACGTGTACCTTCTCGGGCAGTTTGTACTGATCGGCGTGCTGGTTGTAATAGGCCTTAACATCGTCGTCACTAACGTTCACTCCGGGAATGTTCGAAGTACTGATGGCTATGTAGCGCGCCTTACGCTTTTCCGGAATTGAGTTAACGTACTCCTGCTTGTGCTTGTCATAGAACGCCCTGAGTTCCGTGTCGGTGACCTTCACCTGCTTTCTCATTTCTTCAGGGGTGAGCACCGCGTACGAAAACTTTGCTTTAAGGTTTTGCTTGAGATAGTCCTGCTTAACTTCGGATTCAGGCACTGTGATATTGCCCTGGACCATCGCGATGAGCTTGGATATCAGCAGTTGCTCTTTAACCAGGTCTTCGAATTGCGAAACGCTCATACTGAAGTTCTGCTGGACGAAGTCCTCGTATTTTGTCTGGCCGACGAACTCGCCCTTGGGGAAGAGCGCGTCGCCAAACTGTCCCTGATGAAGGAAGTTGCGCACTTCTTCGTCAGTTGCCTGCAAATGCAGCCTGCGCGCCTCCGCGATTAATGCGTACTTAGTGACGAGTTGGTTCGCAGCTTGGGGACGGATAAACGAAACGAACTCTGCAGGCAGGCGTTGCTGTCGGGCGAGCTGTTGTGCAGTACGATCGACATCGGCACTAGTCACATCGTGCCCTCCGACGCGCGCATAAATGCCCCTACCCGCGGTGTTAGTAAGGCTGTCAAAGATTCCAGGAATGAGCGTGATCACCATCATCACGGCTACGATGACTAACAAGCCTCCCAAGACGAACTTCTTCGCCTTCGTTGGGGTTTGAAGGAACTTAATCATTGCTTTTGGATGAACTCCAGGCAGGATTGCCGAGAATTTGATTATAGAGGAAGACCAGTTCACAAAGGCTTGCCCACGCGGGTTCTCCCCAACTCCGACGCGAAATATTCATCGCGCAAAAAGCAGCCAGATGTGACGAGATCGCGACGATCTTTTGAGGGGCTTCTCTGACTTGTTTTCGAGGTGTCCCACTGTCCCACGGCGTATAGGATTTTGGGACAGTGGGACAGCCCTATGCATTCCACGTAAGTGATTTGTTATTAGTTGATTACAGGAGTTAAAGAGCTTGGGACAGCAGCCTCTGTTTCGCCCTGGTGTCCCTCACCGTTGCTCGAAGACAAACGAGGCTTGTGGTCAACGTGAAAATATTCGCGAATCAGCTTCGCCCTAGCCGCCTGAAATCGACGCGATCTGCGGCAATTGTGCGCGCTCGAAGGAATGGAACCGATCCATATCTACGCCCAATATGTGACCGTGCTCGTCATACTTGTACACGTTTACGAACTTAGCGCCCCAAACCAGTTCGTCAGCGCGGTAGGAAGAGCGCGCGTGGACAGTCTGCGAGAAGGTTTCCTCGGTGCCGGTAAGCAGGATTAGGAACTCCGCATCATTGGCAATCATCTCTTCCTTCGACAATCCGAACATCGGACTGTTTTCATCAATCGGATGCACAATCGTCCAGGTGAGGGGAAAGAAGACTACTTTTTCGCGTTCCAGCTGCAATGCGTGGTACTTGCGAATGCGATTTCCGTCGACATTCTCGAATTTCGACAGCAAAACGCGCGCGCCTAACTCGATAATCTGGTTATTTCTGGCATTGATAATGCGAAATTGAAAGGCGCTAATGCCGTTGTAAGGGGCGATGATCGCTGCTTGGCTAAACAGAACCTTCGCCGTAGGACGCGAGAATCGCGCGAATAAGAGACCTGTGGCGAGCGCGAGTCCAAGCAGTCCGCAAAAGGCTTCAGTGCAAACTACCGCATTCGCCGCCCGCCCAACCGGCACGATATTCCCGTATCCGATAGTCGAGAAGGTATCGACACTGAAGAAAAATGCCTTCAAAAAGCGAGGGGAAAGCTCCGGAGGAGTGGCCGTTTGCAGAGCATCAGAACCCAACAAAAGATAAATAACCGCGAATGTCACGTTCAATAGCGCATAGCCACTGGCCAGCAACGCAATAAAGGCAGGCCACGACATGGTGAGCAACGCATGATAAGAGGCCAGTGAATCGACCCAACTCTGCTTGCGGCTGACGTTGAAACTGCCATCGCGATTCAGCAGTCGTACGTGCCGTTGCTGAGAAACAAGCGAGCCAAAGCCCAGATCGCGGTCGCGTTCTTCCCTGGTTTGTATGTCAATAACTGGAATTCGAGTCGCCATAACGCGATAAATCTGCTGTTTTCAGGACGCAGATGCAGTCATCTTAAATGTTTTGCAGCGCAGAACGCTCAGTAGGGACGCACCATGCGACGCCTTTCGCGATGCAGCCGGTCACGAAGGGGTGAGCTTTCGGATGCCGATCTGACCGTTATCCGCGCCGCTATGGATATAATCCGCACAAGTCCAAAGCCCGCGTGAGCAACTTCCTCCCCACCGATTCCGGCGCGATTGCCACCTTTCTGTTCGGTTTAGTCTTCGGAAGCTTCCTTAATGTAGTCATTTACCGCGTTCCGCGCGGCCAATCTGTGGTCAAGCCGCGCTCAGCGTGTCCCAATTGCGGCGCACAAATCCGCGCTTACGACAACATTCCGGTCGTTAGCTGGATATTTCTGCGCGGAAGATGTCGCGATTGCGCGCACCCAATCAGTGCCCGCTACGCAATGGTGGAGCTTCTATGCGGATTTCTGTTCGTTTCCGCATACCTTTACGCCGCTCCGCTGGAGACTACCGTCGCTATCTGGACGCTCATAAAGCTCTGCGTATTCTTTTTTCTGCTCCTGCCGCTCATCTTTATCGACTACGAACATCATCTTTTGCCCGACGTGCTCACGCTCCCGGGCATCGCTTTGGGCCTAATATTCAGCCTGTTGGTGCCAGTTGGCGGCATGCCGACGTTCATTACGCGCAAATTGTTAGCTCTTCAGTGGCCGTTACCGCTCATTTCGTTCCTCGATGCGCTCACTGGAGCGGCTCTCGGAGCATTTTTCATCTACGCCGTAGGCGAGATTTACTTCCGTTTGCGCCACGTTGAGGGCATGGGATTCGGCGATGTGAAGCTTATGGCGATGGTTGGAGCCTTCCTTGGCGCCAAGTTAGCGCTCTTTACCATCTTCACTGGAGCCGTTCTGGGCACGATTTTTGGGCTGATAACCACCCTTGCCGTGTGGCGTAAGCGCATTCAACGACGCAAAAAACGTCGCCAATCCAACGTCTTTGGACGCTCCTGGAGCTCTGCCAGGCTCATGTTGAGGTACTACGAAGTGCCGTTTGGGGTCTTTCTGGGCAGCATGGCGATCCTCTCCGTTTTCGTCGGTAACCGTATGGTGGACTGGTACTTAGGCCTGTATCGTTAGGCTCCGGCAGGACGTGCACTTGTGGCTTCTCGGCAACGAAAATCAGGCGGAAAACGCGCGATTTGCGTCGCCTTTAGCGGTAAAATTGCGGAAGTTTCGGCCACTCAGAACGCGGTTTTGGGGCACAAGGACAAGATAGAGGACAGGTTACAGGGGACAGGGAACAGGGCCCGGAGCGTCCGGGCGCCCTCCCCCCGGCGTTTTCCGACAGGGTAAAAGTCTGTACCGGCGGCGGTCGGGGTCCGCGAGAAGCGCCGGGGTTGCGGTTCTTGGGGTGAAGGTAGCCGCTGGGTGAAGTCAGGGTAAAAGTCAGTACCGGCGGCGGTAGCCGCTGGGTGAAGTTTTTAGGACACAAGAATGAAGAAGCATACGCTCGTATTTCTGGCTTTCGGATGCACCTTTACGGCGCTTTCCGCGGCGCAGCAGTCACTCGGCGACGCCGCCCGCGCCGCCCGCAAGAACAAGCCCCCCGAGCCCACCACCAAGGTAATTACCAACGACGATTTCGGCCGCCCCTGGACCTCGGTCCAGCCGGACTCCTCAGACACCGCAGCCAAGTCCGACTCCGACAAGGATCAGGACAAACCTAAAGAAAAGAAGAAGACCTCGGCCGAGGAGCAAGCTGAACTCGACAAGCAGTGGAGAGAAAAGATCGCCGCGCAAAACGAAAAGATCGCCCTCCTCGAGCGCGAACTAGACGTTCTCCAACGCGAGAATCGCCAGCGCGCCACGAACTACTACGGCGACGCCGGCAACCGCCTGCGCAATCCAGGAAAGTACGCAGACGACGACCACAAATACCGCGATGACATGGCTTCTAAGCAAAAAGAAATCAACGATGCCAAAACGGAACTCGAGAACATGAGAGAAGAAGCCCGCAAAGCCGGCGCGTCAGGTAGCTAGACTCCGTACCCCTTTACAACGAACTTCTTTCAGCTATCTGGCACAGCCGCCCCTCGGCTGTTTTGGAACAACCTCAAAACTTGCTAGACAAGTTTTGAGAGTTGGAGTGCTGGCCTCTTTTGTGTCAGCCAGGCACCGTACTCAAGGACGGGTTGACAGTGCATTAGGAATGGGGGCTCAATGACGGCCATGACCGGCCGAGTAGCTCCTATCTCAGTCAAGTTTTCTTCACGGTACTTTAGTCAATCCTCTTGCAACTCAGCGCTCGGTTTCCCGAGTTGGTCTTTGTTACCATCGTTCCCATTTATGCACCGATCTCTTGCGAGTCTTCTTCTTTGCTGCTCGGTCGCGGGTGTGGGCTTGTGCTCTTCCGCAACACCAGAGCCCTTACGCATTCAGGAGAATTCAGCGCGAGCTTCGCTTCAGCCGGATCGGGTTCAGCTCACGTTGCCGCTGAATCGGCCCGGGGGCGCTCAATATTCGATAACGGTTCGTCTTCTGGCTCCCGACAATAAACAGCTTGCAGTGCAGGAACGGGCCCTCCTTGCCGGCTACAGAAGTGTCGAAATGGAATTTCGGAAATTAGGGGTTGGCGCAGGGGAATTGCCATGGGTTCGTGCGAATTATCAAATCCTGGAGAACGGCCAGGCAATTTCGAGTGGAACTGTTTCACTCGGCGCGATCGACCCTGAACTCTACTCGCTCACGGTTGCGCATTCCGACTTTGTTGAACGAGGGCAGGCCTTCGCTTTCCGTGTTACCGCCTCAAATCCTGTGACACATGATGCTGTTCGCGGTGCAAAGATTTTGGCGGACTTAGAACTTGATTCCACCGATGACGACGAAAAGCACCTGCAACGGTCTGCGATTACCAACTTCAAAGGCGAAGCTGTCATTGCCTATCAAGTTCCTGATCTCGACATTACGGAAGCCTCACTTACCCTAACGGGACTGTCGAAACGAGCCGATGAGAAGCAGAATGAAGCGCAGAAACTCGACATCAGCCTATCGGTCCACCACCGCCAGCGTGTCCTGATTCAAACCGACAAACAGCTCTTTCAGCCCGGACAGACGGTGCACATACGGGCGTTAGCCATTGGTCCCGACCGCAAGATGCAATCACGCCGGAATCTAGTGCTGAAAGTTACCGACATAGAGAATCAGGACGTGTTGAAAGAGCAACTGCAGACGGATCGCTTCGGCGTGGCTTCATATGATTGGAAGTTAGACGAGCATGCTGAGCTTGGCACGTACCAAATCGGTATCGGGGATGATGAAGACGACGATTCGGGAGCGCGATCGAAAAATCATTCTCAAATCACGGTAAGCCGATATGAATTGCCGGAATTCGTCGTCAATGCCGAGCCGGACCGGCCCTATTACCTCCCGGACCAGGCGCCGGCGGTAAAGATCAGCTCAAAGTACCTTTTCGGGAAGCCCGTCGGGGAAGGACACGCCCGCCTGGTTCGTGAGGACAGCCGGCAATGGAACAGCAAGAAACAGCAGTGGGAGGTTGATTCTGCTGACGAACTCACAGGCATTCTGGACTCGCAAGGCGAACTCACGCTCAAACCGAATACGAAGCAGATTCTCCAAGCCTTTCGCGACGAAAGTTACAGTCGCCTGCGCGATCTCACGTATGCAGCCTTCGTGACCGATGACACGACTGGCAGGACCGAGCAGCGCAGGTTCTTCATCCGCCTCACGCACGAGCCGATCCATATCTACGTTCAGAAAACCGGGGGCGATGTGCACGATGGCGAGTACGCCATCAGCACTCAGTATCCGGACGGTACTCCGGCAGAATGCGACGTTTCCTTGCAGCACATCATTGACTTCCGCGGGTCCGATGGAAGTGACAACCAGGTTCGAAAGCCAGTCGCACAAACTCACACCAATCGCTACGGACTGGCAAAGGTACGCATGCGGCTGGACGATGAGTCCTCAGATGCTCACAACGTTCAAATCACGGTGGAAGCGAGAGATAGCCGTGGCGCAAGGTCTCATTTCGACGATTCCATCTACTTCGCAAGAGATGAGGGAGCCGCAATCTGGATCTCAACCAATAAGACTTTGCTCGCGGCTGATGATCCAATCGCTGCGGTCGTGCACGGAAAGCCGGGATCTCTTGTTGAGGTCGATCTGTTGCGCGACGGAATTGTGCTTCGTTCTTCGGAGCTAATGCTGCGCAAGAATTCGGCCGATGTTTTCTTCCGAAAAGACGAGCGCTTCCACGGCGAGATGGAACTCCGCGCTTACTCGCTGAACGACGCCTCCTCATACAGCATCGATACGGTCTCAAAGCGATTCTTGTATCCGGAAAACCGCAGTTTGGATGTGAAATTCGTCGGGCTACCGTCTGTGCTTCATCCCGGCGCTGTCGTCCAAGCGGGGCTGAAGCTAAACGACACCGATGGAGCAACGCCGGGTGTTTTCGGTATAGCAGTAACCGACAAGGCCGTCGACGAACGTAGTCGCACAGAAACGGAGTTCGCAAGCGAGT
Organism: Terriglobales bacterium; assembly: GCA_035567895.1. Taxonomy (NCBI): domain Bacteria; kingdom Pseudomonadati; phylum Acidobacteriota; class Terriglobia; order Terriglobales; species Terriglobales bacterium. Next base: position 64,015 of record DATMPC010000011.1, on the reverse strand, counting down.
ACCAAAATTGGGATTACGATTTCAGCAACGAAGTCAGCGGAGTCAAACGAAGCGATCTTGACCGGATCGACATGTCCAAGCCGGTACCTGACGGCTTGGATTTGGTCGCTGAGAGAATCCTGTCCGAAGAGTATGGGGAGGGACTTCGCATCAAGAAGGACGATACCGAGGCAGCAAACGCAGCCCGGTCAGAATTCGAACGCACGATGACGTCGAATCTTCGCGAGTTGGCGCAGGCAATCGATGCCAGTAACCAGGATTCCACCGCGGACCTGAAGATTCTCCGAAAGATCGCTGAAGAGCGCGGCGTTTCGCCTGCTGTGTTGCTGGACCCGTGGCAGCAGCCCTATCGAGTTCAGTTGAGTCTCGAATGGAACCAGTACATTCTCACTTTCAAGAGCGCTGGGGCTGACAAGATTTTTGACACCCGGGATGACTTCTTGTTGCCTGTCCTGAGGCGAAGCATTTTCAGCGGAAATGGCAATTTGCTGGCGGCAATCCTCAGTCCTGAGATTGCAACTGGAAATGTGCCGACTTCCAGCGATGCGGTGCTCAAGATCGCCAAGAGACATAGCCTCGACTTGGCGTCGCTGCGCGATCCATGGGGACATCCGTACCGATTTGAGACCAGGCTATTCAAACAGTGGCTCAGCGTCTATGTATATACGCAGGGTGAAGGGCGTGTCGAACCAAACAGTAATGGTTATCTGGCCTGGAACTCGAGCTTTGACTTCTTTGGGAAAACCGAGAAGCAGTTATCCAATGCACTAGAGGCCTGGAGGAAAAAAGGCCATCAGTTTCCGCATTCGGAACCGGAGATGTTTCAGGCAGCGCGCGACGGTGGCATCGACTTAACTAATCTTCTCGATCCATTGGGCAAACCTTACGAAATCAAGTTTCGCGACGACCAGATATACACTTCAGAGACACAGGTCTCCGGAGCACAGGGAGCGGCCTCCGCCAAAACGGTTCCGGTAACGCGTTCGGTCCGAATACTCGATATTCTGCGTTCAGTACAGCTTGAAGCAGTTCCCTACGGTACTGAGACAGAACAGAATCGCGTGGTGGCGGAGTTCGTTCAACCATATGACCGGCAAAGTGGTCGCGACATCCAGCCGGTCAAGATCGATGAAGGAAGCTTTCGCTCTAACACCGGAGCCATTGGCGGCACGATTCTTGACCAGACAGGCGCCGTTGTTGCGGGGGCTTCGATAAAAGTTCTGCTTGGCGGCAACGGTGCTGCTATTGAAACCAAGTCGGACAGCAACGGTAAGTTCTTGTTGCGCGATCTGAAACCAGGCTCTTACCGCATCTCCGCGGTTGCTCCCGGATTCCAAACTATGGAGCTACGCGATGTGATGGTCTCCTCGGCCTCGCTTACCAGAGTAGACGTCACACTGCGTGTGGCGTATGCGACGGAAACCGTAGAAGTGACTGCCGAGGCCAGCTCTACCCTGTCAACGTCGTCGAGCGTTTCCACTCATTCGATGAGAATATCCACCCCAGCAGGAAGTGCAGTCGTCCAGACGCTCGATTTCACGCCGCGTCTGCGACATGACTTTCAGGAGACCGCTTATTGGGCGCCAGCTCTGGCGACCAATTCCTCAGGGCGCGCACAACTTCACTTCAAGCTACCCGACAATCTCACTACCTGGAAGGTCGTTGCATTCGGTTCAACCGTAGACGGAAAAATGGGAAGTGCAGAACGGGAATTCCAGAGCTTCCAACCGTTCTTCGTGGATCTCGATACACCACCGGTTCTCACAGTGGGTGATCAGATCTCGCCACCGGTGGTCTTGCGCAACTATGGCAAGAGCAGCGCGACCATGGACGTATCGCTTGCCTCAGCCCCGTGGTTCGAATTGCTGAGCCCGGCTAATACGCAAGCGACTGTGCCCGCCGGCGGCTCATCGAGCGTGGACTTTTCATTCCGGGCCTCGAACTCTACGCCCGCCGGAAAGCAACGGGTTACGGCAAAGAATCACACGGATGGAGATGCCATCGAAAAGACGGTTCGCGTTCATCCTGACGGCGAACTACGCCATGTTCTGGCGGGCGGCCTTGTAGTAGACAAGTCTCACCCGATTGTGATTCACGTTCCGGAAGATGCGATCCCAGGATCGTTGTTTACGCGGCTCACGGTGTATCCCAATCTGGGATCGCACATCACCAGGAGTGTGGAAGCCTCGCTGGTACGTCCGTATGGCTGCGGCGAACAGACAATTTCTTCAACATATCCGAGTCTTCTGCTGCTTCAACTGCTGCAAGCGGCCGGCAAGACGTCCGTCTATTCGGTCCGAGCTGAAAAGTACGTCCGCCAGGGATACGACCGTTTAATGAATTACTTCGATCCCTCCGGCGGGCTCACTTATTGGGGGCGAGAAGAGAGGAAAGAGAAACCTGATCCAGCGCTGACGGCGTATGGAATTGAATTTTTGACAGATGCAAGTTCGCTGATTGCCGTTGATGAGACTCGCATAAGCAGTGCGCGTGATTGGCTCTTAAAAACGCAGTTGAGTGATGGCTCTTGGGAGGGTCATTTTGGCAAAGGGGAGACAAGCTCAGTATTGTTCACCGCCCTTGCCCTTGCACGGTCTGCAAACGCCGGCGATACATCCGCGCAAAAGCAGCCGATTGAGAAGGCGGTTCGCAAGGCAGTGGCATGGAGCAGGCTGTCCGCCGCAGCTGCAGAGAGTCCGTATGACGTAGCTCTGGAGCTTCGCATAGCAGCGGCGCTGCACGATCCTGAGGCTGTCACGAAGGCGAAGGAAAAACTCTTGGCGCTCAGCGATGTCGACAGTCGCGGCCGGCACTGGGAAATCAAGGCATCCTCTCCTTTTTATGGTTGGGGACATGCCGGTGATCTGGAAGCAACTGCCATGGCGGTGCAAGCCCTGGAGGAGAGCTGCAGCGGCCCAGCATGTGAAAACGATCCAGTAATTGCCGAGAGCATCTACTCACTGCTGAGAAGTAAAGATGAGTATGGAGTGTGGTACAGCGGACAAGCGACCGTGCAGGTGCTGCGCGCTCTGTTTCCTCTTGCCAAGAAGCAAATTCATGCACAGGGCGAGCACCTCCACGCCTGGATCAATGGCAAAGATCTCAGCGATGCCGACGTTGCTTCACTGCAGCCTAACGCTGAGATCGCCGACGCGCCCAGGTCTCTCGATATATCTCCTTATCTGGTCACCGGTGACAACACGATCGAAATCACATCGGACCACGGGGTCGCGTTTGCGAGCGCTCAGGCGATCTCCGAATACTACATTCCATGGCGCGACCGCGATGCCCGCGAAAAATCCCAGCCTGGGAAGGAATCCGGTCTCCAGTTCGGTACTCATTGCAACCTGTCGAACCTGCAGGTTGGAGCGGAGACTCAGTGCTTCGTAAGCGTAAAGCGATTCGGCGCGAGTCGTTGGGGAATGCTGCTGGCAGAAGTGGGATTGCCTCCCGGCGCCGAGGTCGAGCGCGCTTCCCTCAAACAGTTAATTTCAAACGGGCAGATAAGTCGCTATGAGCTGCAGCCTGACAAGTTGATTTTCTACTTATGGTCGTGGCGCGCCGAGGGAGAGGAATTCTCGTTCAAGATGAAACTACGCTATCCAGTGAACGCCCAAAGCGCGGCTTCGCAACTGATGGATTACTACAATCCTGACCTGCAAGTCGTGCTTGCGCCGCAGAAGTTCACGGCAGTGAAACTGGAAGGGAATTATCTGGCAGCTGCGTCGCACGAGCGATGACAGTTGAGGACGCAGCGGTGTCTAAGAAAGACAAGTAAACCGGAGTTGCGCAGATTCTCGAATCCCACCCTAGCGAACAGCACGCGAGACCGGGGTCCCCAGCAACTCGATTTTGTTGCTGGGGTGGGGGAGTGGGGCACCCTTTACATGGGAGTCGCATGTGGAAACCAAAACGGGAAGAAGGGTGGGCCACCCGTCCCAAGGATGTATAACGAGTGAGCCTATGACCAGATTCTTCAAGAGGTACTACTGGATGCTAGCATCACCGTTCTATTACTTCTTCGCATTTTGGGTGTTGCAACAGCGATCCCCAATTCGTTTTGATGGAAGCGGCCCCATGGCAACCTTCTATTGGGGCAAACATTATCCAACCGTATCGCTAGCAGAATACTTCGGATCCAGCTACATAAGACGAGAGTTCATATATCCGTACTTGATCGGGGCAGTTATTGTTACGCTGTTGGGTTGTGGGCTCGTTGGAATGATCGTGCATGCTTCCCGGCCGAAGCGCTCTCGTTTGTTCATGATTTCATTTGGCACTTGTTTCGTAACACTGCTGGCTGTAGCTGCTGCGTCAGACTCTGGCACAGTGCTTCGCCTTTGGAATGGCCCGCTACTATGGGCCGCCCCGATACTCTTATTCTCGATTACTATTCCGATGTCTCTTATCTCGGGCTTGCTGAGCCTTGCCGAACAGAGACTCCGCATGGATGAGGGACGGGTTGCGCAGTCATAGCTTGGCAGTGCTTTGTTTCTGTTTTTGTTTTTCTCAGTGATCTCCCACCAGCGGGTACCGTACTCTGGACGGGCGCCCTTCTTGTCCTAGATTCCCATAATTCTCCAAGCTGCGGAATAGGGACGGGTGGCCCTTTCCCGTTTCGGTGTCCAGATAAGGGAAAACAAAACTGACCCCGCATCCGTGAGATCGACCTGAATCACAGCTCACTAACAAGACCGGGTTGGTTCTCCGATGTTGCTCTGAAGAACGAACCCGGTCTACGTCCAGCTGCTCATCTGATCGTGCGAGACGCTTTCAGTAAGAGAGACATGCCCAGGCTCAGCAAACCCACAAGGCCAAGCAGTGGGAACATGCTCGCTGTCTTCGGCAAGGCAGCCGGAGTGGCCGCCTCCGCTGGTGCAGGTGCAGGTCGGGCGACTGGCGGGTGGCCCAGCCTTTCCCATTGTGGTTCTTGTGTCCAATTCCAACCAGCTGGGTGCCCCTCGATAAGAACGAAGGCGTTGTCAAGGTACCTCAATCCTGTTACGTGCCGAAGGCACGGTGAATGAGCCAGGGAGTTGCAACACTAAGTAACGCATAGGGCACTCTTAGCATCTGAGTCGAGCACAAACACCCAAAACGGGAATAGGCTAGCCTCCAGCCTCGAGCCTCTTAAAAGCCGCCTAGAAGCAATGGGTTACAGGCATTACGTTGGTGTTTTGACTTTGCACTTCGGGAATGGCAAGTTTATAGGCAATAACCGAGTGGTATTCCCTAACCACTCATAGAGTTAGACATCTCCCGACTCCCCGCTAAGAAATTCTGCTCCCCCCTTGAAGTCCGGCACCGCAGACAAGCGTTCTGGCCGACGCTGACTGAACGGCGGTTCGTGGCCATGGAATGAGAGGGTAAGAAAGTGAGAAGTTCAAGCTCTTTCCTGCGCGCACTGTTCTTTCTTCTTGCGCTGTGTCCTTCGGTTTTGTTCGCTCAGGCGCCCGTTAGCGACGACACATTTTCGTCTGCCGATCGCAAAGCAAATTATGGGGATAAGGACTACCTCGCAGTGCAGGGTCCGAGCTCGACTGCATACATCAGATTCGACCTGTCACGCTTGCCACAGGGAATAACCGGAGACCAGATCAATAAGGCCACGATTCGACTGTGGGTGTCTGCTGTAACGCATCCTGGTTCCTTCGATGTAGTTCGCGTGGCGAGCGCGTGGAATGAAGACACACTTCAAGGCAGCAACTTGCCGTTGCTTGGCCTTACCGATGTAAGCAACGTGGCAGTGTCCAAGGAATCGAAGAATCATTATCTCGTCATCGACGTAACCGACTTAGTGCGGGACTGGGTGAACCATGCGCAAATGAACTACGGCATCGCGCTGGTTCCGGTCGGAAACATTTCAGCGGCATTCGACAGCAAAGAAAACGGATCGAACAGCCACGACGCAGAATTAAACGTGCAGCTTGAAAAGGTAGGGCCGATCGGTCCACAAGGTCTTCAGGGTGTGCGTGGCTTGGCTGGACCTGCAGGAGTAGCTGGACCTGCGGGACCGCAAGGTCTACCGGGCCCCGCCGGACCAGTTGGCGCCACGGGAGCAGTTGGAGCCACCGGACCCGTTGGAGCCACGGGGCCTCAAGGACCCGCTGGTCCGCTGGGAGTTCCAGGACCTGCTGGGCCCGCCGGAGCGGTTGGCGCTATCGGACCTCCTGGACCAGTTGGGGCGACAGGACCTCAAGGATTAACCGGTCTGCAGGGGGTTCCAGGACCTGCTGGGCCCGCCGGGGCAGTTGGCGCTGCAGGACCTACTGGACCAATTGGAGCGACAGGACCTCAAGGACCAGCTGGTCTGCAAGGTATTCCGGGAGCTACTGGACCAGCGGGGCCAACGGGAGCGATGGGACCGCAAGGTTTGCCAGGAGCTACAGGATCCGTAGGAGCAATGGGGCCGGCAGGACCCCAGGGCCAAATTGGTCCTCAAGGAGCTACCGGAGCTGCCGGATTACAAGGACCTCCAGGACCACAAGGTCCTGCCGGAGCGCCAGGTGCTATCGGACCCGTAGGACCGCAAGGACCTCCCGGACCGACAAACTACCCTGGCACGGGCTCATTGAGCGCCTCGCACACGCTGGCGCCGAACAGTGTCATCAATCTGTCGGGTGAAGGAACTCGAGATTGGTTCGCGCCTGCCGGCAACACGACTGGGAACTACCACAGCAAAATGCTCGGTGGTCAAATCATGAAGAGCTTCGATTGGGTGACAGCCGGCGGCACCCTCTTCACCCAGGGAAGTTCTTACTCGATCAGCTCTGTTGCGTCCGATGATGCAGCCGGGGTTGGCCTCGCGTCATTTAACAACGATCAGGGCGTGTTCATCCCCGGATCGGGAACGGGGTCTGGGTTCCGGCTTCGTGCGCCGGCAAATTCAAGTGCAGTGAGAACACTAAAACTTTATTGCAGCGTATTCTCGGGAGCAGTCACTCTAACTGCGCGTCTGACTGATGGATCAGCCGCTGATGTGACTGACGTTGTCGATGTTGGAGCTGGCGGATACAACTTCTTCGTTTGGACCGTCAGTTATCAACCAGCACGTGACGGGCAAGAGATTGAGCTTTCTGGCGTCTTAACCACGAATCGCGGGAGTACGCCGAACGTGAAGTTCATTGCCGCAACTCTGCAATAGCCAAGACGTACGATCGTGCGTCCCGCAATGCTGGCCACCGACCAAAAAGGGAAGGGTGCGACTAGTCTTACTGAGCAAGCAGGTTTAACTCGGCCATGGTTGCCCAGGGATTGCCGTTGATTTCGGTAATCTCTCGCAGACGCACAAACTGAGCCGGCGTTGCATTGGCGGGTGGCCCCTGCTGTATTCGTGTTCCGTTATAGGACATGGATAAGAGCATGGCCCACCCGGCCGCATCGCGATCCACGTGCCGAGTTGGCGCAAATGCCCCTGGTCAGCGCAGGCCAGACCGTTGAATTGATTGGGCGCTCTCGCATCCAGCATAGGCTGATGTGCGCATAGCGGAATTATGGCTGCAGTCGTGGCCGGATCGGTGGCTGGGTGGAACTCCCTTCCACCCAGATGTGATTCAAGTGAATGGTCCTCAACCACACTGGCTCATTCACCGTGCCTTCGGCACGACAACATACCTTGACAACGCCTTCCTTCTTATCAAAAGGAGAATCGCACCTCAATAACAAGACCGGGTTCGCCTCCGAGGTGGCTCTCAGAAACGAACCCGGTCGGTGTCCAGCTGCTCATCTGATCGTGCGAGACGCTTTCAGTACGAGAGACATGCCCAGGCTCAGCAAACCTACAAGGCCAAGCAGTGGGAACATGCTCGCTGTCTTCGGCAAGGCAGCCGGAGTGGCCGCCTCCGGTGCTGGTGCAGGTGCAGGTCGGGCGACTGCCACGAGGATTGGCTGATCAGGCGGTGGCGGCGGCGGCATCGTTCCCGCCAGACTCCTGTTGACTGAAACCTCAGTAATCGGTTCCTCGACGACTTTCGTTGCTGAGACCCTCATCCCTTTCTTCAGGCCAAAGGCATCCAACTCCTGTCCATCGATGTTGAATTTCTGACCCTTGGGGATGGTGAATTGCTGATTTGTACCGTCCTCCAAAGTCAGAACCACACTGTTGGGCGGAGCAACATGCCACACCTTGCCAGTCACAGTCTTCACTGTGGTGACGAGCTTTGGCGTTGTGGTGGTGGTGATTGTACGTTCCAGCTTCATCCCCGGCTTCAAATCGTGGACGCCGAGCTGCTGGCCATTTACCGAGACTTTGGCGCTTTCCGGCACATTTGGGACATGCCTGAGAGTGCCGTCTTCCATCTTGACTAGCAGGTCATTTCCGCTGACATAGACCACCTCGGCTCGTTCCACTTTTACCTCTTTGCTGGCCTGCCCCGAGGTTGTCGACGATTGCGTTTGCACTTGCGCGTACAGGCTCATGGCAAAGGCCAGGCAAACGACGCCTAACACGAGCACGAGCGACAGTCGCGTCCATGTGTTTCGTAAGTTCATTTTTGTAGTCTCCTTTATTGACTTAGGAACGAAGGAGCGAGAGCCGGTAGTGTTCTGTACTTCAAAGCGTTCACTTGACAGCGACCTTTCTCCTCGGTTTTTCTTGCCTCGGGATTGGTGTGCTTGTTAGCACGCGAATCCCTTCGTCTGAACTGACCATCCGGACCTGAACAATGCATCCGAGGAGCACCGGCCGATGACGCAAGAAGTGCGTCACCGACGCCACTGCGAGCATGAACGCACTAGCGGAATTGACATCCCCCTGCTGGGCAATCTCGATTCCGGATCACTAGTACTCGCCTGGCTCGGTGCTCCTCTAGCTCCCAGAGATTAAGATTGACTGGGAAAATGTGTAACTGTCATTGATGACAGGGGGCCAGCCGTTCCTGACCGCTCTTGTCGTCTGGCCGGGCGTTTCCGATCGAGCGGTGCGCACGAGGACTGCAGTCAAATGGAGTCAAGAGTTGAGGCTCCCGCTCTCGGATTGGGTTCTTCCAGAGGAGCCCAAAAGGGAAGAGTGCCGACGATTTCATTTGGGGAAACCCACAGATTGCAAGGACTGGTGGCGAGCCCGCACCCTTCGATTACTCGAAGGGTGCGGATATCCTGCGTTACCTGCTGCCGCAGGTGGTTCTGTTTATTCGGGATCGCTGGGATTGTTAAATAGCACAGTCAACTTGATGCTCCCATGTCCGGATTGAGGATAGTTTGTCGCGCCTCTATTTCCCGGGTCCAGCGATGACGCCGTGTCGTCTGGCGGAAAGATGATGAGCGAGTTCAGGAATGCGACTACAGCATCCTGGTCTTCGGGTTCCAAATTGGCAAAGGCATTCCGTGAGGCTTGCGATTCGCCGCCGTGACGCAGGATTACTTCGCTGAGATTGATGCTGCGGCCATCGTGACCGTATGGTCCGGTGGACCCTACACCCCAGAGAGGCCGTGTTAGGAATTGGGTGGTCAGCGTGCCGTCGTAATTTCTCTCGTAGAAAGCGGGGCCGAGGTCATGCCGCTTGAAGTCCGTGTAAATATCTTTCACCAGGAACGGTTGCAGATTCGGCTTCTTGAGCGCTGGGAAACCGGAGCCGTCGTCGACTACATTGATCAGTGGCGCTGCAGTCGCGAATAGATTATTCAAATTACCGCGGACCGGATCGTACACCGTCTCAAGATCTGCGACACGACGATCATGTTGAATCCACAAGTCGGCAACGTGGCAAGACGCGCAGCCGATCTTGGTAAAGAGCTTGTCTCCCCGTTGGGTCTGGTGAGTCTGTTTGTAGATTCCGGGTTTGAAGTAGTTCAGCAAATAGAACTCCATGTGGTCGATAAGGCTCACAGGGATCTCATTTGCGACATGATCTCCATCGGGATCGGCTCCCGGATCTGAGGCCGGCGGGGCTTCAATCTTGTCCAGTGAGCCATCGAGCACCATGCCGGATGGAGTCGTAACTTTTCCACCATTGGAGGCCAGGAGCAGATCGGGATCTGCTGCAGGCATTCCCATCTCGTTGCGGAAGGCGCCGACCAGGAACTCGCGCATCGAAATTGTGCTTCCTTCGGCGAAGAACGGTCGCACGCGAAGATCGGGATTCACTCCACTGACCTGCCCGGTATCAAACGAACCGTCGGGATTTGCCGTGATTGAGCCATAGGAGATGCCCTTGCTCTGGAGAGCAGCGGTCACACTCTTTCCCGAAGCCTTGGCCACAGCCGACGCTGATGAGCGAATCGCCCGTAGATCGCCTGTGATCTCATCTGCGAGCATCTCTTTCAAACCGAGACCAAAAAGATGTGGAGCATCGCGGCTGTCAGGCCGCGTGGCGACGTCTCCGCCCGCTCCAGCGGAACCTCTCGGACGTCCGTGGCAACTGGCACAACTATCGGAAAGCCCAGCGCCGATTCCCGCAACGGTATTAATATCGCCGACTCCGTCACTGTTATTCGGGCCCTGTCCCTGCTCGCGAGTGAACTTGCGCTGAAAGATCTGGCGCCCGCGACGAATCGAACGATACGGATCGCGATTGATGATGAATAAAGAGGAATAGGGCGTCATGACGTCGCCGCGCCCAGTGCCAATCTCGTCGGCAAGCGACTTATTGATTCCAGCGTTGATCTTGTTCGACGCTTGAGTGTTGTCAATGAGCTGCGCACTGACGAATAAGCTGGTGCCCAGCAGACAGACTCCTGCGACTGCAAGTACTACTATGCGCGTTTTCACCTTGGCCTCCCTGGCCGCTGATTTAAGAAGTGTCACGCAGAGTTGGCCCATACCGTATCGGGAAGGGGGCACTCAGCTACTTACTGAGATAAGCTGAGTAGCTCAAGAACATTTCAGGGTGGTTGTGGATTTCTCGAATGAGAACGCCAGGGCAATCGCCAAACTGTCCGCGACCGCCTCCTCCATCACCGCCGATACCGGCGGCCACAACGAGGCTGAGCCACCATTGCCTCCAACCCCACCACCGGCCGCCACTGCCATTTCCGCCAGTCGCACTATTGCCGGAAAGTGTGACCCGTCCTCCAAGCGAGAAACTCTGTCGTTTACGCAAATCTCATTTTTCGAATCTGAGGTCAATACAAGGAGGGTATGAAGCACATAACATTCGGGTAATTGCGTAACTCGCACATTCAAAATCGCCTTGCAAGAAACATCGATTTGAGGGAAACTCGATTCCCCGTTCCTCTAGTAAGTATTCCTATGTCGAAACAAGTCCCGACTCATGCATTCGGCCCTTTTGAGCTGCGTATTCCCACGCGCGAACTCTACAAGTACGGAGTGAAGCTAAAATTACGGCCGCAACCACTTCAGATTTTGCAAATGCTACTGGAGCACTCCGGGGACGCAGTTACCAGGGAAGAACTGCGCAAGGCGCTTTGGGTGGAAACGACCTTTGTGGATTTTGAGCACGGACTGAACAATTCCATAAAGGAACTACGCAGAGTCCTTGGCGATTCGGCTGCGGAACCACGCTATATCGAAACTCTCCCGCGGGTAGGCTATCGATTCATCGCGAGCGTTCAGAGAGATGAATCTGCAGGAGACGATCATGTCGTGGCCATGCCGACTCCACCCCCAACACCAGAATTGCCTGCCACTAGCGGACCTCAGCAACGCTGGGGGATGCGGTGGCTTCCCGCGCACTTCCGGTTGCTTGTGGCAGTGACCAGCCTGATGATGCTGGCAGCAGCGGTTTACTTGATGTGGTGGTCTTCCCTTCACCCTTCTCACGCAAATACACGAGTGGTTCTTGCAGTTCTTCCCTTTGAAAACCTCACTGGTGATTCGGGCCAGGATTATCTAAGTGATGGGCTAACCGAGGAGCTGATTTCGCAACTGGGACAAGCGGACTCTCGCCGCCTGGGCGTCATCGGCCGCGCGTCAGTAATGCATTACAAAGGTGGCCATGAGTCACTGCAGGAAATCGGCCGCGCATTGCAGGTTCAATACGCGGTTGAAGGAAACGTGCGCCGCGACTCTGGCAGGGTGAGCATCTCCGCGCGGCTCGTGGACATGAGGGGACGCAGCCTCTGGTCGGGCGAATATGACAAAGACACGACTGACTTGCTCGCCATTCAGCAAGAGATCGCCCAGCAGATTTCCAATGAAGTGCGCCTTCGATTCGGCGGCTCCGAATCCTCCGCGCCTGCGAAAACTGCGGCGATTCATGCCGTCTCAACCCAGGCACATGATCTCTATCTAAGAGGAACCTATTTCCTGAACAAACGAGATGTAGCTGGATTGCGACAGGCCGTTTCCTGCTTCCAGCAGGCTGTCACAATCGATCCGGGCTACGCTTCCGCCCATGCCGCACTGGCGAATTCCTACGCATTGTTGAGCAGTTACAGTGGCGGCTTGCAGGCACAATATATGCCTAAGGCTAAACAAGCCGCGCTTCGCGCTCTGGAGTTGGATGGAAATCTTCCCGAAGCTCATGTCGCGCTCGCAGTGATCGCCCAAAACTACGATTGGGATTGGCAGGCTGCGGAACGAGAATACCGACTCGCGATTCAGTTGAATCCAAACTATGCCACAGCACACCACTGGTATGCAGAGCATCTTGCTTACCGCGGCCGCTTCCGGGAGGCACTTGCCGAAAGCGAGCTAGCGCGACAGATTGAGCCCCTCTCCATGATCATAGCGGCCGATCGAGGTGTCATCCTCTATTACGCTCGCCAGTTTGACGATTCCATCAAGCAGTTCGCCGCTGTGCGCGAGATGGAGCCGAACTTCGTTCGGGCGGGCATGATTGTCTACCCTATGGTGGAGAAGCAACTCTACTCCGATGCTCTGAAAATAGAGGAGCAAGCGCATCGGATCTACGGAGAGAATGCCTGGTATTGGAGCAATGTGGCGTATGTTGCCGGCCGCTCAGGCCGGCAAAAGGACGCCCACCGCGCATTGCGGCAACTGAAGCAATTGAATCGCCGGCGGCCATTTGATCCGGGGATTCTGCTGTTGGCAAACCTTGCTATCGGCGACCGTGAACAAGCCTTCTTCTGGATGGAAAAAGCATACACGGAACACTCCTGCGTCTTGGCCTCACTCAAGGTTGAGCCGGCATTCGATCCAGTGCGCGCTGATCCGCGTTTCCAAGATATGCTTCAACGCTTGCGCCTCGATCGGTAAGTCAAGTTGCACTCGAGAATCGCCCATCGCACTCAATATGGATGGTTTAAAACGTGGGACGATCTGAAGTGGATAACTCAGAGGAACTGTTTTTCTCGTGTTAACGCGCCTGCAAGGATCAATGCGACACGACAGCGACAAGATTCGAGCAGGTTTGTCCCGGAGTGAAGCTCACCTGAACCGCGCTGTTCATCGGAAATTGGGAGGATTGATTTCCGCAGAAGGTCAGCGTGTTCATTGCTGGAGGTGTGACCAGGGTCACAACCGTCACATTGATGAGCGTACCGCTGCTGTCGAAGATCGCGGTGAAGTGAACGAAGCTGACCGTTCCGGTGGATGTCGAGGTGTTCACATTGAGTGCTCCGGACACACGGAATGTTCCACAGCCAGTGAGCACTAACAGTAGAGAGAGGAGCAACAGCCGCGCCGGGTTGCTGAATCGGAGGCGCATGAGTACAACCTGAATAAAGCTATTCTAAACCCAGGCTGAATTGTCATCGCCTCCAACCGAATCGGCAGCATCTACGCTGTCGGCCGTGAGCAAGGTGGCAGTATCATTCTGGTCCCGGCCGCTTCGCTACCTTGCATCAAGCGCGGCAGCACTACGATTCAGAGTTCGATCCATTCCGTGAAGTACGCAGCCAAGGCTGTGCGGCGCGAGGTAAGGCCATCGTAGTAATCGGACCACTCGGTGATCTTGCCATTGTCGATGCGCACGACGCAGACACCATGAAACACGACCGGAACTTTCCTTGAGAGTCCGGCATAGAAAGGTTCTGTTAACGTACTTTGAATTGTCCACTCGATGATCACGTGGTCACCGCTGACAAACATCGAGTTGGTGTGCAATAACGAGTCTGGGTAGAATTCCTTTGTCTTTTGGAAGAATTCAGCCAGGCGGCCCCTGTCTTTGAACTCCAATCCAATCCCATGATCCTTGAATCTGAACTGCTCGGCAAAACACGCCGTGGCGTCGTCGATCTGCTCGTTTCTCAGGAAGGCCAGCGCGCTCAACACCGCTTCTTCCGGGGCTTCCACCCCAACCATCGTTTTACTCATTTCTGCACTCCTTGTATGTCTTATCGCGCTGAGTGGATCTTTTTCGCCCAGCCAGCGTCAGGATGCTCTGCTGCGGCTAGTCCACTCAGCGCGTCTTACAACGTGATCAGTAGACTGCATAGCGGATTTGAAGTTGTGTCTGGATCTTCGGGGTTGGGCCGATTCCTGCTGAATTTCATCAAGACGCAGACACAACCCGGCGGATTCGGTATTCAGCCGTGAGCGAAACGGGAGGCAAACGAAGTATCGAAGGAATGCTCGTTCCGGAAAGTTGCCATCAACTTCTGACTGAATCATGTCCCATTGTGGGACTTACTTCGCCTTTGCAATGGCTGCGATCGTTCCACTGACAGCGCGGAGGTAATCTTGAGGAGTCAGCAAGATTTGTAGTCCTCTCATGCCGGCAGACACCGAGATTACATCGCAGATTTCAGCAAGTTCATCGACATAGACCGGATACTCCTTCTTGCATGCCAGTGCGGTAACTCCACCGCGAATGTAACCGGTTGCGGCTTGCACTTCTTTCAAAGGAAGCATTTCGATTTTCCGATCGCCTGTCTGGCGTGCGAGGGCCTTGAAGTCCAGCTCTGCATTGGCGGGAATTACCGCCAAGGAGATTCCATTCCGGTCCCCCTGCACTGCCAGGGTCTTGAACACCTGCTCTGGTGGCAGGCCGATCTTCGCGGCCACCGTTTCCGCGGACAAATCGTCGGGATCTACCTTGTACTCGCGCAACTCGTACTTGATTCCAAGGCTGTCCAGAAGTCGTGCTGCGTTCGTTTTCGTCACTCAATGTGCTCTCAACACACATCAAGAATGATAAGACGCATCAACTCGGCAACTCACGGTGGATTGTCGATCCATTGCCCCCGGGTCCATGGGCAGAGGAGTCCGTGTCAGCGTAGTAGCTGGCCTCGTGGGCAGCGACGAGAGCCTGGGTGTCTGCGTATTCTTCGAACTTCGCAATCTTGCCGTCGCGAATAAGAAAGAACATAACCCAGCGGTTGTTGAACCTGCGGTGCGTGCTCTTCACCTGGCCGCGGGACCAGCCAGTCACGACGACTCGATCCTCGTCCGCGATGAAGTCGCGTGGTTCGAAAGCTTCGATGGCAACGTGAGCATCGAGATTTTCGAAGAAGCCGGCCACGCTGCCTCGACCCTGGTAAATGCCGGAGTAGTAGGGCACCTTGCCCGGCAGGCGCCAGATCACATCCTCGGACAGCATGGCGAGCAACGCCGGGATGTCTCTGTGCGTAAAGGCCGCGTATAGATTCTTCACGAGGTGTTTGTTGCGTTCGCTCACGGTGATCCCTCCTGCCGATTCTTGATGCCCCCTATTCAAGCTTTCCTCCTGAATTCGTTGACAACACCAGCGGGCTTTGGTGGCGACTTCTCGCGGTCGGACTGACTCCCAACGCGAAATTCTTGACCGGTGATGTGTTTGCTTTCATCAGAGGCGAGAAACACGGCAGCTTCAGCGATCGCTTCTGCATGCTCAATGCCGCGTCCTTCCGCAGCGCGCAGCAGTTCTCTGGCTTGTTCGGCGCCGGCCACCGGCAGGTTCGCTGGATCCAACAGTCCGACCTGTACGAGCAACGAGGCCTGATCCCACCAGACATGTTCGTGAGCAACCTTCCCGTTTTCGAACTTCATGACCACAACGTGCGGGAGCTCGACGTGCTTTCCCGTTGGAGGAATTCCGGGCAGGAGGTAATCCCATCGCGTGTCGTGAGTGAAACTCACAATGATCTCGTCTACGACCTGATCTTTGCCGATGGTCCGGGAGATGGGCGTTACCGTGGCATCTTTGGGAATTTGATTGATGAAGTGTTCGCTGTAAAAGCGCCGGACTTCCTGTCCTCCGAAGGCTCCTGTGGCGACCGGCACACAATAGACGTAGGGTTCTGGAACCATGGTCTTCATGGTAGCGTCGACATCCTGATCGGCGAACTCCCGCTCGATGTGCGCGTCAAAGACCGCGCCCAGATCGGGAAACTCTTTAGGATTAGCAGACATGTGAATTCTTCTCCTTCTCGGCATTGTTCTTGGCCTACCTCGATCAGTAAATCCGATCGCGCGTGTCGAGTTGTATCTGTATTCGTGACTCCAGACCGAATCTTTCGGAATTGTTAAGGAGTGGCGACGTGCACTGCGCCAGAGAACACTCGGTTTCTACGCGAATGACTACAAGCGTGAGGTCGTCCGCTTGCGGACAGCCGGCAGAATGGGCCGAAAGCTCTTGCAAGATGTGCTGCAGAATCTCTTGAGGCTGCTCAGCAGTGCAACTGCACAGGATTCTCTTCAAACGCTCTTGTCCGAAAGCGCTCCCACCCGGATTCTCCGATTCTGTGAGTCCGTCCGTATAAGCGATCAGAAGATCGCCAGGTTCGAGCTGAAATGTTTCAGAGTCATAATGGGACTCGTCTAGCGCGCCTACGGGCACACCGCCAGACTGCAAGCTAAGGATCTTGCACCGGCCATAACTCCGGCGAGCTACAACAGGAGGGTTATGTCCGGCGTTCACATATGTGAGCAGCCGAGACACAGGCTCATATTCCGCATAAAAGAGCGAGGCAAAGAATTCTGCGGGAGATGACTCGCGGACCACGAGATTCACGTTCTTCATGAGCGTTCGAATCGCAGGACGCGGCGCCAAAGTTTGAGCGCGAAGCGAAGCTTGCAGCGTGGCCATCACCAGTGCAGCTCCAAGTCCCTTTCCGGATACGTCGCCAACCGCGATGCCCCAAGTGCCGTCGTCGAGCGGGAGGAAGTCGTAGTAGTCGCCCCCAATGCTGTGCGCTGGCCTATAGAAGGTGGCGCACTGTAATCCGGGGATCGCCGGCGACTTTTGTGGGAATGAGGCCTTCTGAACTTTTCGGGCGATCTCCAGATCGCGATGCAGTAGGCCAAACTCAGCCACTAACGTCTCAGTGTCAGCGTTGCTCTTCAACAGCAATGCTGTTTTGCCGTCTCGACATCTATATAAAGCTTCGGTAACGGCCTCATAGAAAACTGCTGGTGCTTGCGTGGGGAACTTCATTTCTTAGAACTCCTGTCTTGTATGGAAGGGAAGATTGCATGAATAAAGCCGAAGTAGAGACGCCCGCCGCGGCGGGCGTCTCTACGTTGCGGCCGGTGCGAGTTTGGCGGCCGTATTAGCCGAAGACCTCGCGCCGATATTGAGTAGGACTGCTTCCGCAGATCTGGCGGAATACTCGCGCGAAATGCTGTTGCGTCTTGAAGCCGCAGGCTACGGCGACGTCGAGCACGCGTGCCTCAGCCTTACGCAGTAACTCCTTCGCACGTTCCACCCTTTGCTGCAAGACAAACTGGTGCGGGCTCTGTCCGGTTGATTTGCGGAACATCTGCGAGAAGTGAGCTACGCTTAAGTTCACCTCCTGTGCCATCTGCTCGAGCGTCAACTCATCCTCAATCTTCGTGTGTACCAATTCGGTAACTTTGCGCAGGCGAGAAGGAGTGAGACCGCCTCGGAATATTTGCGGCGAAGGACGCCGGACCGCATGACCGTCGATCAACGCAGCGGCCAGTGCTCGCTCCACAGAATCCAGAAACACTTTCCCACTGGGGAAGCCGGCAATCCGCTCGGCATTTACGGCGGCAAGCAGTGCCCCGACGCGGGCATCCACGAGCTTGGTTTCGCCACGCAACTCCACTTGGCCGTTCCGAGTATCGGTGGCGGCGGTCAGCGCAGCGTCAGAGATGCACACAGCCAGGCACTCGGTGTCGGCGCTCCTGACCCATTGCGCCATCTGTCGCGGGCAGAGTGCCATTTCGCCGGCATCGTATGTAACCCTGTTTACTTCGGAGCGATGTAAGCCAACTTCGACGAACCCAGGCCGCAGCATCATCGCCACCATATTTTCATCGGGCATTTTCCAGTGCGGCTCCTTCTCGAAGTCGATTACGTTGACTGCAATCTTCATTCCTAACTTCCTCCAGTGTTCCGCTTTGCTCGAAAATCGGTCATTCGCCCGTTTGTCCCAGGCGGGAATTAAAATTAATGTTGCTCATTGCTCTGTACTGACATCCACTATGGCGAAGCTTTGGTAAATCGTTTAACCTAAACGTGCATCGCCACTCTGGCTTTGCCCTCAACTGGTGCGAGCACCGCAACCAAGCCTGCCGCGACGCAGCCAAACCAAATGGAATAAAGATCAGGAAGTTGTGTTCCAGCTTCAGACTGTCTTTGGTAATAGCGGAAAGGCGAAGGTGCTTTGCTCATAACAGCGACAGAATATGAAAGCCAACGTATTGCGCGTGTGAAGTCGCCGTGGGGATTCCGTTGAGTTTTTGTGGATGACGGACTTTCAGAAAGGCTAGTAAGAGAAATGAAGTGGCAAGCAACACATAGCAGACGGTCTTCTCGTTGCATTCCCAGGGTGGGACGTAATGGTTGAGCAGGGCACAACGATGAAGTCATTCAAGACGTTTCGTCTGGATACCGCCAACCACCTTCTGTGGCGGAACGGCGATCGCGTACCAGTTCCTCCCAAAAATTATGACGTCCTGGCCTACCTGGTGGATCGCGCCGGACAAGTTGTGACGCAGGACGAACTTCTCGAGGCACTTTGGCCGGAGACGTACGTGAATCCGGAGGTTCTCAGAAAGTACATTCTGGAAATTCGGAAGACCCTCGGCGACCGGCCCGACAAGCCCGAGTTCATCGAAACCTTGCCTAAGCGCGGATACCGGTTTGTTGCCCCCGTAACAGAAGAGAATGGAACCAGGCCGCAACACTTGCCCGCTCCGGTCGTAGTAAAGGACGAACCCGCGGACGTAATCGCCGCGACTGAGCTTGTAACAGAAGAGAAGGTTCCACAGGAGACGATTAGCGCAAATCTGGTAGCTACTTCTCGCAGCCGCCATGCCTGGAGACTTGCGGCCATATCGTTCCTGGCAATCCTTGTTGTGGCAACGGCAGGCAATTATCTGTTGCGTTCCCGAAATAGGACGCCAGTTGCGTCCCCAGACAGTAGATCTATTGTCGTTCTGCCTTTTGTGGACATGAGTCCTGGGAGAAATCAGGATTATTTTTCCGACGGCCTCTCCGAACAACTCATTCACGACCTCGCCAGAGTGTCGGGGCTCAAGGTCGTAGGGCGATCCTCGGCCTTTCAGTTCAAAAACAAAAACGAAGACGTCCGCGAGATAGCAAGCAAGCTCGGCGTGGCCAACGTTCTCGAGGGAAGCGTGCGCCGTGAGGGCAACCGTGTCCGCATCACAGCGGAACTCATCAAAGCGCAGGACGGTTTTCAGCTTTGGTCGCAAACATACGACCGCAAGATCAACGACATCTTTGCCGTGCAGGACGATATTGCGCGGGCCGCGACCGATGCGTTGCAGGTGAAATTGCTGGGAACCAACGGACAGCCGGTTCCGTCGACCGTGGCCAGCGCCAATCCTGAGGCGTATGAAGCGTACTTGCAGGGCAGATACTTTATGGGGCAGGGCCACAGCAAGGAAGCTCTTACCAAAGCGCTGGCCTATGCCGATGAGGCAATCAAGCTCGATGAGAAGTACGCTCCAGCGTGGGCTTTACGAGCGGCGGTGCAGGGCAGGATGGCCGGATTCAGCCTGATCGATATCAACGAGGGCTCGCAAAAAGCACGAGACGATGCCAAGCGGGCGATTGAACTCGATCCCAATTCGGCGCCAGGCTATCTCGCGCTGGCACGAATCCAGAATGATTATGACTGGAACTGGGAGGCCGCAAAGATTTCGCTCAGCAAAGCTGCTGATCTGGAGCCGGGCAGCCCGGATGTCCTCCGCCACCGTGGATACATTTTCAGGGAAACTGGAAATCTCGACGAGGCAATCAAGCTAAATGAGCAGGCAATTGCTCTCGATCCACTGCGCATTGATTTCCATCTGGGGCAGGGATACGCGTTCTACCTGGCCGGCCGATATCGCGAAGCCGAAGCCGAACTGCAGAAGGCGCTGGAACTGAACCCGAAGGCTCCATTTGCCCATCTGACGATGGGTGAAATCTTGATAAACATGGGAAAGCCGCAACAGGCGCTGGCCGAAGTGGAGAAGGAACCAAGCGAGTGGGGAAGACTCACGGGACTGGCATGGGCCTATCACGCGCTCGGCCGCGAGCAGGAATCGAATGCGGCGTTGAACGAGCTGATCGCCAGGCACGACATCGATTCGGCTTATCAAATCGCCCAGGTGTACGCCTTCCGCGGCGAGTTCGACAAGTCGTTTGAATGGCTGGAGCGCGGCTACAAACAGCGAGACGGCGGCATGACAGACGTAAAGATCGATCCCATGCTGAAACCTCTGCAGCGGGATCCCAGATACGCTGAACTACTCAAGAAGATGCGCCTGCCGTTGTAGCTGATTGATAGGGGGCACCGGCGCGCGCGAAGGCGATGCCGGGGCCCTGCCGAAGGGATCCCGTGTTCGGTTTGGCCGCTCCCCTGTTCCCTGTGCCCTGTAACCTGTCCCCTAGTTTTCCTGATTTCTCAGAGCACATCCTTTGGGAAGGACGGTCGATCGTCTCGAAAGGCTTCTGCGATCGCGTATTGAATAAACTCCCAAAAAACATCGCCAAACAGGTCGAGGATAACGTCGAGCCAGTCCACGGCGAAGAATACGCAGAACACATTTCGTAAGTTTCAAATGTTCTCGGTGGCAGTTGGCGGAAAACGAACATCCGCCTTCGATCTTCTCTGTTCCCTGTTCCCTGTAACCTGTCCCCTAGTTATTAGATACGCGTATCTTTCAGCCTTGTCAGTGCTTAGGTATCAGGTGGGAAGGTAGGCCGAGGAGCACTCAGTTCTCGCGCAATACTTGATGTCGCAAGCTGAGAATCGCGCCTCCATTCATTGCTCAAGATCAGCAGATGTCAGATAGCGCACTTGGATGGGTTTATTTGCGAACACGGCCCCTATGTTTGTTTTCGTGGAGTTCGACCATGACGAGCATGAGGTCGCAAGGACCATCTCTCGAGCACCAATCAGTTCCGCCAGTTCACAGTACTTCTTTAAAGTAGAAATTTCCTCCACGCTAGTATTCTCTAGTTGATCTTGCGACTTTGCCTCGCCAATCGTCAGTGTTCCGTCGATGATGCAATTCAAATCGCTCTCAATGAATGGCTTAACGCTGCCAGACTTGGTAAACCACAGCTCGGGTGTAAACAGAAAAGTGTCTTTTGAGTTGCGTCTTAGAAAATCTAGGGCCATCATCGGAACCTGCATGTTGTGGAGAAATCCCTGATAGCAAACCTCATCAAGCTTGAAGTACCAGTTAGGCTGGTCAGGATGTTTCCAGTGCTCTCGCGTGTATCGTTGCTGCCGCGAACATCGTTTGCAGGTGAAGGATTCCGTGATCTCTGCTACGGCAAACCAATCGGAGTTACGGCAAAATTTACACTGGAAGATGAAACCACGGTGCAGTAGGCCAATCGTGCCCAGGTAATCCGTTAGCTTTACCGCCAGATCGTTTTTTCCAACGGCTACCGCAAGGGACGCGAAATCGAGATAACGGCGCCCGTCCGATAAGAGTACGCCATTCGTATGTACTCCGGGTTTGTTGGCGGACGAATCTAGATATTTGGAAATGAGCGCCTTGCCGTGACCACTACGACAGAACTTGCCAAACTCAGCCAACGAACCAAACTTTCGAAGAGTATCACTCGCATAGAAGCCCTTATCCGAAATGGAACATTCCAGTTGGGCAGAAAGACAGACTCGTTCCAACACATCCATCAGATCAGGTACCTGGATGTCCGGCCGAACAAGCGCTGTATCGATGTCTTCGGTACCCAGAAGGAAGTCCGTAGGACAGAAGTATGAAGGTCCAACTGAGGAGATTCGGGCACCTTCAGTCCCCGTTTGACGGATACCAATCACAAATGTTCCTAAACTAGGGTGGCGAGGAAGCTGATTATGCTGAACGCGCAACTCTGTTATCCAACGGTGTTTTGATGGCTCTACAGGTTCGAAATGCTTCGGCTTTGGGGTTTGGAACAACGCTATCGTTCTATTTTGAGGCAGCTGGAATACTGCAGGAACAGATGCATTATTCCTCTCATATAACCGTTCGGGAAACTCGATGAGATCCCCGACGGCTCCGCCGATTATTGTTTTCTCGAACTTTGATCCGAGAGCAGTTTGTTCTATGCTCTTCAAAATTTGATCGAGCTGCTGATCATTCAAGGTGGCGCTGATTAGCTGTAATCCGCGGCCGTGCTGGCCATAACTGGTCATCGACCGTAAAGTGGTTGCAAAATGAAACAGATCCTCTTCGTTCGGCTCGCCCTTACCCCCTGAAAGAGCCCTGTCAGTCATCGCTGGCAGTATCCATAGAACGCGTGATCGTAGCCGCGAGAGACAAAAGTAAAGACAGAAATCAGAGAGCGTGTTGCCAGCAATTGCGACAGTAGGCTCGGTCCAATCTCGAGCGTGGGCTCGGATGTTTTGATATCTTGCAAGTTGGACAAGCGAGAGGGCAGCCGGGCATCTTGACGGCACTTCGGTTACTTCCGTCGAAAGGTTATCTCTCCATAAACCCGCCAATGAACCAGAAACTCTTCCTTCTACCGCCGTATGAATCAATTGGGGCCTATGAGCCTTCGCGTCGATCGTAGTCGTTTTTATGCCTATACCCTCTAAGTCCTTCTGAGCTCGATGATCGAAATAACCAAAGGCGGCACTGTACCAGAGCTTCTCGAGCCAGCTTTCACCTTCGACTTGAAGTACGTGTTTGGTGTGATCCGTATGGGGAAGAATTTCTGAGATTGACGTATGCGGGTGAAATGCTGACGAGTCAGCCGACAACCACCCAGCGTGGACGATGTACTGTTCAAAGAAGAACGGCGCCAAACGAGCTTTCAACTGCTGTTGGAGGTCGGCATCCACATGAAAATTGGAGAGAGGCCATCGGCTTACATCCTCTTCGATAGATTTTCTGATCTGAGGACTCAGGTCATTCCCATTACTCTTCCACTGGTCCTCCTTTTGGTTTATCCATTGTTGGAATTTCTGCGGCTCGGCCTTTTGTACGTCACCTCCCGTGCGGCGATATTGATGAAGATAGTCGGGATCGTAGGTTTCGAGGAGCTGCCAGAATAAAGGAGAAATCTCCTTACCATTGGTAGGTACGATCAAGCATCCGAAACCACCCCAAAAATTTGCAAGCATCTGCAGGATATGAAGGGCAGTGCTTTGCCATTCTGGATCGTCAATGTCGGTGAAGATTGCCATGCGACCAGGGCGGACGCTAGCGAAAATAGTGACGCTCTCCATAGAAGCATTTTCCCATGTTCCAAACACTCCGAAAACGGAGAACTTGATCTGTGCGGTTTCCGACGAATGAATTGGATACATCCAAATAGAATCTGACTCATGGCAGCCGAATGCGCGTTTTGCGGCAATACCGCCGACTTGTCGCTTGAGCACTTATGGAGCGACTGGATGAACGACTTGTTCCCAGGTAAGAAGCGATTTACCCGCAAGAACGAGCAAGGAGAGATCGTCGCGGATTGGAAGGCATCACATTTGGACTGGAAAGCACGCGTCGTTTGCCGCGCTTGTAACAACGGTTGGATGAGCGACCTGGAGAATAACCACGCGAAGCCCGCAATGACGGACCTGATACTCGGCAATAAACGTCTCACGCTAACGCAGTCGCGAGCGCGTTCGGTCGCGCTTTTCGCTTTTAAGACAGCGGTGATTTTCGATCATATTCGGCGCGACCGGTCGCCGTTTTTCCAGCGATCTTCTCGTCATCGTTTTGCCACCAATTTGGTAATTCCCTTGGGTGTAAGTATGTGGATGGCTGCTTTCCTACCCGTGGGCAAGGGTGAGGTTCACACCTCCTACCACGAAGGAGACCTTTTTCCGACAAACCACCTCCGGATGTACGTCCTCACCTATGCCGTTGGGCACTTGTCGTTTCAGGTGGTCGCGGCCAGGCAGCAAGGATTCACACCGTTCTCGCCACGGGAGGGATTTGAAAGTCTCTCAATTCCGTTCTGGCCTCACCTCTCTGGGCGTATGACGTGGCCTCCAGGCGAGTTCCTGAAGAACGTCGAGGATTTCGACGCCTACTCAATGCGATGGCAAGTAATCGGTATTCGGTAACAGAGATGAGCGTAAAGAATATCTCCGAGATTCTTTTCGAACGGTACTTAGGTGAGCGAGGGCTAACGTTCCAATTCGAGAAGAAGTATCCAGCGAAATCGAAACTTGTCGACTACACAGTTCCTATTAATGGGCGCGATTTTCTTTTCGAAGTAAAGCAATTCGAGAACAAAGACTATCCGTTTCCGCAAACTGCAACCTTTACCGACCCTCATCGCCCGATTCGATCAAAAATTGAACAAGCGAAAGACAAGTTTCAAGAGTACGAGGATTTTCCCTGTTGCCTTGTGATGTACAACAACAACGCGTTTGTAATGGCTGCCGATCCTCACGCCGTGCTTGGCGCAATGTATGGTGAAATCGGAATACAAATGCCCGTCCAGGGTGGTAGAGTCACGATCGCAACGCCTCCTCCTCCAGTAACATTCGTAGGTGCCAAGGGCAAAATGCTGCACAGAGATAGGCAATACAATACTCGCATCAGTGCCCTCATTACGCTTTACGAGTACCATATCGGTTCGCTACGGTTCGGTCGTTGGTATGCGGAAATGAAGAACCGGGTTGAGACTGGCGAGTTAAATGAGGAAGACGTTCCGAATCCGGACTTCGATGTTCAGGAGAAACATCTGGCGGTTTCTGTGTGGCAAAATATTTATGCGGATATCGCGTTTCCCAATCATGCGTTTCGAGGCAAGTACGACGAGCACTGGGGACTTGAGGGTGACTACGTCAAGCGCACTTACATTGGTCCGGGTCGAGTTGAGTAGGACAGCGAAACCTGCTAGCGACCAAGCCAATTGTTGTGAGTATGAGTCACTACTTCTGAGGCGAAGAGACGCGGATAGCCGATGCTCTTTCTAAATCCTCCACAAAATGCTGACGATATCCGTGGTTTCTGCGGGCGATTCAACGAAAGTATTCGAGTCGAATACAAAAGTAACTTAGACCAAAATGTCAGGCGCGCATTACCGAAAGTTCTCTCTTCGTTTGCGAACTCGTTAGGCGGTGTTCTTGTTATAGGAGTCGACGCCCAAAATGGAGTTCCCGTTCAGCCAATACAGGGATTCCCAACGCCAGCTGAAGAAGTGCCGCTCACCATCGAGAATATCTGCCTTCAAAACACGTATCCGCCAATTTTTCCACGCATTCACATGGTTCCAAGTGATGTTCAGGGTATGACCTTCGTGGTGGTGGAGGTGGAGGAAAGCTGGGAAGCGCCCCACGCGATTGAGAACAGCACAAAGGTGTACGTGCGAACCGGAAATGCTTCAGAGCCATATCAGCTGGCAAACGTGGATCTCGTGATCGAGTTAGTGCGGCGTCGCGCCGAGCCACTCGCAAAACGGGGAAAGCTAATCGCGAGCGCGAGAAGGCGAGCCGAAACTGTTGTTCGAGCGCATACTATGAGTCTGGAGGTAACCATCGGTCCTAGTTATCCTCGACACGCGATTTGTACTCGCGACGCACTCTGGAATTTTTTATGGCAATCAATGTTTAGAGGCGCGGCGTACTTTCCCCATCAGACGTTGCGGAGAGTGGAGGATGGTGTCGCATCGTATAACCGGAACCAGGAGTACGGACAGGTCAGCGTCGATGGAATTCTGCTTCTCCGGCGCGAAATGCGCGTAGACCATGACGAGAACCAGCGGCCCGTAATCCACATTCGGGAATTCGTTCTTCCGTTTATCCGGTTGCTACACTGCGCTCAGACCTTTTATCGCGCAGCGCAATACCGGGGAGAGCTGACTGTCGATCTCAGTGCGGCGGGCATATACCAACAATCAATTCAGTTCTTGGCAAACCAAGTATTCTTCGAACGTGACGACTTCCTTTGCTTTGAAGATACGGTCTTTACGCGAGAAACCATTCAGGCTGAGCAACTCGATGCAGGTCTGGCTGACATCGTTCAAACCGTGATACGCCAGCTCTGTTGGTCATTTTGGCAATCAGCAGAGGCCTTCCCAGTAGACGCCTTGCGCGTTCAACTTGCTGACGTATTGCAACGGATGGGCGTTTAGAAGGTACCGGAAATCGACAAGGCTCCGGGTACCGAGGCCCCCGCCCATCAGCAACAGTCGCGACAGCGGTCTTCGCCCCGGATTCCGTCGACACCTTTTTTTGCGATGATCGGTACTAGGGAACCAGGGGACAGGAGATCCTTCGACTTCGCTCAGGACGGACAGGGGACAGGAGAGCAGCCAAGCCGGCGAGAAGGACGGCTAAGAGGTACGCACAGAATTCTCGGGCAAAGCCCGCGTTCAAGTTTGGGGCCTCGGATTTGGATTTCAGGTGGGAGCCCTCGCATTCATGCGGGGGAGAGGCTTTCAAGCCTCGCAAGGCGCGCATTTCTTCTTTCCCTCGGCTTTAGCCGCGGGGTTTCACATCGGGAAGGCCCGGGGCTAAAGCCCGAGAAGTTATTATGAGATTGCTCTCTTGCAACGCTAAAGCGTTGTTCCCCCGCATAAATCCACCCCAACAACCGCAACAGCGGCGCTTGTTGGGGGCCCCGGAATGCGGGGCTCCCACCCAAACCCCGAGTGCTCGCATAAATCCACCCCAACAACCGCAACAGCGGCGCTTGTCGGGGGCCCCGGAATGCGGGGGCTCCCACCCAAACCCCGAGGGCTCGCATGAATCCACCCCAACAACCGCAACAGCGGCGCTTGTTGGGGGCCCGGTATGCGGGGGCTCCCACCCAAAATCAAACGATCAGGCACAAGGCATCACGTTCAGACACAAGGCAGTCTTCTCTGCGTGTTTTCCTGATCTCCGAGTGGTTGTTCTCACAAAGGAGATTTGCAGATGACGAAGATGTCGAGGTGCTTCAGCGCGACTACATTAGCCGTGGTTCTGGGTACGAGTTGCTTTGCTCAGCACTACAAACAAACGAATCTTGTTTCCAATACGTCGGGAGTTGCTCCTGTCACCGATCCGCAACTGATAAACGCATGGGGCTTGTCGCGAGGCTCTGGAAGTGCGTGGTGGGTTTCTGATCAGGGGACTGGGGTCAGCACGCTTTACAACGGGCCAGGCGCGAAGCAGTCTTTGATCGTCACGATCCCGCCTGCTGACCCGACGAACAAGAACACGCCGATCGGTTCACCAACAGGCACGATCTTCAATGGCAGTCAAAACGATTTCTTGCTGGCGCCCGGCAAGGCAGCCGCATTCCTCTTCTCAACGGGGGATGGGACGATTGCTGGATGGAACCCGACCGTAGCAGTAGAGCAAGGCGCAGCGCCGCCTTCGACGCATGCTGTAACCGTGGTAAAGACAACCGACGGTTCAGCCTACACGGGCCTCACCAGCGCTTTCGTCGATGGCAAGCCCTACCTCTACGCAGCCAATTTCGCCAAAGGCCGCGTGGATGTTTACGACAGCGCATTCCAGCGTGTGGGACTTTCGAAGAAGGGTTCCGGGCACGATTCGGATGAAGACAATGACGGGCCATTCCCTAAGAACGCATTCACGGATGAACGCTTGCCGCAGCACTATGTCCCGTTCAACGTGCAGGCAATCGGCAACGACATTGTCGTGACCTATGTGCTCCACGAGGAAGGTTCCCCTTTTGAAACAGACGGGCCGGGCCTGGGCTTCGTCGATATCTACAGTTCCACGGGCCGGCTGCTGCAACGTCTGGAACACGGCGATTGGCTGAATGCACCGTGGGGTGTGGCTCTGGCACCGCTTGATTTTGGCCGCTTCAGCCATGACCTTCTCGTCGGCCAGTTCGCTGGTGGCGGAAATACGCAGTCCAGCGGGTACATCGCCGCCTACGATCTCACTACCGGAAAGTTTGACGGGTTGCTCGAGGACGCTAACGGGAAGCCGCTGGCGATCAATGGCATCTGGGCGATCAGTCCGGGCAATGTGAGCCCCGGCAACAATGATCCGGCAGCCGCCCCGGCTGCAACGATGTATTTCACCGCAGGACCGAATCAAGGTTCTGGCGGACTGTTTGGTTATCTGACCGCAGTTTCCACCGACCTAACTGAGGGAAATGCTCAGTAGCTAACCAGTCCATAACCAGCGCTGAAGGGTGGAGTGCGTCACTGAGGCAGATGCATTCCACCTGACGGCAGTTTGCTGAACATCGCGTTCGTCTTGTCCGGAACGGCCGCGCCTCAGCACCGAACATAGTTCGGTGTATCACGAGTCAAGACTAGAGGTCAATGGAAATTTCATTTTGGAACTCGCGCCGGCTGCGGCAGATCGCTCGTGGCGATCAGCGCATTCAGATGCGACCAACGGATTGCGATTTTGGGAATTCACTGATCATTCACTGTTATTCACTGCTCTTTGTGGCGGCCAAAAATCGCAATTTCTGGTAATCCCTGACACGGCAGGCGTTTGCGTGGAGTCGTCCGCTGCTCGCCGGCGTTTTCGAAAAAAATTCACTGTTAGATTCACTGATAAATTCGCTGTTCGGTTAGCACCAGTGAATTAAGCCGGGGTCAACCTGAATCCGTTGCTCTCACCAATCAACCTGGGATTCAGGCGTGCCATGCCTCGGCTGTTCGAGAAATCGTGCCGTGATCGTTTTGCCCCGTAACCCAGGTGCGGCGAGGTTTCCGATCCAATGGCTAGAAATCCGCCACAAACAACCGTCTGACATGCTGCTTTTTGTTTACTCCTCAGATTCCGCCCCCTGCACAAGTTCCGGTGCTATATGCACAATGTCGGCGCTCATGATTAAGGCGATTTTCCGACTCACAGAAATCGAAAAGCAGAAGATCTTCAAGCTGCGCGAGATGGGCGTACGTCCACCTGATATCGCTCGCCGCTTCGGCCTAAGCCAAGGTGTCGTGCACAAGATCATTCAGTCACAGCGTGCACTGATCCAGCCGCCAAAGGTCGCTCCACAAAGCGAGATGCTTGCGTCAGCGGATCTTCACAAGCAGGAAGCGTCCTAACCCAGCTTCGGGATTCGCGGCTGGCGCGCGATAGCTCGCATCCTCGCGAGCCTGTGTGCCCTGCAGGTCACGACAGGGCGTCCATTTACAATTGAGCTAGTCACAAATGGCTACGCTCACCCACGCTTCCCCGGCTCGGGAACGATCTGCAATTCCTACTAACATGCGGGCCGCTGTTTACCGCGGCGTAAATGATGTTCGCGTCGAAACCGTTCCGGTACCCAAGATTGCTGCACGCGAGGTGCTGATTCGCGTACACACGTGCGGTATCTGCGGCACAGATCTAAAGAAAATTCATACTGGCTCCCACTCCGCGCCTCGAATTTTCGGGCACGAAACCTCTGGGACAATCGCCGCCGTTGGTCCCGACGTCGAGGGATTTGCCCTCGGAGACCGGGTTATGGTCTTCCACCACATTCCTTGCGGCAGGTGCTTTTACTGCGAACGAAAAGTATTTGCGCAATGTCCGGTCTATAAGAAGGTGGGGTGCACGGCCGGATTCGAGCCATCGGGCGGCGGCTTCGCCGAGTATGTCCGAGTGATGGATTGGATCGTCAAGCGTGGCTTGGTGAAAATCCCAGACGGAGTCTCGTTTGAACAGGCTGCATTCGTTGAGCCGGTCAATACGTGCCTAAAGGGGGTCGAGGCCCTGCGCCTCCAGCCCGGCGAGACCGTGCTGGTCATCGGCCAGGGGCCAATTGGCGTGATTTTGGCGTCTTTGGCGCGGCGAGCGGGAGCCCGGGTGATTGTTTCCGATTTGTACCAGCAGCGGCTTACAATATCCAAGGCCCACCAGCTTGCCGAGACGATCGATGCCTCCAAGGGCGACGTGGTCCGAGAGGTAGGCGCGCTGACTGAAGGGCGGGGCGCGGATGCTGTAATGCTCGCCGTAGGCGGCAACAGTCTGATTCGTACTGCCATGGATGCTGTGCGATACGGCGGGCGTGTGATGCTGTTTGCCCAAACAGCCCGGGGGGAAGCGAGCATCGATCCGGCGGCGATCTGCGTCGATGAGAAGACGCTTCTAGGTTCTTACAGTGCGTCGGTTGAGCTGCAGGATGAGAGCGCACGACTGGTTTTCAACCGTGAGATCGATCTGGAAAGCCTGATTTCACACCGCTTTCCATTGAGTGAAGCTGTGGAGGCGCTGCATCTGGCCTCGAATCCTAAACCGGATTCAATGAAGATCGTGATTCAACCTGGGCTATAGGCTGTTGCGCAGTGATGTTCAATCGGGAGCGCAAAAAGGAAAGCTTGAACGGAACCATGAAAGCAGCCGTCCTCTACGGGAAAGAGGACGTGAAGATCGAGAAGGTCCCGATCCCTCGGCTGGAACCGGGCGAGGTTCTCATCAAAGTGCAGGTTGCCCTTACCTGCGGGACTGATCTCAAGGTCTATCAGCGTGGTTACCACGCGCGCATGATCCAGCCTCCGGCTCTCTTCGGACACGAACTCGCCGGCACGATTGAAGAGGTAGGTGCCGGTGTAAAGGAATTTCGGCGCGGGATGCGCGTTGTAGCGCTGAACTCGGCTCCTTGCGGCGTTTGCTTCTTCTGCTCGAAAAAACAGGCCAATCTTTGCGAGGACTTACTGTTCAACAACGGCGCCTACGCGGAATACATCAAGGTGCCGCGCCGGATTGTCGAAGTGAACATGCTTCGCATTCCCGACAAAGTGAGCTTTGAAGCGGCCGCAATGTGCGAGCCGCTGGCTTGCGTGCTGCACGGGTTGAATGAGACTCATGCGGAGCGGGGAGACAGCGTCGTGATCATCGGCGCTGGACCGATCGGCTTGATGTTCATGCAGGTTGCCAAGCTGAGCGGGTTGCGAGTAATTGCAGTGGTGAAGCGCGATGAGCAGGTAAAAGACGCCCGCCGATTCGGAGCCGATGAGACGGTGCAGATCACCGCCGTCGATGATCCGATCAGCGCTGTTCGTGCCTTCACGCCAAAGAAGCGCGGGGCAGACGTCGTAATCGAAGCCGTGGGCCGGCCTCAGGCATGGCAATGGGCCGTCGACATGGTTCGCAAGGGCGGAACCGTCAACTTCTTCGGCGGATGCGCCAGCGGTACCAAACTGGAACTCGATACCCAGCTCCTCCACTACTCTCAAATCACACTGAAGGCTACGTTCCACCACACTCCGGAGATGGTTCGTAAGGCTTTCGGTTTGATTACTCAGAACAAAATCCAGAGCGCCGATTACGTTACTGGCGAAGCCCCGCTTTCACATCTAAAAGAAGTGCTTCGCAAAATGGTGGATCGCAGCGGCCAGATCAAGACAGCTATCATTCCGGGCCGGAATTAATCGCGGATGTCCTCGCGTACGCAGAGTTCGATTGCAGGCAATGAATCGGCCAGTGGTTGGGCTGCCTTACCTCCTGAATACGCCATTCCCGAAACGGCTCCCTCGCTCGAAGAGGCGCGAGCATATTGCGAGCGCCTGGCGCGGAGTCACTACGAGAATTTCAGCGTCGCGACCTGGTTTCTGCCTTCTAAACTGCGGCCGCATTTTTACAGCATTTATGCTTATTGCCGCGTCTCGGACGATTTGGGAGACGAAGTTGGCGATCCACAACAATCACTGGCGTTGCTGAACGAATGGGAAGAAGAGCTCGATGCCTGTTACGCGGGTATCCCGCGTCATCCGGTTTTTGTTGCGCTACGGCCGACCATTCTCACCTGCAGGATTCCCCGCGATCCGTTCGCAAATCTGTTGAAGGCCTTTCGCCAGGATCAAACGGTTACGCGCTATCGGACCTTCGACGAACTCCTGGGATACTGTGTGAACTCGGCTAATCCCGTCGGTCGTCTTGTGCTGTATGCCTGCGGCTATTCCGATGCCGAACGGCAGCAGCTCTCAGATTTCACATGCACGGCGCTCCAGCTCGCAAATTTCTGGCAGGACGTCTCTGTCGATTACGAGAAAGAGCGGATCTACCTGCCCCTTGAAGATCTCGATCGCTTTGGAGTGCAGGAGCGTGACATCGCGGAACGGCGTTTCTCTCCAGCGTTTCGCGACCTGATGCGATTCCAGGTAGAGCGTGCACGCGAGTGGTTTCAGCGAGGACGTGCTCTGATTAGGATGGTCGACCGCGAGCTGGCGATCGACATCGAGCTCTTCACGCGCGGTGGGGAAGAGATTCTGAATTGCATCGAGCGCCAGGATTACGACGTCTTGCGGGCGCGTCCAGCAATCTCTAAGCCGCGCAAGCTGGCACTGGTGGCAGGCGCTGCCGCACAGGCTTTGTGGAACCGGCTGTGAGCGTCTCTCAACTCACCACTGCATACGCCGTTTGCCGCGGCATCGCGCGTCGCCGGGCCCGCAACTTTTACTATTCCTTTCGGGTACTGCCAACAGCGAAACGCAATGCCCTCTCCGCCGTATACGCGTTCATGCGGCACGCGGACGACATTAGTGACGACGAGAGTGCGACCGTAGTTGAGCGTCGCGAGCGATTGCAGAGTTGGCTCGATGAATGGCATCAAGTTCAGGCTGGGACTCCGAGCAACGATCCAGTTTTCGTTGCACTCGCTGACGCTCAGAGGAAGTACCGGATTCCACCGGAGTTGCTGGATCAGTTGGTCCAGGGAACGAGCATGGACTTACCGGCTCCAGCGGAAGATTCGCATCGATTGTCCGCTCTCGAGGGCAACACTGCTGTTGCCGCCTCCTCGATTCGCATCCACCGAACCTTTGCCGACCTCTACGAGTATTGCTACCTCGTTGCCTCGGTAGTCGGGTTGGTGTGCATCCGTATCTACCAATATGAGGATCTGCGTGCCGAGCAACTCGCCGAGCGCTGCGGTGTCGCGTTTCAATTAACGAACATTATCCGCGACGTAAAGGAAGATGCGGCCATGGGCCGTGTGTACTTTCCCGAAGAGGATCTGCACCGCTTTGGTCTAACCATAGATGATTTTCTCCTGGACAAAGGTGCTCGCCTGGAGCAGTCCCGCTTGGCGCCTCTTCTCGAATTCCAAGCGCAGCGGGCCCGGGAATACTACGCGTCGGCGGGTGAACTGATTCCGCTCATTCACGAGGACAGCCGAGCCGCTCTCTGGGTGATGGTCACGATCTATCAGCGGTTACTTGGAAGAATCGCTGAGCGAAACTATGACGTCCTGCATGGGCGAGTGCGACTCAGTGGGACGGAAAAGATGAGGATTCTCGCACGCGGTATCATCAGATCGGTATTCGAAAGAATCTGAGCCGCGAAAGACTGCGCTTTCATTTCAGCATTGACCAACAAAGAACAACATGCGACTGTCGGAATTGTCGGCGGCGGCATCGCCGGACTTGC
Source organism: Terriglobales bacterium (assembly GCA_035567895.1). Taxonomy (NCBI): domain Bacteria; kingdom Pseudomonadati; phylum Acidobacteriota; class Terriglobia; order Terriglobales; species Terriglobales bacterium. The sequence goes on along the minus strand of DATMPC010000011.1, from coordinate 30,514 downwards.
CGCAGGATGCGCCCTCGCGGATGCAGGATTTCGAATCAGCCTCTTTGAACGCCGGCCTTTCGTCGGCGGCCGAGCTTCTTCTTATGAGCATCCCGGGACCGGCGAGATTGTAGACAACTGTCAGCACGTGCTGCTCGGGTGCTGTACGAACTTGCTCGACTTTTATCGCCGTATCGGAGCGGTAGAGAAAATCCGATGGTTTGATCGCCTCACTTTCATTGAGCCCGGAGGCCGACGCTCGGAGATCGGTCCTTCCGGATTACCAGCGCCGCTGCACACAGCTTTGTCCTTCTTGCGAGCCTCGTCACTCTCGTGGGCCGACAAGATTTCGATCTCTCGCGCCATGCTGGCGCTGATGGGGCCGCTTCCTCCCGACAGTCCGAAGAGTTTTGCCGACTGGCTTCGCGAGCATCATCAGACGCACGGCGCGATTGATCGATTCTGGAAAGTGGTGCTGGTGAGCGCCATCAATGAAGACCTGGATCGGATTTCCGTTCGCTACGGCGCCCAGGTCTTTCGGGAATCGTTTCTGAAGTCTGCTGAAGCCGGAAAGATGGGTGTACCGACCGTTCCGCTTTCGGATTTGTACAGCAAGGCGATTTCGTATATCGAGCAGCGTAATGGAAAGGTACATCTGCGGACGAGCGTGGAAGGCGTCGTTGCAGAACGCGAGAGCGTGGTCCTCCAGTCATCGGGCACGGCTGAACGCTTCGATTTTGTTGTGCTTGCAGTCCCGCACAATGCGTTAGGCAAGCTTTTGCCGTCCCAAAATGGATCGGGTGAAACAAGCACACAATTGCAAGCTCAAATTGCGAAGTTCGAGAGCTCTCCGATCACTGGCATTCACTTGTGGTTCGATCGTGAGATCACTGATCTTCACCATGCCGTGCTGCTCGATCGCACTATTCAATGGATGTTCCAAAAGTCCAAGCTCCAGCCTCAACGTCAAGGCGCAGAACAAGCAGGGAGCTACATCGAGTTAGTGGTTAGCTCATCGAAGTCGCTGGTTGGAATGGGGCGTCAAGAGATCCTTGATCTGGCGCTTCGCGAATTGGCCGAGTTCTTCCCGCGAGTACGCGAAGCGCAACTCTTGAAGTCGACCGTCGTGAAAGAAGTTCACGCAACCTATTCGGCGTTGCCGGGCTCAGATTCGTACCGTCCACAATCAAGAACGCCGTGGCCGCGGGTCTTTCTCGCCGGCGACTGGACCGCTACTGGATGGCCGGCGACCATGGAAGGTGCCGTCAGGAGCGGCTACAGAGCCGCGCAGGCACTAGCTGAAAGCGATGGGGCGAATGAGAAGTTCCTCGTTTCAGATCTGAGGCCCGCGGGTCTGATGCGCTTCGTCGGGGAATAAGTCTCCGCGTCCTCGAACGACCAATCCGATTCAATTACGCTCTAAGCAGCATAATTCCACCCAGTACCAGCAATCCCGACATCCATCTCCGGAGGGTTATGTGCTCTTTCAGGAAGAACTTCGCTCCCAAGAGGTTCGACAAGAACGTCAATGACGCCGAGGCAGGAATCACGACACTCAAATCGATCAGCGAGAGCGCGGCAAGTAAGGCGAAAAAGCTTAGCGCCATCGCCACCAGACCGAGGTAGAACCACGGCTCGGTAAGCACTGCGCGCGCTACGCCTAAGATTCCAAACTTGCGCCGCAATTCACCAAAGTCGCCGACGCGCCGCATCGCTCTTGCGGTCAACATATCTCCCGTAGAGTTCAGTCCAACCAGCAGAAAGATAAACAGCCACGTCGCGACTATCCCGAGATGCCTCATGAGTGCACCTCAAGATGCGGGGAGGGACCTTCCGGCGTCGGCGTAACGGTTAGTGATGGTCCACCGGTAACAAATCCCACGCCCGCTGTGATCATGAGAATCCCAATCCAACGTGTGAGAGGGATGTGTTCGCCCAACATGAAATGAGCCAGGAGTGCAGTGAGGACATATCCGAATGTTGTTGCCGGCATGATGTAAGAGAGATCAGCCCACGACAGCGAAGCCAAGTAGGAAAGATAGAAGGTCATCAACAGCACGATGCCGAATGCAACGTAGGGATTGAAAGGCGCGAAGATCAAGTCGCTCCAGCGACTCAGGGAAATTGCACCAATCTGTTTCATGCCCTTAGCCAGGTAAACATCGCCGAAGGTGCTACCCAAAACAATGAGCGCCAGCAAGAAATAGCGAAGGAAGCTCATGCTGTGTACGTGCTGATTTGTCGTCGTGCTCTGCTCGAGCTTTTGCATGTTTAAAAGAGTACAAGGATGGCGGGTCTGGACGAGAATCGGAACACCTGATCGGGGCGGCTCTAGGTTCAGGAGTTAGCTCAAGGTGTGAGACTCAGCAAATTTTGATGGATATGCGTACTTGCGTGCGTGCGAGTTAATCTCACGGCGCAAGTCTTCCCAGATTGAATCAGGCATTCCCAGGAAAATCTCCACTACCTTAGGATCAAATTGCGATCCGGAGAAACGCTTGATCTCTTCGCGCGCGGCTTGAATGGGCTGGGCTGCACGATATGGACGATCGGAGGTGATGGCGTCCAATGTATCTGCGACCGCAAATAGACGGGCTCCGATTGGGATTTCATCGCCTACCAGTCCACGTGGATAGCCCGATCCGTCGTATCTCTCCTGGTGAGCGTAGACGATCTCTGCTGCCTCGGTGAGAAACGGAATCTTCTTCAGCATGTGATACCCGCGCGCGCAATGCTCGCGCATGATCATCACTTCCTGCTCGGTCAGCGCTCCAGGCTTGCGCAGGATCGCATCGGGTATCGCCATTTTTCCGATGTCGTGCAGAAAGGCGCCACGAGCGATAACCCGAATCTTGTCGCCCGACATTCCCATAGCTCGCGCCATCGCTATGGTGAAGGCGGTTACGCGTTTGGAATGTCCCTCCGTCTCGGCATCTTTCAAGTCCAACGCGTCACCTAGAGCTTCGAGCGTGATGTCGTAGGAACGTTCCAGGTCCGCCATTGTCTGGCGGAGCTGCTCAGTTCGAGCCGCGACTAAAGACTCTAGATTCGACTGGTACGAGCGATTCTCGAGTCGCAACTTACGATGCTCGAGGGCACGTCTCACCATGGCGAGCAGCTGCTCGCGCTCGAAGGGCTTCAGCAGGTAGTCGTAGGCCCCGTTTCGGATCGCCGCGAGGGCCACAGAAATATCGTGGACCGCTGTAACCATGATCGCAGGCATGTCGGGATAGCAGTCCTGAACCCGGTCCAGCAGCGCGATGCCATCCATCTCCGCCATCATCAGATCAGAGAGCATGAGCTGGAATTCTTCGCCCGATCCGAGAATCTCCAGTGCCTGCTTTCCGGACGATGCCTGCATGGCCGTGTAGCCAGCGTTTTGCAGCATGGACGTGACGATCTCACGTATTGCTTCTTCATCGTCCACGACCAGAATTCGTTCGGATGTCATCAGGTAGTTTCTTACTTTTCGGTGAGAGCCCTCACATTCTAAACGTAGTGCACCTTTCCGACTCTTAGGCTTTCGCCCGGGATACTGCCGGAAGTAACTATGTTGAGTCCGTATCAGGTGACCATCCGTGTAGCCGTCAGGGGTCTAGTTCGAAAAACTGGAGCTTTGAATGCTTCGGAAGCTGGGATTATTGAATCTGCGTATTGAAATCCCGCTAGAACCGCTGTGTAAGGGTTACACGGTCGTTTTCAAGGGCTTAGGGCAAGATGTGGTATCGCAATGCCAATAGTGGGTGGAGCGCTTCCCTGTGGAAAACCTCGGGTTTCCGGGCGACATAGATTGGCTCTTTTCAGTTCAAGCACCTGAGTGATCGAAGTAGCCCAAATTCCGGTGTTTGTATGGGGATTTAAGGCGACTCTGAGCCAGTTTCTGAACTCCTGAGCTGCGCCAGACCAGCACAGTTCAGGTACAAAGAATTGGAGAGGTAACTGCAAAGGTAAGAGCAGCACGTCGGCAATCGCCACGACAAGAAAAGGACCCCTGAATGTCGAGTCGAGTGGACGGAATTCAATTGGCGGCTTTTCTCCCCATCATTCAGCATGCTGAACAGGCATCTGTTGACCGCTACAAAGGCGTCTTTGAGGGAAACCGCCACCGCGTGTACTCACTATCCTTCTATATGACGGGAAACGAGTTAGAGGCGGAAGACGTGATGAGCGGCACTTTTTGCCGCGCTTTTGCGACAAGTTCCAAGCCTGATGCGGAAACTATTGACCGCGCTCTTGTGACAGAGCTGCGCGAGTTGACTCCGATCGGGAATCTCACGGTGCAGTGCAAACCAGTGACCCAAGTGAGTCAGGTGCGCCGAAACACGCGGCGGGCCGATCTGGAAAATGCGGTGACGCAACTCCCTTCCACCGAGCGGCTGATTTTCCTGATGCACGATGTTGAGAACTACGATCATGCACGCATCGCGAGAACGATTGGCATCACTGAAACTGAGTCCAAAAGCGGCTTGTTTCAGGCTCGGCTGAAATTGCGGGAGATCCTGGCAAGCTAGTTGTCCGAACCAATAGCCTGTTGATTGACGCTCATTTCTTTTCCCGCTCTTCTCTCTTTTTCTTAGCCCAGCCTTCTTTCACAACCTGCATGCCGCGCGCGATCGCCAGTGAATCTGGCGGTACATCGCCAGTAATGCACGACGCTGCCCCAATGTACGCTCCATGACCGATCTTTACCGGAGCTACCAGCGTTGAGTCGCTACCCACGAAAACGCCATCCTCGATCACTGTCTTGTATTTCTTGGCGCCATCGTAATTGCACGTGATGGTGCCGGCGCCAACATTCACGCCTGCGCCAATTTCTGCGTCTCCCAGATAGGTGAGATGGTTGGCCTTTGAGCCCTTTCCGAGACGAACCTTTTTCGTTTCCACGAAGTTTCCCACATGTGCGCCTTCCCCAATCTCGCTTCCCGGACGCAGCCGAGAGTACGGACCGACGATTGCGCCATCCGCAATCGAGCTTTGATCCATGACGCAGCCCGGAAGAATGTTCACATTGTTTCCAATCTGGGAATTGGCGATCACCGAATATGACCGTACTCGGCTACCCTCACCGACAGTTGTGTTTCCCAGAAGTTGGACGAACGGCTCGATGGTACTGTCTGGAGCGATGCGTACCTCCTCGTCAATCACGCAGGTATCCGGCCTAAAAATCGTCACACCCTGGCTCATCAGTTCGCGAGCCTTTCGCAAGCGCATATTCGCATCAAGGCTCATGAGTTCGGCGATCGTATTGCCGCCTAAAACTTCGTCAGGGTCATCTGCGCGGATCGCCATCACTTTTTGCCCCTCCGCGACCAGCAGCGCAGCCATATCCGTGAGGTAGTGCTCGCCGTGAGGATTGTCAGCCTCGAGTCGATGAATGTTGGCGAATAGCGGCTTGGAACTAAATGCGTAGAAGCCGGAATTGATCTCGCCTACGTTGGATTGCTCGGGAAGAAGGGATTTCTGCTCCACGATTGCCGCCACGTGGTTGGTTGAGCCCTGCCGCAGCACGCGTCCGTAGCCGGTTGGATCCGCAGGCGCAGCGGTAAGAATCGTCATCGCGGCGCCTTGCTTGATATGGAAATCGCGGATGCCGCGAATTGTTTCGGGACGAATCAGCGGCGCGTCTCCGGAGAGAACCAGGAAATTCGCATATGCAGCCAGCTCTTTTTGAGCGCTCTGGATCGCGTGTCCGGTCCCGCGCTGCTCGGTTTGCAGCACAAACTTCACGCCCGTGTGCGCAACCGCAGAGCGAACGCTCTCCGCTTCGTGCCCGATGATCACATAGATGTTCTCTGGGGCAACAACTTCCGACGCAGAACGGATCACGTGCGCAACCAGCGGCTTGCCTCCAACTTCGTGCAATACCTTGGGACGCTTCGACTTCAGCCTGGTCCCTTTTCCTGCCGCCATAATGGCGATAGCAAAGTCTCGTGCAGACATGCGTCCATGGTACAAGGTCGCTGGTTGCGCCTAGTACTCGGGCCTAGCAACTGCGCAAGAATGCACCATCCGAGACAAATAACAGCGAAAAGGACAGCGCATTTTTCCAATTCGATCTCAAAGTCAACGAATTCTGCCCAAAATCTGCAAATTTCGCTCAAAGGCAGGGAATTAAAAGCACCCGTGGGTGAACACGAAGGGCACAAAGGTCACAGAGGTAAGACCGGGAATCAAAAATTCAAAGCCAGAACACGGATCTAACGGATTAAACGGATCGCACGGATGAAGACGAATTTTGCGTCTTCGTCATTTTGTGATTTCGCGAACGACAAATCACTGGATCCGGCAATGATCGTTTACACAGTTCTGCTTACATCCTCATAATCACCAACTCAGTAGTATCCGTTCGATCCGTTTAATCCCGTTAAATCCGTGTTCTGGCTTTTGACGTCTCTCTGTGAGCTTTGTGCCCTCCGTGTTCAATTCGGGTCTTAGGGTTCACTGTATATAGTCGGATCGGGAATTCCCGCTTCGGCAAATCCTTTACGGCGCAGCTGGCAGGAATCGCAACGCCCGCACGCGCTCCCGTCTGGCGAGGGATCATAACAACTGAAAGTCAGAGAATAGTCCACGCCAAGTGCGGAACCTGCAGCGATAATCTGCGCTTTGCTCATCTCGATCAGCGGGGCGTGGATCGTGACACCCTGGCCTTCCACACCGGCTTTCGTAGCCACGTTCGCCAATTTCTGGAAGGCGGCGATGAACTCCGGCCGGCAATCGGGATAGCCACTGTAATCGAGTGCGTTCACACCAACGAAAATGTCGGTGGATCCGATCACTTCGGCCAGCCCCAGCGCGAATGAGAGAAAAATCGTGTTGCGCGCGGGCACGTATGTAATGGGAATGCCGTGCGACATCTGAGAGTCCGGACGATCCTTCGGCACATCGATGTCGCCGGTAAGCGCCGAGCCTCCAAACTGGCGCAGGTCGAAGCACATCACGGAATGCTCGACACCGAACGCCGCAGCCAACTGCTTCGCTGCGCGAAGCTCGATACGATGGCGCTGGCCGTAGTCGAAGCTGAGCGCGTGAGCAGCGAATCCATCGCGACGCGCGATCGCCAGAACCGTGGCTGAGTCGAGGCCGCCGCTTAATAGGACTACTGCCTTAGGTTTGGTCTGGTCTCCGGCCATCGAGATTCTTGCTTGCGCTCCAATCAGGATCTGCTGTGCATACATATTCTCGCAGGAAGGAACACGGCCTTAGCCGGATATTCAGAGGTCAGTTTGCGAAAGGTCAGTTTACGAAACTCGACGACTAAGCTCCTCACATCGTGCAGACTGTATCCTCTTCCTACGTGTCCATCGTTCTCCAAGCTCAGCATCTCGTCCGCGCGGTAAATGGCAAGACCATTGTTAACGACGTCAGCTTCGATGTGAATGCCGGCGAGCTTCTAGCCATTGTAGGTCCGAGCGGAGCAGGGAAGTCTTCGCTGCTGCGACTGCTCAATCGACTCGACGAGCCCACCAGCGGCACCCTGCTGATCGAAGGCAAAGACTATCGGGAAACTCCCACCCGAGAATTGCGGCGGCGCGTTGGCATGGTGATGCAGCGGCCATTTGTCTTTGCTGGCACCGTGGCTGAGAATCTGCGCTTCGGTCCGCAGCAGCAGGGAAGAACTCTCAGCGACGAAGAGATCGAGGGACTGTTGCACGATGTGGGACTCGCTGGCTATGCCGCCGAAGATGTCGGACATCTCTCGGGGGGCGAAGCCCAGCGAGTTTGCTTCGCGCGCGCCTTAGCGAACCAGCCCACCGTTCTTCTGCTTGACGAGCCCACATCGGCGCTCGACGAAGCGGCAAAGCTCGAAGTGGAAGCGGTGATACGAAGAATCTCCGGGCAGGGGGTGACGTCGGTGATGGTCACCCACGACTTTCGCCAGGCGCGGCGCCTTGCTACCCGCGCAGCTCAACTTGCGTCCGGCAAGCTTGTCAGAATCGGACCGGCATCTGAGGTGCTGAATGTTGAAACAACTCTTTCCTAATCAAGTGGCACTGGGCTTTGCCCAGGCCGGAGTCACGGCAGTGCTCGCGATGCTCGTCGGATTTGCGGCCAGCAAGCGCGGCATTCGCGTGGAATGGGAGACACTGGTCGCCCTCGCTCGCGGATTGGCGCAGATCGTCGCCGTTGGCTTCATTCTGGTTTTCATGCTCAAGGGCCCGCAATGGACGAGCGCCCTCATGCTCTCGGCCATGGTGATCGCCGCCGGAACGACCTCAGCACGACGAACGAAGAAAATTCCCGGCTCTTTTGAAGTGTCATTTTGGTCCATCCTGATTGGGTCCGGATCCGTAATCGCGGTCATGACCTGGGCTGGCGTCATCGACGGTGCCATCACCTCCATCGTTCCCGTCGGCAGCATGATCATCGCCAACGCGATGAACACGAATGCGCTCGCGCTCGATCGCTTTCGTGCCGAGGTGGAAGCCCACATCGGCGAAATCGAATCAGCGCTGGCGCTCGGCGCCGCACCCGATGTCAGCGTCTCACCAGCAGTGCAGAAGTCATTCTCCGCGAGTTTAATTCCCGCGCTCAACAACCTGCGCTCTCTGGGATTGGTTTGGATTCCTGGCCTCATGGCCGGCATGGTGCTTTCTGGCTCCTCACCGCTGTATGCCGCTATCTACCAGTTCGTTGTGATCGCGATGATCTTTGCTTCTTCGGGCCTCACATCGCTCATCTGCACGAGCTTGATTCGTCAACGGATATTTACGCCGGCAGAGCAGTTGGTCTTAGCGAAGTGATGGCGAGACTGTCATCCTGAGGCCCGATGTTGGCCGAAGGATCTCCCGTGATGCTTGAAACATAAATGCTGCGTCCTGGCTTTTGTACGAGAATCGTCGTGAAAGAGCCGGGACAGAGCAGTCAACTCCGATTCATTCCGGGAGGTCCCTTCGGCAAGCTCAGGGCCAAACCCGGGCCTCAGGATGACAGTTCTTATAAATCCGCAACTACTGTCAGCTCCTGATCAACGAACTCGCAATCTCTTCCGCTGCCCGATATCCGCCAGCGATCGCCCCGTGAACGGTTCCATGGTGTCCCGCAAAATTCGTAGCTTCTCCGGCGAAGAAGAGCGTGTTATCGATGGGCGCCGCGAACTCCCGTTGCGTATCGCTAGCGCCTTGCGCGACATAACTGTAGGCGCCTCGAGCGTAGGGATCATTCTGCCAATTGTGCGTGTAGGCGTGTAGCAGATCCTCGCGACAGCGCTCCACCGGGAGGTGGAAGACATGCGCAAGCGAGATCAGTGCGCGTTCACAAATCTCGTCATTGCTAAGAACCGAAAGCCGCTCGGCAGCATCGGCTGGAGCCCATCCGGTGAGCAACGGTACTTCGAGCGGCGCGAATGTCCACCAAGTCGGAAAATCCGGATCTCTGGAGAAAAGAAATGTCATGTTTGCAAGGGACTGTCCGTTGGCCTTCATTTCAGCCCAGAAGCGCCTGCGGAAGATCATGCTCACGCGGATCACGTGGCCGACGCGCAACCCTGAGAGTGCCTTCGTCTTTTGGGAGAGCGGCGGGTCGAAGTTCACTGCTCCGCTCCGAGTGTCCTGCGCCTGCAGCAGGCCGAGTGGCAAGGTCGAGAGCAATCGCCGGGCTGAGATTATGGCTCGCATATCATCGTTACGCGCGACGTAGACTTCTACCGAACCCGGTTTCCACTTCACTTGCGTTACAACCGTGCTGAGTTGAACCTTCGCGCGCTCGCCATCGAGCCTCTGTGCAAGCGCGGCTAGGAGGCGATCGTATCCTTGCGGCAGACGGAACTGACTATCGCCGTCGATCTCCTCTTCGGCCTTCATTCCCTCGATTAGCGATTGCACGCTGATCTCCTCGGGATGAGCCGCGTGAAATCCGCGCACATACATGCAAGCGGCCTTCTTGTCTTCGTCGCTGATTTCCGGATCTCGGAGTTGACTCACGAATGCATCAAAGGACTGCTGCGGCGAAGCCTGCTTCTTCATTGCCTCAAGTACCTTCTCGATGCGTTCCCAGAAGTCGCATTTTCCGATGGCGTGCTCGTTTGAGCAGAAGGGCCGGCCTTCGATTTTGACCGCGTGAAGCCCGCTGCTCTTGATTAACTCGAAGCTCTCAGGCGGACGCCCGTGAACGAACTCCGCTCCAAGCTCGACGGCCGTTTCGAATCCGGCGGGATGAATCGTGAGCACGCGGCCACCGATGCGGTCGCGCGCTTCAACAACCAAAACGCGAAGCCCAGCCTGCGACAGCCTTCCGGCTGCCGCCAAGCCTGCTACTCCGGCACCGATAACGAGCACATCAGGTTGAAATGCTTCCATGTGAAGTTGGATGACGTTTGCGTGCGATGAATTCATTTTGCGAACTGTCATCCTGAGGCCGGGTTTTGGGCCGAAGGATCTCCCGCGACGCATCAGTCTTAATTGCAATTTCGAGGCTCTCTCACGAGAATTCCTTGCCAAAGAGCCAGGACGCGCCAATCTAGTGTGAGATATTCCGGGAGATCCTTCAGCCAAAACCGGGCCTCAGAATGACAGTCACTGGGACGGGATGATTGTTTCTCAGCAACCTGATACGCCGCAATCGACGCACTTCGCCGGGCGGCGGCGCCCGGCGCTCCGTTTATTGAATCAGTCCCAGTCTTCAGGATTCAGCAATTCCGAGGGAGCGCCGCTTGCGACTACGCGGCCGTGCTCCATAACCAGGACGCGCTCACCCAGCGCCAGGGCCTCTCGGACAGAGTGCGTCACATAGAGAATCGGGACCTTTTGAGCTGCATTCCAACCGCGCAGATCGTCCACGATCTTCTTTCGCGTGGTTCGATCCAAAGCCGCCAGCGGCTCGTCGAGCAAAAGCACGCGTGGATCAGTCACCAGGGAGCGCGCCAGCGCCACACGCTGCCGCTCGCCTCCGGAGAGATCGCCCGGACGGCGCGCTTGCAATTGCTCGATGCCAAATTGCGCCAGCATCTTGCGGCTCCGTTCGGTGGCGGCGTTTTTTGGTTCATGCCGCAACCCATAAGCAACGTTTTCCGAAACGCTCAGATGCGGAAATAACGCGAGGCTTTGAAACACATAGGCCAGCCGGCGTTGCGAGGGCCAGAGGTTCAGATCCTGCGATGAGTCGAACATCGCGTTGCCGTCGATTGCGATTTTGCCCGCGTCGGGCGTCTTGATTCCGGCAATGCAGTCGAGGACTGACGTTTTCCCAGCTCCGGAAGGCCCAAAGAGTACGCTGAAGCCCGGTGGTACCTCGAAGGCGCAGTCGAGTTGGAACGACGACGATAGCTTTAGTCGGATTTCTGCTGTGAGTACGTTCAAGCGTTCCGCGCGCTCGACCACCAGAGGGAGCTTCGCCGATTTAGAGCGTACACGAGCGCGAGAGTCACAAAGGAGAAAATCAGCAGCAGCGCCGATGTACGCGCGGCAACCGCGTAGTCCAGCGCCTGAACCTCATCGTAGATCGCGATCGAAATCGTCTGCGTTACGCCGGGAATGTTGCCGCCGACCATGAGCACGACTCCGAATTCTCCGAGCGTGTGCGCGAAGCTCAGGACCGCTCCAGTGACTACTCCGGCCTTGGCCAGCGGCAAAGTGATCGTGCGGAATCTGCGCCACCTCGATGCTCCGAGCACGGCTGCCGCGTCGAGAAGTCTGGGGTCCACCGAGCCAAATGCGTTTGCCATCGGCTGAACCGCGAACGGGAGGCTATAGAGCACCGATGCGATAACCAGTCCTGGGAAGGAGAAGGTTAGCCGAGTAGACAGTACTGATTCGGCAAAGCTCCCCAGCGGACTCCTCGGACCAAGAGCCACCAGCATGTAGTAGCCGAGTACAGTCGGTGGCAAAACCAGCGGCAATGCAACCACGGCTTCGACTAGAAATTTCCACCGGCGGTGCGAGAACGCGATCCAATAAGCGAGGGGAGCGCCGACCAACAGCAGCACAACACACACGGTTGCCGCCAGGCGCAAGCTGAGACAAATCGCAGACCAGTTCATCGCGCCTTCCCCGGCTCCTGGAATCCGTATTGAGAGAACAGTGAGCGAGTGTCAGGAGCTTTCAGAAACTCGATAAAGCGTGAGGCAACGGCTTTATGACCAGAGGCTCTGATAACGACAGCCGCCTGCCGAAGCGGAGGATACATTTCCTGAGGAACGACAAAGTACTTTCCTCTGTCCTTCATGGCCGGAGCCAGCACAAGGGAGAGCGCGAGTATGGCGGCGTCGGCATTGCCCGAATTGGCGAACTGAGCGGTTTGGGAGATGTTTTCGCCAAGCACTAGTTTGGACAAGACCTGTTGCCATAACCCCGCATTCTTGAGTGCGGTTTCGGCGGCGCGGCCGTAGGGAGCGTGCGCCGGATTCGCAATTGCGAGTCGGCGAATTTGGGGATCGGCGGCTACGCCCAAGCCTTTATTGACGTCGATGTTGGAATTGCTCGGAATCCAGAGCACGATCCTCCCCGTGGCGTACTCATACAGCGATCCAGGCTCAGTTAATCCTGCAGCTTCGAGTTTCTTCGGATACTCCACGTCGGCAGACAGGAAAACATCAAAGGGCGCACCATTCTGAAGCTGTGCAAAGAAGTTGCCTGACGATCCGAAGACAAGCTTCACTTTGCTTCCGGTTTGTTTTTCAAACCGAGCCGCAATCTCTTTCATCACCGGCTGCAGATCGGCGGCAGCAGCGATGGTCAGCTCCTCCTGTGCGTATGCGGGAAGAGATCCACACAGTAACCAAGCAAGAGTGAGAAGAAGTTTCAATCGTCTCGATGGGTGATCTATACGATTTCAGACGATTTAAGTCAATTCGTCAATACGATTAGCGCTTAGACGAGGTTTGTTGAGTGCGCTTTAGGAATGGGCGTAATTTCCCTCTTCTCAGCACTGTCATCCCTCGCTCCGCCGCGAAGTTGTGGAGGACATCAGTGAGTTCAATGCGGAGCGGGGGATCTGCCGTTGGCGTTGAGCATCGTAAGCAATGAGAACAGCAGGTCCCCCGCGTCCGCTGCGGCGGACGCGAGGGATGACAGACCTAATGGAAAGTCGGCTGTAGTGCGAGCAAGAAAGACTTGCTACAAGACTGAGCGAGGCGAAAAACGTCAATCGGGAAGGACAATCATGACTTCGGTGGATTTGACCAATGCGGCTGCGACCATGCCCTTGGCAAGGCGCATCTCCCGGGCTGCGTCGGCGGTGATGATGGAAGTGATCTTCTGGTCGCCAATGCCGAGCGTTACCTGGGCCAAGAGTCCTTCAATCTTCAGATCCATAATTCTGCCGATGAGCTGGTTGCGTCCGCTGATGCGGCGAAAGGTCTGGCGGCGTTTCGGCACGGCACCATGCTTACGAATGGAAGCGAGGTATTTATCTATTTCCGATTCGGGAACACGATGGTGTCCGCCTGCAGTGAGCGCCGTCTTCAGCTTGCCGCGATAGATCCACTGCTTGATCGCGGGATAGCTAATGCCAAGCACTTGAGCGGCGTCGCGTGGAGTGTAGAGTTTCATAAGAAAGCTTCTAGCTGCTAGGCTCCTGAGCTGCTTAACGCCGACAAATCAACTGATTGTTCTAGCGGTACGGCTGAAGGCGGTGCCCTTCCCTAAGCTCAGAAGCTAAATGTGACAATGGCTCATTCCGCGCTTTGCCAGATACTTCTGGTGGTAGTCCTCGGCGCGATAAAAAGTGGAAGCGGGTGTAATTTCAGTCACGATCGGCCGACGAAACTTCCCGGAGGCTTGCATCCTTTCTTTCGACGCGCGAGCGAGCCTCTCCTGCTCTGGCGAGTGAAAGAAGATCGCCGAGCGATACTGTGTTCCAATATCGGGTCCTTGCCGATTCAGGGTTGTGGGATCGTGGGACTCCCAGAAGGCGTTCAGCAATTGCTCGTAGCTAACGTTCGCCGGATCGTAGGTGACCTGAACTACTTCGGCGTGACCGGTCTCGTCGGTACAGACGTCCTGGTACGTGGGGCTCTGCATGTGGCCTCCGAGATAGCCGACAGCCGTATCGAGAACGCCCGGTATTTGCCGAAATGATTCCTCAACTCCCCAGAAGCATCCAGCGCCAAAGGTTGCAGTTTCCATAGTGTTCCTCGCCTCCAATTCTATCGTGCCGGTTTTTGGGAAGCGAAACATGTGGTACAGCAAATCAAAGACTTCCTCTCTGCATGGTTCGAGCGGCTGGGAGACTGGATTCTCCTTGGAAACTGTCATCTCTCGCGCCGCGTCGACTTTGGTTGTACCTCGAAGCATAGCCTGGCGGCGCGGGGGATCTGCTGTTCTCCAGTTCGAAACAACAGCAGATCCCCCAAGCCGCCTTGAGTTGTTTTGGGCTCATTAACCACCACGCGGTGGCTCGAGGGAGGACAGTTTCATTGCCGTTCCATGGCGCCTGGCCTGTTCGTCACTCACCTGTCCTTCAGCCGGAACACGAATTTCAGTCCTGACCATGTTTCATCGACGGCGCAGACTTTTACATCGACGAGTCCCGCTTTGAGTCCGATCTCCCGAACGATGTTCTCATCCAGATCGGTTGGAAGCTTGGCAGCCTTCTTAGGCCAGGAGATCCAGAGCATGCCGTTGGCGTTCATTGCGTCGCGCAGCTTTGGGATTTCCGTCGCTAGAGTCTTCCGGCTCGCTGTAAAGAAGTGGAGGAAGTCCAATTCCTTGCCGAGCTTCTGCACTCTGTTGAAGTCGCCGATGTTACGCAGCTCGTCTTCATAGCCCGACGGATTCCCGGCGAACCACGCTCGCTGTCCTGGTTTGATGCCGAGCTTCTTGTAAAGCGGAGTGCCGGAGTAACCAGCGGCCTTCATGTCGCATCCTCAATCAGCAGGTAATACAGCGTTGGTTATACTGCCGTCTCGGGACACCGCGCGCAAGTCAGACACTCTTGCATGGGACTCATCATTCGTTCTTCCGACATTCACGCCGCCGGTTGCTACACCACGACCAAAATCCGCAAAGGAACCTTTGTGGTTGAGTATACCGGCCCACTCATTTCGCCCGAGCAAGCCGATGAAATCTATGATGGCCGTTCTACTACCTATTTGTTTGGCTTGAGAGACGGAAAACGCATCATCGATGGGCATGGCACGGCGATGTTCATCAATCACTCCTGCGATCCCAATTGCGAGACCGATGAGGCAGACGGGCACGTCTGGATCATCGCCATCCGCGACATCGAAGCCGGAGAAGAGCTTACTTACGACTACATGCTCTACGACGGAGCGGAGGACGATCCGGCGCCGTGTTTTTGTGGATCGAAGAATTGCCGCGGCACGATGTATTCAGAGGAAGACCTCAGGCGGCAGAAGCGGCCTAAGGGCAAAACCAAGACAGCGTAAGTGGGACGAAAAGTGTGTAGGCAGCGGGAACATCGGGGCGGGTAGCGTGTCGGTCGTCGCATGAGGCGTCCCTGAGTCGCGACCCAGTCGTACGATCTGCACCAGCGCGTTGGCCGTCTCGCCAACTTCTGCTCAATCTGTTGCCGTTCCTCTGTACTCGCAAGATTGGGACCATGTTTTCCTCATACTTCCCGGGTAACCCTCTGATTTTTCACTTGATATTTAACTTTCGCCTTCTCATAATCAGAGTGAAAAGAAGGCGAACCGTTTGACCGGAAACGTTGGCGTTAAACTAACCTCAACCGAGCCAGAGTGGGCGAGTCGGGAGCCGTGGAACGATATCTTCGAGCTGAAGTAATTCGCATGCTGCGCATCAGTCCGCACCAGTTGGCGGGATGGGAGCGTGCTGGACTAATCGCCGTAGCCGAGAGTTATTCCTTTTACGATCTTCTCCAAATCAAAAAGCTGAACGAGCTTCGTGCCAAGAAAATGCGTCCCGCGATGATTCGAGCGTCGCTCGATGCGATGCAGCGCCAAGTTGCGGGAATGGAGAATCCGCTGCTTGAGGCAGGTGTCTTCTCGCATGGCTCACGGATTACCTTCCGTCACGAAGGACGTGAACTTGATCCGCTCGCCGGCCAATTTTTTCTCGCTTTCGATCGTCCGAAGATCGTAGAAGCGCGAACGGCGCAGCCGCGAGTAGCTCAGACGGCCGCTGAACTCTTTGTGGCCGCGGTTGCGATCGAGGAGAATCCAGCACGACAGCAGGAAGCCATTGCCGCCTATCGGCGAGTTCTGGAACTCGATGCCAAGCACGCGGCAGCCTGTATCAATTTGGGAACGATCTATTACAACCAGCAAAATTACCGGGAAGCCGAGAACCAGTATCGCCGCGCAGTAGAGATCGATCCGCGATACGCGCTGGGGTTCTTCGATCTCGGCAATGTCCTCGACGAGACCGGCAGGCTGAGCGAAGCCGTGGAGGCATATCGCTCCGCTATTGCCATCGCTCCTAACTACGCTGACGCGCACTACAACCTGGCGCTTGCGTACGAGCGTCTCCGCAAGCCGCGCAAGGCTCTGGCTCACTGGCGCGCGTATGTGCGCATGGATCCCGTAGGCGCCTGGTCCAACTACGCCCGCGGACAAATGCAGAAGATTCTCGACGGCGAGAAGTTGCGGATCGTGTGGCGTAAGCCTGGGCTCCTTTCTACAGCGAAATAACGTAGTCTTGCTGCTTGCGTGGTTCCGGCTGCCCTCGCCGGGGCTTTGCAATTTAGTGACTCCATGATTGCTAGAACCCTTCTCTGAACGCGAGTCCGCTCACCGGTATCTCTCACCTAAACCGGTTTCGCGTAATGCTAAAATCACTTGTTTGCCCAGCTTTCGGAGTAATCAGAATGTCTGAAGCAGTGATCGAAGCCACAGCCCCGCCTGCGCCTCTTACTAACCTCACCGAGGACGAAGTCCTATTTCGGGACAACGTACGCCAGTTCGCGGAAGAGAAGCTGCGTCCGCTGGTGCGGGAGATGGATGAGAAGCAGGTCTTCGATCATGGACTGATCGAGCAGTTCTTTCAGCTTGGACTAATGGGCATCGAGATTCCTGAGCAGTATGGCGGAGGCGCCGGCAGTTTTTTCGAAGCCATTCTTGCGGTGGAGGAGATCTCGCGCGTTGATCCCTCAGCAGGGGTGCTCGTTGATGTGCAGAACACACTCGTGAACAATGCACTTCTTCGCTGGGGGAATGAGGACCAGAAGCGTCGCTACCTCCCGCGCATGGCAGCCAATACCGTGGGTGCGTATGCGCTGAGCGAAGCCGGTTCAGGTTCGGACGCGTTTGCCATGCAGACTCGCGCCGAATTGCGCGGTAATGAATACGTCATTAATGGCCGCAAGCTGTGGATTACGAACGCCAAGGAAGCGGGCGTTTTTGTTTTGTTCGCGAATGTTGATCCATCTGCCGGCTATCGCGGCATCACCGCATTCCTGGTTGAGAAAGAGTTTTCGGGATTTTCCGTTGGCAAGAAGGAAGACAAGCTGGGTATTCGCGCTTCCAGTACCTGCGAGCTGATCATGGAAGATGTCCGCGTCCCGAAAGCGAACGTCCTTGGAGAGTCCGGCAAAGGCTACAAGATCGCCATCGAGACGCTGAACGAAGGGCGAATTGGCATCGGCGCTCAGATGCTCGGTTTAGCACAAGGCGCGTGGGAAGCGGCAGCCAAGTACTCGCAAGAACGCAAGCAATTCGGAAAGCCCATTTCGGACTTTCAGGGAATCCAGTTCCAGTTGGCGCAGATGGCGACTGACATTCAAGCTGCACGGCTGATGGTGTACAACGCGGCACGCATGAAAGATGCAGGACAGAACTTCGTGAAGGAAGCGGCGATGACCAAGCTATTCACCTCGCAAGTAGCCGAACGCGTGAGTTCGCTGGCCGTCGAAATCTACGGCGGCAATGGATTTGTGAAAGAGTATCCGGTAGAAAAATACTTTCGCGACTCTAAAATCGGCAAGATCTACGAAGGTACATCGAACATGCAGCTCCAGACCATCGCTAAGCTGGTGCTATCGAAGTGAAGTCGAGCAGCAATCGTCGTCGGTTTCCGCGCTTGGTTGTAGGGGAAGAGGCACGCGTGTATGACGAGACTGGGCGCGAACTTGGATTGCTGTCGCAAGTCAGTGGCAATGGAATGAACGTCGAGGTCTCATCGCTTCCATTCGCGCAGTCCCTTGAACCGGGACGCAAAATGCGGATCAGCATCGTGGAGTCAGTCTCGCGCGAGACGAATGTGGTGGATGTTGTCGTACGTCGTCTTGAGGGCAACATTCTGGGAATGCAATTTGTCGACAAGGTAGCCGACTGACACTCCACGACTCTTTCTACGCAAAATTGCTGCAGGTATAATTCGAAACATGTCGATCGTGAAGCACATCGCAGCTATTGCCAAAGGCATGTCCATCACTTTCAGGGAGATGTTCCAGCCGACGACAGTAGAGAATTATCCGGACGGCCCTGGCCCGCTGCGTGGTGCCGTATTTCAGGAGCGCTTTCGCGGTCTTCACGTGCTGCAACGCGACGAAAATGGCCTGGAGAAGTGTGTCGCATGCTTCCTGTGCGCCGCTGCCTGCCCTTCTAACTGCATTTACATCGAGGCGGCCGAGAACACGGCCGAGAACCGCATTAGCGGTGCCGAGCGTTACGCTGCCGTGTACAACATTGACTACAACCGCTGCATTTTCTGCGGTTACTGCGTTGAGGCATGTCCTACTGACGCGATCACGCATGGCCACGGTTTCGAACTGGCCACCTTCAATGCGACCAACCTTATCTATCGCAAAGAACAACTGCTGGCTCCTATTCCCGGCGGAAAGCTCCGGGCAGTAAAGCCGGAGCCGGAGTTAGAAAGCGCGCACTAAGACGCGACGGTCCGTAAGTAACCCGGCCATTGTGACCTCCGCCTTCCTAGAGCAAGTGCGACTTTTCGCGCAACTGCGCACCTTGAGCCGCTCCTAATGCTTGCAAAGTAGGGGGGTTGGGAGTACGCTTTCGGCCTGCACTCCGTGAGGGCTCTATGGCGTTAAAAATCAGTTCTCGCACCATTGA
Organism: Terriglobales bacterium; assembly: GCA_035567895.1. Classification (NCBI taxonomy): domain Bacteria; kingdom Pseudomonadati; phylum Acidobacteriota; class Terriglobia; order Terriglobales; species Terriglobales bacterium. The sequence continues at coordinate 11,604 of DATMPC010000011.1, read as the reverse complement.
AGGTGTGAAGGTAATCGACTGTGTTGGCCGCATTGTCTTCGGCGACGAGGCCAGTCAATTGCGAGAGACGGTTAAGAGGGAGCTGGCCGAGAACAATCGTGTTGTCTTGAACTTGGGAGAAGTCAGCTACATCGATAGCGGCGGCATTGGAACTATGGTCAGCCTGTTCACTACAGCGCGCAATGCTGGTGGTGACATTAAGCTGGCGAACCTCACCAAACGCGTCGGGGATTTGCTGCAGATTACAAAGCTAATCACCGTATTCGAGAGCTACGACGACGAGTACAAGGCCGCCAGTGCGTTCAGTTCGTCTCCCCGCGGGACGGTTGCGACTATGTCGCGCAGAGAAACTGCCTAAAGGACGTTGATTGCGCATATCTCCGGACTTCCTGGCGCGTTGAATCATTCTGCGCGAAAAATGAAAGCGGCATTCTGGGTCTTTCTCTTGGGGTGCTCCTGTGCCTGGGCGCAGACTCTTGCGCCGAATTGCTGCCCGCAGACTCCTACCAAGGAAAAGCAGCAGGCTCTCTGGAGCAAATTACAAGACAAGATCACCGACATAGACCGCCATCTTGACGGCGTTATGGGCGTCGCTATTCGCGATCTGAGCAGCGGTGAAACTTTTCTGCTGCACGGTGACGACGTTTTTCCGCAAGCCAGCTCCATCAAGATCGCGGTTCTAGCCGAACTCTACGATCAGGAGCAGCGTGGACGTCGCGGCGAGAGCGGCGTAGCCCGGCTCGCCGACCTCTATACGATGCGCAGCGAGGACCTTGTCCCTGACAGTTCCATTATGGGAGGACTTACTCCGGGCGTTAGCCGCGTCACGAATCGCGATTTAGCGACGATGATGGTCGCCGTGAGCGACAATTCCGCGACCAATGTGCTCATTGATCGCGTCGGAATGCCCAACGTTGAGCGAATGTTGACGTCTCTCGGACTCAAGAACACGCATTTACAGCGCAAGATGATGGACATCGCCGCAGCTCGACAAGGCCGAGAGAACATCTCGACTCCACGCGAAATGATGACTCTGCTCGATGCTATCTACCGCAATAAGCTGTTCGACAAGGAACTTACCGCCGACTTCTTCAAAGTTCTCTCCACACCCAAGGACAGCAGTATTCCCAAGCTTCTGCCGAACGATGTAACCATCGCCAACAAACCGGGAGAACTCGAGGCAGTTAGGAACGATTCCGGCATCATTTTCGTGCCCAATCGGCCCTTTATTCTCTGCGTTATGACGACGTACCTGCATGATGAGCGCGCCGGACAACGCGCAATCAGCGAAATCGCGCTTGCTGCGTATCAATATTTCGACCGCATGGGCCGATCGTCGGAGTACGGGCGCGCCGTTCCGGCGAAGTAAGCGGTAACTTTCGTGCATCAGTCGGGGGGCACAAATCCGCGAATCCACGGCGTGATAAATTCAATTTTTCGATCAACAATCGAGGGAATCGACGAATGCGAAAGCTGCTATTGCTGTGTGTAGTGTTGTTTTGCGCCAATCTTTGGGGACAGGAGGTCACCAGCGGCAGCCGTGAAATCGAGTTCTTCGCGCAAGGCGGACACAGCGTCGCCGGCGGACGCGGCGACACAACCATCTTTAACGCCGGCGTACGCTACGGATTCGGGCTCTTTGACCTCGGTCGCGGATCGTTTCAGTACGAACTAGAAGCGATCCCGATCTACTTTGTGCGCCAACCGATCCAGAACGCGTACGGGATAAGCTTCACTCCGTTCGACGTTAAGTACAATTTCCGGCGCAATGCGAGCCACGCTATTCCCTTTGTGGAGCTCGGTGGCGGCGTTCTTATCACCACTCACGACGTTCCCTCCGGCACCAATGCAGTCAATTTCACGCCCCAGGCGGGCGTCGGAGTGCACATTCCGTTCGGCAATAACGACTATCACGCCACCTTAGCGCTCAAGTATGTGCACATTTCCAACGCCGGATTGTCCGTTCCCAACCCAGGTTTGAACACCATCCAGGTCCGATTCGGGATCGGTAAGTTCCATAAATAGGTCTGGAAAACGCGATTTTCAGGCTTTGCGCAATGCAATACTGCCGACAAAACATCGCTTGCAGCCTCAACAGAGGGCATTAAATCCTTTGTTATGAGTGAACTTTCAACCCTTATTGACGTCTATAGGGCATGACTGAGCGTCGTTCTGAGGTGCAAAAACGTCGGTTTTGGGGCACTCAAGAGCATATTTTGAGGCTCCGGAAGACGGGTTTTGGGGCAGTGGAGAACGACTTTCAGACGCACTAGGCGCGTTCCTCCATGCGAAAACTACTCCTCAACCTCCACCTCTGGGCCGGACTCACAGCCGCACTCTTCCTCTTTCTATTAGGAGTCAGCGGCGCCCTGGTCGCCTTCGAAGGCGAGATCGATCGCGCGCTGAACGCCAAACTTTCCTACGTTCACCCGGAAGGGCAACCGCTCTCACTCGACGCGATCACAGCGAGACTCCTCGCCGCGAATCCCGGAGCGAAAATCGAAGAGTTCGGATTGCCGCAGCGCGCCGACTTCTCGCTTTTTGTCGGGCTCAAGGATGCGTCCGGCAAGAACCTTGCGCTGTTCATGAATCCCTACACCGGCGAAGTACTCGGATCGGACGACCAGGCCAATCACTTCGCCAACAAAGTTCATCAGTTCCATACGCATCTACTCGTAGGCGAGATCGCAGACGAAATAACCGGATGGAGTTCCGTATTCCTGTTAGTTCTTTCCATAACAGGAATCGTCCTTTGGTGGCCGCGAAAGCTGTTTCGCCTATCTTGGGATTTCCTGAGGGGCGAAGGATCGCTCAAGCGCTTCAACTACGACTTGCACAACCTGGTCGGAGTAGCTTCGTCGATCTTCTTGTTTATCTTCGCCTGGACCGGCATATGTATCCATTGGGAAAGGGAAGTAGGCAAGCTGGCCCAGCAATTATCATCCACTCCGGCAGTCCGTCCGGTCTCCCCAGAGATTCCCGCTTCAGGAAGCGTTCCACTATCGCCAGACCGCATAGTACAGATCGCGCACAACACTCTCCCGGAAGCGAGGATCACGGGAATCCAACTCCCCGAAAGTCCAAAGCAAGCCATAACCATCGGACTAAAGTTCCCCGAAGACCACACCCCAGCCGGCCGCAGCCGGATTCGCATCGACGCGTACAGCGGCAAAGTGCTGCAAGTACAAAGTTCGCGCGACATGTCAGCCGCAGTAAAGTACGCCCGCATCTGGAACCGCGAACTCCACACCGGCGACATCTTTAATTTACCTATGCGGATTCTGGCAGCCTTCTTCAGCCTGATGCTGCCGATCCTGGCAATCACTGGCCCGCTCATTTGGTGGAACCGGCGCAAGGCAAGCCAAATGGCAGGGCCGGCCTCAGCTGCTGCCCCGCTCAAAGTCGACGTGGGTGCTGGCGCCAGTTAATCCTTATTGGGAATAATCAGGGTTCCTATGTGGTACAAATAGGACCGCACACAGGGAAAAGCCTCATTCTGGGAATTAAGATCTAGTTTTCCACAGATTGTTGCAATAGCCTAACTACAAGTGTTGCATCAGGCTGTTCCGTATTCCGGAATTTCCACAACGGGAAGGTTGACAAGTTGATTTTCTCCGGTATGCTTCCGCAACTCTAGTTTCCGTAAATAAGAGTTACTGGAGGCCTCCCCCTTGCAGAGACAACTGAGTCGAGCCTTTCCGAGCGTTCTTTCCGCTGCCGTTCTGGTTTTCGCAACCTACTGTCTTGCACAGAGCCCAGTGGCCGCCGATACCACTTCAAAGCCGGTAACAAGCTCAAATTCAGCGGATGCTTCAGCGGTAATTCGTGCCGCGATTGCAGCGTTGGGTGGAGAGCGTGCAATTGCCTCTTTGAGGAATGTGCACGCCACTGGAACTATCGCGCTTCCCGAAGAAGACTCCAAGCGCAGTCTCGCGTTTACATGGGACGACGACATCTCGGGGCCAAAGCTCGAATTTCGAGATGAGGTCAGGGATGGACCCAACGTGCGCGTGTTTGTCAGTGGGCACGGTTCGCCGGCTCAGTTAGTGAACGGTAAAAGGCAGAGTTTGTTCGCGTACGTGGCAGATGCAGCACCTCCATTGCATCTACCAGCCGTTGTCTTATTCAGGAGGCGCAATGGAGGAGCTCTCAAAAACACGATTGTTGCGCAGGAAGTGTCGGATGGAAAAGCCGTAGTACATGTACGGCTTGCGATCGAGACAGGTTCTCCCGCAGATGTGTTACAGGTGCAGGATTGGTACATCGAACAGGGCACTGGATTGCCCTTGCGAGTGGACTACCGCGTGCCTAGCACCGTGGATGCCCTTACCTTTGAGGATGCTCAGGCCGCCTTTTCGGACTTTCGCAATGTGGACGGGGTTTATTTCCCGTTCCACATTGAGGTATCTCAGAACGGAAAGCATACCAGCTCCGTAATCATCGATTCCATCTCCACGAACGAAACTATCTCTCCCGCTCTTTTTGAGACTTCGGGAGGTGCTCAGTGAAGCTACTGATTCACCTGACCTCACTGCTTAGTCTCTGGCTCGGCTTGAGCGCCTTCGCTCAGCAGAACCCGAATCTAGAAACGGGATTCAAGCCCTACGGAAGCTATGAAGATGGCGCAATCGATACTGTCAGCCTTACCAACGGGAACCTGATCGTCCACATTCCTTTGTGGAGCTATCCGCAGCGTGGCAGCGTAAAGCGAAACATCACTGCATTTTGGACCAATAACAAACACTTCTGGGTGTTTCAGAGCTGCAATCGCTTTGGCATTTGTACAGACAGTTGGAAGTGGCAATTTCAGCCTGCTTGGGTACCCAGTGACCCTGATCAGATCGGTGTCCATTGGACATACAACGGGAGTGTGTACCTGTTTTCGGCTTACACGTTTGATGGTGCACAGCACCAGATGGCTCCGGCAAATGGTGGATACGAAACGATTGATAACGCCGGAATTTTTTATGGTGGCTACCCAGCCACTGGAAATTCAACGACTCTGAACAGGAACGGCCATCGTGCTGACGTCGTTGAAGATCCAAACGGGAACTATGTAACGCTGAACAACGATGGCTCTATAACCGATACCATTGGCAGAACTCTGGGTAGCGGCTCAGTCACTACGGATTATTCCGGATGTAACGGTCCACGTTCCATCGTAAGCGCTGGCATCAGTACATTTCCTGGACCGTCGGGCGTACAGCGACAAGTCAAGTACTGCTACGTTAGTGTTCCCATTCAGACAAACTTTCAGGCCACGGACGTCAACAGCAATCCCATTAGAGAACTGAGTACCACGCAAACAATGTTGCAGAACATTGTTGTCTTTAACGGGACCGGATGGACGACAAGTCCGGTTTGGACGCTGGAGTATGCGGGCGACGGCACGGGCTTCAATTATGGAGACATCACCAGGATCACGCTTCCTACAGGTGGAACTATCTCCTATGGTTGGAATAACGGTGCGATGTGTGGTTCTGGGCTGATACCAGTAAGCCGAATCGTGGTAAGCCGGAGCGTGGATGCAAATGACGGCTCTGGGCCGAAAACGACCAATTACGGACTGATGAACGGCGGAGTGGTAGTCACTGATCCTGCCGGAAACGATACAACCCACACCATCACAGGTCTTGGCGGATCGTGCTCGTTCTACGAAACCTCAACGCAATACTTCCAGGGCTCGCGAACTTCCGGCACTCTACTCAAGACTGTTAATACCGATTATTCGTGGCAATCCAATCCGTTTGACAACGGCGGTGATGGCACTACGACGGCCATGGACGTACACCCGATCCGCGTCACCACGATTTGGCCAATCGGTTTGACGTCGAAAACCGAGACTGACTACGACCATAATCTCGGCTTCTATTACTACGGACAGCAATACATCTCGTACGCAGGAAATCCTTCAGAAACTCGCGAGTACGCTTACGGGCAGGGTGCTCCCGGTCCGCTTCTGCGCCGCACGGATCACGGCTATCAGGCGTTTGCGAATTCGTCGTATCTATCTGCCAACTTTCTGGATCTCCCTTCCTCAAAGACGGTCTACGATGGCGCAGGCAATCAAGTCGCATCCACCAGCTATGGATACGACGAGTATGGCCTTGCGGGCTCAGGAATCACAACACAGCACGATACAAGCATTCCCAATCCAGGAATACGCGGTAATCAGACTTCCGTTCGCGAATGGCTCAACACAACCGGCGGAACGCTGCAAGCTACCACAACCTATTACGACACGGGAATGCCTTATCAGGTGACCGATCCGGGCGGGCACACCACTACGTACAGTTACTCGTCAAGCTTTGCTGGAGCCTACGTCACGCAGACGCAGATGCCGGATACGGGCAGCATTCATCACATCATCTCCGGCAACTACGATTTCAATACTGGGCTGCTCACGACTTTCACGGACCAAAACAACCAATCGACTGGCTATTCATACGACACTCTTGGACGGATCTTGTCGGCAAATTATCCCGACGGGGGCCAAGCCACAATTAACTTCAACGGCGACCCTGTCCCGCCGCACATCACCAAGACCGTTCTCGCAACCCCGAATCCGAGTGTCGTGAGCGACAGCTTTTACGATGGCTTGGGACGAATCAAGCGGACGCAGCTCACCTCGGACCCAGAAGGCGCGGACATCACCGATACCACTTACGACGCCCTAGGGCGCGTGTACTCGGTAACCAATCCATATCGAAGTGCTGCGCCGTCTCCGACGGATGGCACGACCTATCACACATATGACGCCGTAGGCCGAGAGACCATCCTTACACGGCAAGATGGCAACACGGTCCAGACCGACTACTCAGCCTTTCCGACAGTGGTCGTCACCGATGAAACCGGACGCAAGCGACAGAGCACAACCGACGCGCTGGGCCGCCTTACCCAGGTAGTCGAACCAAATCCGTCCACCGGTTCGCTGACCTCGGGCTCGTATCCGACCTATTACACCTATGACGCTCTCGGCAACCTCACCTACGTCAATCAGCTGGGAGACGGCTCCGCGCCGCGCACGCGCAGCTTTACTTATGATTCACTCTCGCGGTTGTTAACCGCATACAATCCCGAATCGGGATCTACGAGCTACAGTTACGATGCAGATAGCAATCTGATCAGCAAGACTGACGCGCGAGGGATCGCGGCCAGTTACTCTTATGATCCGCTTCATCGGTTGACATTAAAGACTCATTCTGACGGAACCCCACCGACCGATTACACCTACGATCTGGCAGTGTACACATGCTGCGGGAACTCCATCCCTGTCAGCAATTCCGTCGGCCGCCTGATTCATATTTCGAATGAAGTAAACGCTGCGACAACGTATTCGTTCGATGCGATGGGTCGCGTTGTGCGCCAGAGTAGTTGTATTCCGAGCTACTGTAACGACACCGGCAGCCCGGTGAATGCAACCTATGACTTGGCCGGCCACCTGACCTCGCTTATTTATCCGAGTGGGCGCAAGATTACTGAGGGTTACAACGCCGTAGGTCGGCTTTTGAATGTAAACTTCGATAATTTCAACGGCGGATATGCTAGTTACTCATACTTTACGGCTTACCAAAATGCCAGTGGGAATCCTGGCTACCACCCGACCGGCGCATTACGATTGTCCTATTTTGGAAATAGCGTCTGGAACTATGAAAACCTCAACTCTCGGCTGCAACCGATTCAGCAAGTATCCCAAGCGAGCCTTTCAGGTAATCCCTACTTGGTGAATCGCGCTTTCTATTACGGTGAATCGAGTTTCAATAACGGGAACGCTGGTAATGTGGTGAGCGTTGTCGATGGACTGAGCGCTACGAGAAATCAGAGCTACGCGTACGATTGGCTCAGCCGGATCACTAGCGCGAGCCAGACTGATGGCAACTTCAACCAAACATTCTTGCCTGATCCCTGGGGAAACCTCAAACAGTTTGGTACTGCGGCGTTTACGCCGAACTTTGATGGGAACAACCGCATTTCACAGACTGGCTACAACTACGATCCCGCTGGCAACCTGCTGAGTGATACCTTCCACAACTACATCTATGACGCCGAGAGTCGCATCAAGAGCGTAGACACAAATGGCGCAACGTACACCTACGACGCCGATGGCAACCGCGTGCGGAAGGACGTAGGCTCTGACGCAACTGAGTATATCTACTTTAACGGCCAGCCAATCGCGGAGTACAAGCCTGCGAGCGGCGATTGGTCAGATTACATCTACGCAAACGGGCAACGTATCGCGAAGGCCGATTCCTTCGAATACCGCATCCACATTCAGGGAAACAACTGTTCGAATTGCGGCTGGCAGTACACGGTTTACACGCCTAATGTTGCTTGGCTTCCTTATGTCGTCCAATCCGGCGACAAGCTCTACTTCCGCCAGTGGCAGTCTGCCGGCGCACGCGGCGGTATGATGTTGTCGTTCGCCGATGGCACGAATTCCAACTGGAATACATACGATCAAGACGGCCAACAGCTTAATAACGACAATACAACAGGCGTATGGCACTCGCGCATCGTCGATATCTCGCAGTTTGCTGGTAAGACACTTGGGACGGTAAGCGTTCACGCGGACGGCTACACGCAACCTGGAGTGTGGGATATTTATTACGACAAAATCGTGATTGTCAGCCCCGACGGAACGGTTCGGCCAATTTACACGAGCGAAACTTCAGCTAGTGCGAGCCTAAGTGGAACGAGCGGAGTCACGGGACGGTTGTTTGAAGTCAACCATAGTGCTGGATCTGGTCCGTACCCCTTCCTCACCACGACGTACTATCACGATGACCATCTAGGCACATCGCGAGTGCTGACTTCCGAAGGAGGCTGGCCGATCTGGCAAGGCACGTTCCTGCCCTTCGGGCAGGAGTGGAACCCGCAGATCACCACCAACCACTATAAGTTCACCGGCAAGGAGCGCGACTCGGAGTCGATGCTCGACTATTTCGGCGCGCGCTACTACTCCTCGGCCATGGGACGCTGGATGAGCCCGGACTGGGCCGACAAGCCCGAGCCCGTCCCCTACGCCGACCTCTCCGACCCCCAATCCCTAAACCTATACGGCTACGTCCGCAACAACCCCATGAGCCACGCGGATTCTGACGGTCATCAAAATCCAGTCGTCGAAGAAATCCTTGAGAGTCCACCAGTTCAAGCTGTTTGGGAACGGCTATCGCCATATGTGGAACAGGCTGTCGGTGCGGTTACCGCCGCTGTCGCAGTTGGATATGCCGAATCCAAAGGCTGGATTCAAAAAGGATTTGATGCAATCCAAGCCAATGGTGGCTTAATTCCGATCTCTGGTTCCGATCCGATGGGATCGCCACTGCTCTTCCACAAGGATGCATCACCCCCTAATCCTTATGGCTCGCCAGGGAAACCAGATCACCAAGCGAAAGTAGGTGAGCTTGTCGAGAAAGCCAAAGACGAGGCGAAACCGGGCGAAACTGTAGAATCCAACACGAAGGTAAAGGGATTAGATTCAAACAGAAAGCCGGACGCCCATATCGTCAATGCACAGGGCAAGACTCGGAAAGCGTTCGAAGCCGAACGGCACCCCAATCGGCAGAGGAACCTGAACCGTGAGAAAGAATACAAGAAATTGAAGCTTCCTAACGAAACACACCCTCTCGACAAATAGGTTGCCAAATTGTCAGAACATTTGGACATAAAGGGGTACGCGCTGGAACTTCTTGAGCTCTCGAAGAAGTTCCTCGCGGAAGATCGCACACTAGATCCAACAGCCTTCATCGTTACAAAATCGGGAGAGCCCGTCCTGAGACCGATGAACCTAGAGGATGAGGAACATAAAGCTGACTCTACTGAGAAAATCATACGCGAGGCGAAAGAACATGAAGCTCTAGCCATAATTACGATCTTTATTGCTCGTTCTAAGGAATTCGCCGATGAGGACTTTGACGAACAGAGCTATTTCTGGGGAAAGCTCGAGCAAGAGGGCGCCCCGAGAAATATTCTGCTGACTCTTTCAGGGCCTGCGATCACCAACTGGGCAGTTACGGTTCCATTTCAGGAGAAAAATAACAAGATTGTGTTTTCTCAACAGCATGAGATTGCGGAGGGAGTAGTGCTGAGTCTACTTCCAGGTTGGGCGAGTGAAAACATCAGGCCTTCTTAAGAATTCTGGGATCTTGATAACTGAATAGGTCGGTCTGTCTGGCAAAACACGTTTCTGCCTTTCGGGCAGGAATGGAACCCGCAGATCACTACCACCCACTACAAGTTCACCGGCAAGGAGCGCGACTCGGAGTCGAGCCTCGACTATTTCGGCGCGCGCTACTACTCCTCCGCTATGGGACGCTGGATGAGCCCGGACTGGACCGACAAGCCCGAGCCCGTCCCCTACGCCGACCTCTCCGACCCCAATCCCTAAACCTCTACAGCTACGTCCGCAACAACCCCATGAGCCACGCGGATCCGGATGGGCACGAAGGTCCAATGCCTTATGAACAAGCAATGGAGGAATCGAGGAGGGTAGCTCCGATCCTGGCGAACGCCCTAGTGAAAACCTTGAGCCATCCATTTGTTCAGGCCGTTCTAGACCTCGTTGGCCTGGCGGCTGGAGGGGCGGTAGAAGGCGTAGAAACGGGGCTCTTAAAGGGTGCGACGTCGAAAGCGGAACAAATGGTCGTAAATAAAGCCACGGGAAAGGCCTTTGAGCAAGTCGTCAAGACTGAACTTGAATCGAAGCAAGCAGGGGTTGTAGAACAGCTTACGGTGAAGACCGAGAGTGGAGTTAAAACAAGACTCGATTTTGCCGGCAAAGAGTCTGAAAAAGTTGCTCTGACAGAGGCAAAGGGATCAGAAACAGCTCCTTTAACCGACAAGCAAAAGCAAGCCTTCCCAGAAATTGAAAGGACAGGGTGTACGGTATGCGGTCACGGTAAGCCTGGTTTCCCGGGAGGCTCACAAATCCCCCCAACTAAAGTCAAGGTGATCAGACCAGAGGATCTCAAGAAGTAGTCCGAGTCTAATTAACATAGCGAAACGCATGTCTGTAGATCAGCCAAGGGTTATCGACTTTACGGGAGTTGACAAAGCCACGGGAGAAGTCATTCTCACGATTTCTGATCATCTGGATTGGAGTAACAGCAATGAGCACCAGTTAATGCTGCAAGAGAAGATCAATTGGTATCTCGCTTTCATTGAAAGCGGCGAGATTCTTACAAGCTATCCAGATTCAAGAGGCCGCCCAGTAGTAATCAACGTTGTGTTCAAGCACAAGCCCGATCAGCATGGACAGCGATTTTTGGCCAAAGCGAAGAATGTTGTCGAGTCAGCGGGATTTAGCTTGAGACATGAGATTTTTGCGGACTCTTACGACAACTGATTCTCTTTGAACGGGGGCGGGAAAAAGGGGACCGGAAAGAGAAAAAGCGGACATCCATGATAAGTGGGAAAGAAACCTGGAAGAAACCTGGGGACAGGAAGAAACCTGGGGGGAAACCTGGGGACAGGAAGCTGTGAAGAAATTGGTTTCCGTCGGACTTCAGTCGAAGTTTTGCTGTTGTACTGTGGGTGATGGAGTTGTCAGACCGGGCCCGAGTTGCCTCGTGATTCTTGTAGGCGAGTCGAGGTGCGGTGCAAAGG